>CAMCZQ010000046.1 GCA_945887835.1 Bordetella parapertussis | reverse complement strand
TTCCACCCATGCCGCCCATATCACCACCACCCATACCACCGCCGCCAGCTGGCTTGTCTTCAGCCAGTTCGCAGACAGCCGCTTCAGTTGTCAGCAACAAGCTGGCAACAGACGCTGCATTTTGCAATGCAGTGCGTGTGACTTTAGTTGGATCCAACACACCTTGCTCGACCAAGTCACCGTACTCACCGGTGGCGGCGTTAAAGCCGTAGTTACCTGAACCGTTTGCAACTTCGTTGACCACAACGCTTGGCTCGTGACCAGCGTTTGCAACGATGATGCGCAATGGCTCTTCGATGGCGCGCAACACAAGCTTGATGCCTGCGTCTTGGTCAGCGTTGTCACCTTTAAGCTTCGACACGACAGCGCGTGTGCGAATCAACGCAACGCCACCGCCAGGAACGATACCTTCTTCGACCGCAGCGCGTGTGGCATGCAGAGCATCTTCAACGCGAGCTTTCTTTTCTTTCATTTCGACTTCGGTAGCAGCACCGACGCGAATCACGGCAACACCGCCGGCCAACTTGGCCACGCGCTCTTGCAATTTTTCACGATCGTAGTCAGAAGTGGCTTCGTCGATCTGAACACGAATCTGCTTGACACGTGCTTCGATTGACTTGGCATCGCCATGACCGTCGATGATGATGGTGTTTTCTTTGCCGACTTCAATACGCTTAGCCTGACCGAGTTCTGCCAGTGTGGCTTTTTCAAGCGACATACCGGTTTCTTCAGAAATGACGGTACCACCGGTGAGGATGGCGATGTCTTCAAGCATGGCTTTGCGACGATCACCGAAACCAGGCGCTTTCACAGCGGTGGTTTTGAGGATGCCACGGATGTTGTTGACGACCAGCGTGGCCAAAGCCTCGCCTTCGACGTCTTCAGCCACGATCAGCAGTGGGCGGCTCGACTTGGCAACTTGCTCAAGCACGGGCAGCAGATCACGAATATTGCTGACTTTTTTGTCATAGATCAGAACATACGGATCTTCCAACGCTGACACTTGTTTGTCAGGGTTGTTGATGAAGTATGGCGACAAATAGCCGCGGTCAAACTGCATGCCTTCAACGACGTCAAGTTCGTTGTCGAGCGACTTGCCGTCTTCGACAGTGATCACGCCTTCTTTACCGACTTTATCCATTGCATCTGCAATGATTTTGCCGATCGAGAAATCGCTGTTAGCCGAAATTGAGCCAACTTGGGCGATTTCTTTGGTTGTCGTGCAAGGCTTTGACAGTTTTTTGAGTTCTGAAACAGCAACGGCGACCGCTTTGTCGATACCGCGCTTCAAATCCATTGGGTTGATGCCGGCAGCCACATACTTGAGGCCTTCAACAACAATCGACTGCGCCAACACTGTTGCAGTGGTGGTGCCGTCGCCAGCGTTGTCAGAAGTCTTTGAGGCGGCTTCTTTCACCAACTGGGCGCCGATGTTTTCAAATTTGTCTTTGAGTTCGATTTCTTTAGCAACCGACACGCCGTCTTTAGTGACGGTTGGGGCGCCGAACGAACGCTCGAGCACAACGTTACGGCCTTTAGGACCGAGGGTGGTTTTTACAGCATTGGCGAGGATATTTACGCCACGGACGATGCGCACGCGTGCGTCATCGCCGAATAGAACTTGCTTGGCAGCCATTTAGGTTTCCTTCGTATTCTGTGGATTACTGGACAACAGCGAGAATTTCTTCTTCGCGGATGACCAGGACTTCTTCGCCATCAACTTTGACTGTTTGGCCGGCATATTTGCCGAACAAAACTTTGTCGCCGACTTTGACGTCCATTTTCAGGACTTTGCCATCTTCAGTTTGTTTGCCGGGACCAACGGCTAGCACTTCACCTTGATCGGGCTTTTCAGCCGCGCTTTCAGGGATAACGATGCCCGAGGCAGTGGTGCGCTCGTTGTCCAGGCGTTTGACGATCACGCGATCGTGCAGGGGACGCAGGGCCATGTAGAACTCCTGTTACAAAAAATTAAGGTTGTTGGAAAACGCCTTCGTGAGTTGTTAGCACTCACTGGGGTCGAGTGCTAATTATAAGGGTTGTTTTGGGGATTTCAAGGGGGCTAAGACTTTTATAGTATTCGTGCTATTCGACGATGGCTTGCAGTCGCGCTAGCGCGTCATCGCCGCCTTGAGTAATTGGGGCAACCAATACGTCACCAAGGGCGGTGCGGCTAAAAACTTGGACTGGTTTACGCCGCACCCCCAACTTTTGCGAAAGCCTTGATACAGGCCGGAAAAGAGCCTAGTCTTCAGGAAGCACTCACTAAAGGTGGGTTGATTATTAAAATCCGCGAATAATCAAAAAGGAGATGATCTTGCAAATTTTCAGACTTTGGGCGTTGCGTTTACTGCAAGCCGTTTTGGTCGTTTTAACAACAGGATTGAGTAGCCTTGCCTTGGCGAGCTACCCTGACAAACCCATCAGAATGATTATTCCCTGGCCTCCTGGCGGTGGCTCAGATGTCTTGGGGCGCATTGTTGCTAAGCACATGTCAGATGTATTGGGACAGCCCGTTGTCGTTGAAAATCGAGCCGGAGCAACAGGTCTGATCGGTACCGATATGCTGGTCAAATCAGCGCCGGATGGTTACACGATTGTTTTCATTGCCGACTCCTATATTGTGAGTCCACTGGTTTCTCCCAAGACAGCTCGCTATGATGTGAATAAGGACTTCACGAACATTGGTATGGTCGGGTTTTTCCCTTTAGTTCTAGTTGTGAATCCCCAGAACAATCCAGGAGATTTAAAACAGTTTATCCAGAAGGGCAAAGATCCTGCCTCAAAGATGACTTACTCATCTTGGGGAATCGGCAGCTCAAGCCACCTAGCGACTGAAATGTTCTTGGCTCAGACAGGCAGTCAGATGTTGCATGTTCCTTTTCAAGGCGCGGCACCCGCTATGACAGCGGTTCTGGGAGGGCAGGTTGACTCAGTCTTTGTGCCTGCGGTCGTTGCGTTGCCTCATCACAACGCAGGAAAAGCAAAGATCCTGGGTGTTTCAAGTCAAAATAGACTCGCTGCCGCACCACAGCTCATGACAATGGTTGAGCAGGGTGTGCAATCCTGGATTTCGTGGATGGGCGTATTGGGACCTGCGAATATTCCTGCTGACCGTGCCGACAAATTGACTGCGGCGTTAAAAGCTGTCGTTGAAAATCCCAAGGTGCGTGAAGAGCTAACGAGAGGCGGCCTTGATCCTAATTTTATGAATCAAAAACAACTGACCGATTTTGTACGCTCTGAAAATATCCGAGTGGGAAATGTCGTTAAGAATGCGAAAATTTCCATAGACTAACTTAAACACTCAAGCAGGACCTTACCGGATTTACCGCTGTGTCGATGATGACGCTGTACTGAAGTGCCCAGAATACTGTCCAACATAGGTGGTCAGTATTCAACCGCACCCCCCAACAAACTAAGTATCAGATCGTCAACGAACCGAATGGTCATAAACATGCTGCACGCTAAATTAATTATTCGAGCATTTTGTGCACTCAGCCTCTTGCTGTGTACCAGCATCACCAGCGCGCAAGAGTTTCCGACGCGCGCCTTGCGTATCGTCTCGCCCTACTCAACAGGCGGCGGGAATGACAGAATCGCACGTATGCTTGCCGAAAAGCTTGCGAAGGTCGTTGGTCAGCATGTCTTAGTGGATAACCGACCCGGTGCCAACACCATGATTGGCAATGACTATGTCGCCAAATCAGCACCCGATGGCTACACACTCATCTTAAACGGAAACGGCTTTGTCATTAATCCAAGTTTCTACCGTACCATGACGTTTGATACGGTAAAAGATATTGTGCCGGTCAGTTTTGTTGGTTTTTCACAGTTAGGACTCGTGGTTTCGCCCACGATTGAGCCAAAAAACGTAAAGGCCCTGCTTGAGTATATTCATGTATATCCGGGAAGATTGAACTTTGGCACTTCCGGCTATGGTGGACCTGATCATTTCGCCTCAGTTATTTTCAATCAATTAGCGAACGTCAAAGTCGAGGCAGTGCCTTATAAGGGATCGGGCCCTGCCCTAGCTGACTTACTGGGTAGCCATGTGCAAATGATGATGGCACCGCTACCGATCGTTCATGCGCACATTAAATCCGGAAAATTAAAACTATTTGGTGTTGCCACCAAAACTCGCTCTGCGGCTTATCCCGACGTACCAACGCTCGATGAAGCGGGCATCCCAGGCTATGAGGCTTTTCTATGGTACGGTCTCATGACCACAGGTGGCACGCCTCAGGCAGTCATCAAAAAACTGGCCACCTCCATTCAAAGCGTTCTCAATGAGCCCGACACACTTGAATGGTTTAGAAGCGAGGGGTTGAGCCCCGCAACGAGCGACTATGACACACCAGAAAAGTTTTCGCGATTTGTACGAACGGCACTTGAGCAAACGGCCGCAATCGCCAAAGCGATGAACATTCAACCCGAGTAATTCCGCTCACTGAACAGAATTCAATAGAAAAGGCCCTCTGTTGATCGGGATGCGCACTGTGCCCATCAAAGCCCTGTGATTTTTACTCCCTTTGCTTGAAGCTCGGCCATAATATCTGCAAGATGGTGATGAGCCGTGTTAGCGATCGGTACACCACAATAGATGGCTTGTTGCAGAAAAATTTCTTTGAGATCGCTAAGCGCAAACCCACCCTCAAGGGCTGCTCGTAGATGCATCCGAAATTCTTCCCAACGGCCCAATGCCATCATCGTGCCGATGACGAGGATACGACGCTCACGATAGTCAAGTCCTGGCCGCGTCCAGATCTCGCCCCATCCATAACGAATAATCAATTCTTGGAACTCACGGTTAACGTCTGTCGTCAGTGCGCTAGCCTTATCTACGTGAGCGTTACCTAAAATATGACGGCGAACCTTCATTCCGTCTTCGTAAAGTTTGTCTTGAGGCATCTGTATAAACTCCTGTTGAAAAAAATTTAAAGCAATCAATACAATTAGCCGAAGGGTAGGCAGATCATCGCTTTCAGCCCTACGACGTTCGATACCCAGTCATGGCAAAGAAATACAAACAGCATTACCCATACAACTGGCAAAGTGTGAGTGCTCGGGGCCTGCCATGATGTTGCGTGGGCTACTCAGACTTAATCTTAAGCTTTTGGATAACTGCTGACCAATAGAGCAGCTCCGTACGTGTAAAGTTTTCTAACTGAGCCGAATCCAGATAGGTCGCGTAGGTTCCCGCATCTTCGGCGCGTCGCTGAAAAAGAGTCGACTGCACAATTTTTCCGATTTCGATAGTCAAACGCTTCACAATGGTCGACGGCGTACCGGTTGGCGCATAGAGTGCGAACCATGCATCAAGTTCGACATCGTTGACGCCAGACTCAGAGGTTGTTGGCACATCTGGCAACATGACATGACGTTGCTTGCTCGCAATGGCGAGTGCACGCAGACTACCCGCACGTAGGTGCGAGACAAGCGCCGGCGGAGTGGTGATCAAAAGATCGATTTGACCAGAAAGCACATCAGTCAAGGCGGCTCCTGCGCCCTTGTACGGAACGTGGACCATCTCAACACCGGTGCGCATTGCCAGCAGTTCAGACCCAATGTGCTGCACGCTACCGTTACCCGATGACGCATAGTTTATTTTTCCGGGATTGGCCTTGGCCCACACCACGAACTCACTAAGCGTTTTAGCCGGTACCTTGTTGCTGATTGCGATCACTTGCGGCGAGGTAATCAATAGTGCGATCGGCACAAAGCTCTTAACGGGGTCCCATTGCAGGCTGTTAAACATCGCCGGATTGACCACATGAGTCCCCGAGTAGGCCAGCAGCAGGGTGTAACCGTCAGGTTGCGCGCGTGCCACATAGGTTGCGGCAATATTGCCACCTGCTCCCGCGCGATTTTCTACAACTACTGGTTTGCCGATCGCTTTGCTCAGATCATCAGCAAGCAAGCGAGCAGTGAAATCGCCACCACCGCCTGGTGCGCCAGGAACGATGATTGCAATTGATTTATTGGGATAGTCGCTCTGCGCATACGCGAAGGTGCTGATCAGCACACTAACGATCACCCCAAGAAATAGAGAGCGTATGTTCATAGTGTGGGCGAACGTTCGGGCCATACTGCGCGAGAGGACCCCAATTCAACCACTGGCCGCGCCCATCGAAGTGGGGTGTCAGACATACTGATCACTGGACCAAGGTGCGTCAACTCGCCGGCAAAGGAGTTGGATTGCTGCAACCAGGGTTGCACTAAGTTTTTAGGGACTTGCGTTGGCAGTGCTTCATACGCCGACTCAGCAACGCTACCTTGTTTGCGTATCCACTCACCCACACCAGCCAGCGACACACGAACTAACCATGATCCGCCTTCAGTCACTCTCTTTGAAAGAGCGACCATCGCGCCGTAGGCCATCAAATAACCTGCTACATAGTCCTGCTGCGCAACGGGCGTAAAGACTGGGCGTTCCGTAGCGCCAACGTAGGCCATCCCGTTTGCAGCCTGAACAACCGTATCATAGCCCCGCCGATCGCTCCAAGGGCCATCAAACCCCCACGCATTCAGCGTGACATAAACGATACCAGGCCGCAACTGAGCCAAGTCTTTGGGCGACAGGCCCCGCTCGGCAAGCGTACCTGGCCGGTAGGCCTGCGAAAAGACATCGCAATCCTTAATTAGGTCGCGTAAATTTTGCAGCTGCGCCGCATCACCCATATCGAGAAATGTGGAGAGTTTTCCTAGACCAGTATCTAGATCAAGGATACCGGAATCGGCCAAACCTTTACGCGATATCTTCAAAACGTCTGCACCATGTTCTGCAAGATGCTTGGCACAAGTCGGCCCGGCAAGGACTCGAGTGAGGTCAAGCACGCGCACCCCGGACAGCGGCCTAGCGCCAGCTGTTAAGGGCTCAGGCGCAGCGTCACCGATACGAATGATCTCGAGAGCAGGCTCTTGGGTCGCCGCAATCCCTTGCGGCGTGGCATGCCACTCTGCCTCAGAGCGAACGAAAGCACCGACACCCCCAGCTTCAAAAATAGCTTGTTCCAGTTTTGGGCCATCCCATTTCAACGCTGCAGCCGCCATCGATGCAGAGTCCCTCTCTGCCCCAAGTGCTCGGCAGTTCTTTTCTGCCAAGCGGGGAAAGTTACAGTGCAAATAAAACCAACGCCCGTCTTTCAACTGATAGGAATTCGTCAACTTGTCCATTGGTGAGCCAGGCGGCTGACCATTGATCTTCAGAAACTTATAACTTTGCATCGCAGCTGTTGCTGCGAGCGCATCCACGCTCACGTCTTGTAGCGAACCATGTGATTGCGACCACAGCCATGAGGCGGCCATACCACAAGCGGCAATACTGGCCGCCCCAGTCTCCGCCGCCCTAAGTGGAGTGCGTAGGACTGGATCACCGCCCTTGATACTCATACGCCGCAACGCTTGCACTGGCAAGCCACCAAGCTGGCGCAACTGCTCAAGTAAATTCAACGCGTTCGTCATACCGTCACCCTATTCTGGCTGAATGCCTGCAGCACCGGCCACTTTTGCCACGCTAGCGATTTCCGCTTTGATAAAGGCGCTAAAAAGCTCAGGCGTACCGTACTGAGCCTCGTCGCCCAAGGTCAGGCCGCGCTGGGAAAAGATATCCATCACGTCTTTCTCACGCAAGACTTGGTTGATTTGCTGATTCAGTGTCTGCAATACAGCCTTGGGCGTACCGGCGGGCGCCATGACTCCGTACCACATTGATGTTTGGAAGCCCGCTACACCAGACTCGACAATGGTAGGCACATTGAGGAACTGTGGCGAGCGATCGGCATCGGCCATGGCAATCAACTTGAGCTGGCCGGTCTTAATATGGGGTTTAACGGCTGCCAGCGCGGTGATCATCAGTTGTACTTGGCCGCCGAGTAAATCGGTGATCGCCGCAGCCGCACCCTTATAGGGAATCGAGCCAATATCTACACCTGCAATCTGACCAAACATGACGCCTGCCAAATGCTCGGGGCCACCACGCCCAGTATTGCCAAAATTCAATGTCGCGGGCTTAGCTTTGGCTAGCGCGATCACCTCTTTGACACTCTGCGCAGGCAATGCACTGTTGGCGACTAGCGCTAATTCAGTAAAAGCCACAAAAGCAATCGGCGAAAAGTCTCTCACCGTGTCAAAAGGCATCTTCGCGTAAAAGCTGGGATTGGTGACAAAGCCGTTACCGTTCAAAATAATGGTGTGACCGTCTGGCAGCGCCTTTGCGACAAGGTCGTTACCAATGATGGTATTGGCTCCGGGTTTGTTCTCTACGATCACACGTTGATTAAATGCCACGCTCAACTTAGTCGCGAGCAACCGTGCGATCGTATCGTTACCACCGCCGGGACCATAAGGTGAGATGATCCGTATCTGCTTGGTCGGAAACTCTTGAGCTAAAAGCGGCTCGGTGAAAGGCGCTAAAAGTATGACCAACACTAGGCTTAATGAGCAACGTCTTCGCATCGCAGTCTCCTTTTTATTATGAGACACAGCATAAGCGCGACTGCACTTCTTGGCAAATGCTGTGTTTATATCGATCAGTGAGTCACCTTTCAAAGGGATTAGGTGTTGGCACCGGTTGAACCCTAAAGGTCTCTACAGGTCGTTCTCCGAGCGGTTCATGCCGTCTTCACGAGATGTGATTCTTGCCACTGCTGTGCTGTGGTCGTATGGGTTTGCCTTGGATGCGTTTCGGTACTGGCGCATTCTTAGCCGTCAATGAAGCAACATTCAAAATAATCAACATTTGCAACAACAACCCGAAAACGCCATATGTGCCGACGCACGTTTGGTACCCCCCGAAACAAACGCCATAATGCCTGAGGCGATAGTATTGGTATTCAAATGAAGAGGTTCGCGAGCGCAGCCTTTCCTTGCGGAGTGCGTCCAAACTCGACGTCCTTGGTGATGGCGGTCAACAGTGCATGAAGAGGAGCATGCACTCCGATTTGAGTTGCTTTAGCTGCTACGAGCCCATTGATTGCGTCAATCTCCGTACGGCGGCCCCGGCGCAGATCGTGCAGCGTCGACGCCTGACCCGCGGCACCGATTCGCTTCTCGAACTCGACTAATCCTTGCTCGACTGGATCGTAGTCCGGCACCTCGGCACCAGCGGTATCAAGCCACACCTGCGCTGGTATCCCGCAGATTTTTTCCATTTGAAGGCCCATGCCTAAACCAATGCGAATAGTCTCGACCACTGATCGAATCGAGAGACGTCGGAGTTGCTGGTCCGCATACATTTCGCGCAGGGAAACCCCTGCAATGGGCCCAATGGCGCTTGCCATTGCATTGTTCGCAAGCTTTGACCAGCGCTCACCCCAAAGATTGGCAGTGACCGAGGCGTTGTCAACCACCTGAAGTGCCTCCGCTAGAGCCTGCAAACGAGGCGTGATGCCGCCATGTGCTTCACCGAGGCGAAAGACCGAGTAGCCACGTTGCGCCGGCTCGAACCAGCGGAGAATCTCGCCGGGGCCGGTTATCTCAACCCCAATGGTGTTGAGAACACAACCCACTACCCTCCCCCAGCCGACGGTCTCAGCGATTATTTCTTCGTTCATGCCGTTCTGCATAGAGACGATGTAGCCCGACGGTGCTAGGTAGTCCTTGATCAGTTCGGTTGTCCACGCGGTGTCATAGGACTTGACACACAGCAATGCGACGTCGATCGGATTGCGCATCAGGTTCTGAACTTCGTGGATGTTCAGCGCGCTGACCTCCACCACCCGCTCGCCTTGGGTGCCGGATAGCTTCAATCCATTGCTTCGAATGGCCGCGACGTGTTCGGGCCACGCGTCGACCAATGTAATGTTTTGGCCCGCTGCGGCCATCATTCCACCTACATATCCGCCGACGCTGCCCGCTCCAAAAATGACGATGTGCATTGCAGTGTTCTCTAAAGAAAATAATTGAATCAACGGGCGAGTCAAGAACACTCAAATCGCTGATTGTTTAAAAGCGGGATTGGGGGGCTGCCGCCCACAACTCAGCAGCAAGTTCTTCCTCACGGTAGGACGCCTCGGCACCGAGCTGGAGCTCCTGGGCGCGGACTCGCTTGCATAGTAAAGTGTGCATCGGGGCTTCAACTCCCATCTCTTGGGCTTTGCGGGCGATCAGTCCGTTGATAGCATCGATTTCGGTACGCCGACCGCGGCGCATGTCATGCAAAGTCGACGCCTGGCCACCGGGGCCCATGTTCTGTTGCCAAGCCTCTAGCCCGTAGAAAAGTTCACTTCCGTTAGCCAGCCCTCGCGGGTCGTTCCAAGCGTCGAGTGTGATGCCGCAGATTTTCTCAAGGTCATAACCTACGGATTGACCAACGGTGATCGCCTCTCGTACCAGCGCGACCATCACTGGAAGCATCACTTCCGAGGTAAAAAGTTCGTTGATACTTTGGTGAGTCAGGGGCGAGATACCGCTGGCCATAGCGTTTTGCGACAGTTTCGACCAGCGCTCCCCCCAAAGGTTGCGCGTCGCAATGGCTTTGTCGACCCCCGACAGTAGGTCCACCACCGTTTCTACGCGTCGACTAAGCATCCCATGCAGTTCGCCGACCCGGAATACGGCATAGTTAGCGTCGGGCGGACCCATCCAGCGATGGATTAGACCTGGCCCTTCAAGCTCTGACCCCAGCCGAGTCAAGGTGCAACCCAGAACGCGGCTATTGCCGACCACTTCAGCGATCGTTTCTTCGTTCATACTGTTCTGCATTGAAAGCACTACGCCGCTGGGGGCAAGGTAGTCCCGAAGTAACGTGGTCATCCAACGCGTCTCATACGACTTGACGCAGAGGATGGCCAAGTCAATGCTGCCCATGCCAATGCGGTGCAAGTCGCTTATGTGTGCGCAATCCACTGCAACAATTTCGTCGCCGCCCTCGGCTGTGGTCAGGCGTAAACCGTCCCTGCGCATGGCAAGCACGTGGTCTTGCCAGGCATCGACCAAAAGGGTATCAACGCCGGTCAGCGTCAGCCGTGCACCGATGTAACCGCCGATCGAACCGGAACCGAAGATCGCAACACGCATTTCACTGTCTCTCTATCTGCGCGTCTGTAACCACGGCAGTCCAGCGTGTGATTTCGCTTTGTACGAATTGCGCCAGCCGTGGACCGTCACCGTTGATGACTTGCATGCCAAGGCCAGTGAGCGCCGCGTGCACCTGCGGGTCTAGCAGTGTTCGGTGCAGTGCGTTACGCAAGATACTTAGCGATGCCGCTGGCGTGCGCGATGGTGCTACAACGCCGTTCCAGGAACCGATGTCATAGTCTTGAAGACCCAACTCCACCAGCGTGGGAACGTCCGGAAACAGTGGCACCCTGACCCTACTGGTGGTGGCGATTACGGGCAGGCGCTTGGTCTGGATGTATTGCTTCAGCAGCGACGTTATGCCGATGTAACAATTAATCTGGTTGCCTAGCAAGTCGATAATCGTTGGGCCATCCCCCTTGTACGGCACTATGATCGCGTCCAATCCTGTTTGGCGGATCAGCAGAGCTGTTGCCAGGTGGTTAGCCGCGCCAGTGGTAACACCAAACTTCAGTGCGCCAGGATTCTCCTTGCCAAATTTAATTAGTTCCGGGTAGGTGCGCGCTGGTAGTTCCTGTGAAACGACAAGCGCCATCGGGACTGCTCCGATCAGGCCAACCGGAGCGAAGTCACGCACTGTGTCATAGGGTAGCTTTTTGTAGATGCTGGGGTTGGTACCGTGGTTTGATCCGGCCATCATGATGGTGTAGCCATCGGCAGGCCCGCGCACTACATATTCACTGCCGATGATCCCAGAAGCTCCAGCGCGGTTTTCGATAATGATCGGCACACGGAGTTCGGTCCCGAGCCGTGTTGAGATAACTCGGGAGACTGTATCCACGTTTCCGCCTGGCGGAAATGGGACCACTAGTTTGATTGGATTCTTCGGGAAGGGCTCACCTTGAGCTTGAGCGTGCACCCGAGTTGCGGCCGCCATCGCCAAAATAGTCGCAGCGAATTCTCGTCGTCTCATAAGTCTCCAATAAAGTTATCATTCTTGTTAGCTCTGACAAGTTTAAGGATCGTTCCCTCTGACGTCTAATACCGACTAAATCTCATCTGATACGATTGACGTATCATGAGGGGTAGTCCCCAAGGCTTAATGCCGCAAGGCGCGCGTGAAACCCGATAAATTTTTGAGGGGGTTACATGTCAATCATTGAAACCCGAAAGCTGCAGCAATTCATCATGCTCGCAGAGGAGCTGAACTTTCATCGCGCCGCAGAACGGCTGCACATGGCGCAGCCGCCTCTTAGCGCGGCTATTCGGCAGCTTGAAGACTCGCTTGGCGTCCGCCTATTTGAGCGGAGCAAGTCTTTTGTGCGGATCACGCCGGCTGGCGCGGTGTTTCTACGTGAGGCTTATCGCGTGATAAGCGCTCTCGAGAACGCGACTCGTCTGGTACAACATGCTTCTGCTGGGGTAGTCGGAAATCTCCGCATATCGTTTGTTCCGTCTGCCGGCTATGCTTATATTCCAACGGTGATCAAGTCATTTGCCCATCGGTTTCCGCAAATCGAAATTCATCTGGACGAAGGAGTGACCGCAGAGGTGTTGCTTGCGGTGGAAGCGGGCGATGCTCACGTTGGATTCGTTCGCCAAGCCCCCGGGCGTGGCTCGGAGTTGCATCAGTTCATGTGTCAAGAGGAACCGCTGTGTGCGGTGCTTCCAGCAGATCATCCCCTATCTAGTGGAGATGACGTCGCTTTGGCGGACCTGAGAGACGAGGACTTTATTGTCATCCTTGGAATGCGCGCTCCGGGGTTTCGGTCTGCTGCCATTGACGCCTGCCAAGCCGTGGGATTTACGCCGCGTATCCGGCATGAAGCGGCCACCATTTCGACCATGATCGGGCTGGTAGCAGAAGGCCTAGGAGTCGCGCTGATCCACCAATCTGCGGACCGTCTCCAGCATCCTAAAGCGCGCTTTTTAAAGTTAATCGACTGCTCGGTAACCATTGAATTGCTGGCCGTCTGGAAAAAGAACAACGATGACAACGTTGTCAGGAATTTCCTCCAGAGCTTGGGAGCAGCGTCGGGACCTGTCCGGCCACATTCAAATCGATGACGCGATCGCGCTCTGGTGCGAGGCGAAGCCCGCTGGGCTCGCGAGGCTGGATTTCAAGATACAGTAATAGCGTTTTTTACAGAACCGCATACAGGCTTCAGAAGACGAATCGTTTGCAAAAGTTGGCTCGGTTACGCGGGTGTTCGCTGACAGGCAAAGATGCCCCTTAAACCAGCAAGGCGCTAAGCGGCATAAAGGCTACAGGTTTCGTTCATTCTGATCATGGGGCTCACTACCATTGGCCATGCTTCATCCAAAATTGATTAACCATGGACTCCAGACTTGGATTGCTAACTATTGGAGCTTACGTCGCGAATATGGCACCCCTCCCAAAAAACGAAGAGCTCCCGCGCCGATGAAATCAACCCGCTGTGAGCCTTGATCGATAAAACGCTGTCATCACCTCATCACCATCCGCAACAAGCAGTGCCGCCTAAGCCAGCCCTGATTTCGAATCGTTGAAAATTTCACCGAACTAGAGCTTTTCCTTGATCCAGCAACAAACTGCCGCCTTCAGACTTTCGGTTGCGGCGCTGCCTCGGCTCTTTGACGCAATGGTGCGCTGCATGCTTGCTATTTCGCTGGAGTTAAAGGTAGTATTGGTAAGAATAAAAATTTCTTAGATCAAAGCATTTGAATTCCATAGCAATCTGATCATTTACCGTAAGTGCTCGGTGCCGGGTTTATCAAGCCCAGTAGTCGTCCTCAGACGTTACACATAAAAATAAGAATTTAAGGTGAGACATGGCCGTTGAATATAGCTCTGAGAATTTACGTCTTGAAATTGATCCAGACGCACCAATTGCCCGTTTATGGATTAATCGCCCAGAAAAACTGAACGCAATCAGCATGCAAATGCGTGCAGAAATACTTCGTTTTTTTGACTTGATTGACGACGACGAACGAATTCGCGTCGTAATCATTCGTGGCGTTCCAGAAGGCAAAGGCTTTAGTGCTGGTGGCGACATTCCACAGTTTGTTGAAGTGCCTCCACGGCAGTTGGCCAACTTAGCCTATTCGATGTCAGCGCCTGAGCGTTGCTCCAAACCTGTGATTGCCGTGATCGATGGTCATTGCTATGGTGGCGGACTCGAGTTTGCTTGCTCTTGCGATTTTAGAATTGCAACACCTAACGCACGCTTTGCGTTTCCCGAGGTGACGCTCGGCGCACTTCCTGGAAGCGGTGGCACACAGCGCGCTGTTCGACTAATGGGTGTGGGACGAGCTCGGGCAATGGTACAGACGGGTCGGCCTATCAGCGCCGAGCAGGCAGAACGCTGGGGCTTGGTGACTTGGATGTATCAGCCGGAGGAGCTGGATAAAGAAGTGAATGACCTCGCCCATCATTTGGCGGGCCTAGCACCCTTGGCGTCAACCTTTGTCAAGCAAGTTGTGAGCCATGCCCCTGACACCTCTCTGGCTGGAGGTTTTCACATGGAAGGAAAGGCAATGACCGTGCTCTGTGGCATGGAGGACTTTCGTGAAGGTGTTGCCGCATGGAAGGAAAAACGTCCCGCCAAATTCACTGGCCGATAACTCGGTATGTCACGCCTGGGCAGGCGCTCTGAATTTCCGCAGATGGAGGGACGCCTTGAGGATCCAAGGCTTCTGTTTGGCCGTGGGCGTTACATAGATGACCTGCCAACTTTAACGAACACACTGCATGCTGCGATTGTTCGTAGTCCACATGGTCACGCAAACATTGAGTCTATTGGCACACGCAGTGCTAGGCAAGTCGATGGAGTTGAACAGGTTTATACCGGCGCTGATTTAGCGCGTGTGCTCGATGCGTTTCCTGGTATTGTCCGTGAAGCTCCTCCGTATCATGCATTGGCAAGTAATACCGTTCGTTACGTTGGCGAGCCTGTCGCGGTTGTGCTTGCGCGAGATCGCTATAGCGCAGAAGATGGTGCGGGCTTAGTCGAGGTCAATTACCAGATGCTCGGCGCTGTGGTGGACGTTGACCGTGCAGCTCAAAGCGATGCTCCACGATTGCATCAGTCGATGACCTCCAACGTTGTATGGAAAAGCGATTACGTCTACGGCACGCCAGACGCTGCGTTTGCCAAGGCCGATCGGATCGTTTCTGTAAGTGTCCACTTTCCGAAATACAACTCGACCCCTCTTGAGACGTATGGCGTTGTCGCCGAATACTTGCCAGAAACAGATGGCTATTTTATCCAAGCAAATTTTCAAGGCCCCTTTTCTCTGATGTCTGTCATGGGGCGTGCCTTGCGAGTGCCGGATCATCGATTAAGAATTGTGGTGCCTCAGGATGTGGGCGGCAGTTTCGGCAATAAAGCAATGATGTATCCCTATATGGCGTTGATGGCGGGTTGTGCCAAGCTCGCCCAACGGCCAGTCAAGTGGATTGAAGATCGTCTGGAACATCTACTGGCCAGCGCAAGTGGCACAGATCGCAGCTCGCATGTGCAAGCAGCGATTACCAACGACGGCAAAATCTTAGCGCTTAAAACGCAATTTAATGAAAACGTTGGTGCCTACATGCGGGCGCCAGAACCCTCCTGCGTCATGCGGTCTTTAACAACCTTTTGCGGCCCATATCATATTGAGCATGCTGCGATTGAGGCTGCCTGCGTGCTGACCAATACCCTGCCAACAGGGTTGAATCGTGGCTATGGTGGGCAACAGGTCATGTTCACACTTGAGCGCCTTGTCGACGCCGTGGCAAAAGAGGTTGGTGTTGATACCTTTGAAATTCGACGTCGCAATTTTTTGAAAGCAACTGACTTTCCGTATCGAACCTCTACGGGTAGCTACTACGATAGTGGCGATTACAGTCATTGCTTGCAAAAGGCACTTGACCTCGCGCAGAAGGACGGCTGGTACGCGCTGCGCGATCGACTACGACAAGAGGGTCGTCTGTGTGGCATTGGTGTGGCGACCGCCGTTCACTCTGCCGCATCAAATATAGGTTACGTCACCTTAGCCTTACCCGCCGAGGCCAGAGCAAAGCCTAATTACAATCCGAAGTCGGGCACAAGTGATTTTGCACAAATCAGCCTAGATCCGTCGGGTCGTCTAAAAGTGCAAATTGGCACAGCGGGCGCTGGCCAAGGCCATATCACAACCACTGCCCAAATTGTCGCACGCGTGTTCGAACTCACTGTCAATGAAGTCGACGTGATCGACAAAATCGATACTGAAGTAACGCCCTGGACAATCACCACCGGTACCTATGCAAGCCGATTCGCAGTTGTAGTGGGAGGAGCAGTGCAAAGAGCCGCTGCACGTTTACTCGCCAGTTTAAGCAAGGTCGCTGCGCATTTACTTGGCGTGCAGACAGAGCAAATCGTGCTAACGCGTGGTTCGTTTTATGTTAAGGGTACAGAGCGAAGCCTGTCCCTGCGTCAGCTTGCAGGAGCCCTGCACTGGAATCGTGGTGATTTTCCGCCAGAGCTTGAGGTGCACTTAAGTATTAGTGAAAGTTATGGCGCACCAAATCTAGCTTCACCAGACGCACACAATCAAGTCAATGCGGCAGCAACCTATGGTTTTATGGCTGACTTAGCGCTCATTGAAATCGACCCGCACACCTGTGTCCCAAAGTTGCTTAAGTACATTGCTGTACATGACGTTGGTCAAGTCATTAACCCCCAACTGATTCATGGCCAGATTGCGGGCGGAATTGTGCATGGCATGGGCGGGGCCCTTTACGAACACCTCGACTATGACGAAGATGGGCAGATGCTGTCTGCCTCATTTATGGATTATCTGTGTCCGACAGCAGTTGAAGCACCCACCATGTTGATCGATCATGACGGCCCAGCGTCACCTTTTACTGAGCTTGGGGTGAAAGGCTGTGGTGAAAACTGCGCGATGTCGGCACCTGCCGCGATTGCGAGTGCCGTAGATGACGCCTTGTTTGAACACAATATTACGATTGATACCCTGCCAATTACCCCGCCTATGTTATGGCGCAAAATACGGGACGCAGCATGAAACCAGCAGCCTTCTCGTATGTTTCAGTCAAGACCGAAAGCGAATTACTCGCAGCGCTCGCTGCAAAGGAAGTGGATCACTGTCTCTTAGCGGGAGGACAAAGCTTAGTCCCCATGATGAATTTTCGGCTAACGACTCCGCAAGTGCTCATTGATATCAACGCCATTGAATCGATGGCTTTTCTTAGCTGCGAGAACGGTGAAATCTCAATTGGGGCTTTGACGCGCTACGCAACGCTAGAAGATTCGCCAATACTCAAGCAACAATGTCCGCTGCTAAGTCACGCGGTCAAGCACGTTGCGCATCGAACCATTCGTAATCGTGGGACCATCGGCGGCAGCCTGGCCTTGGCCTACCCGGGTGCTGAGATGCCACTGGTATGCGTTGTACTTGATGCCACAGTGCGTCTACGCGCCCGCTCGGGTGAACGCAAGGTACGCGTAGAAGATTTTGTTCTGGGCGGGCTCACTACCGCGCTGGCGACCGGTGAATACATTCACTCCGTACAAGCCAAACTGCCAAAAACGACTAGCGGCTATGGTTTTGTAGAGACGTCGCGGCGTCATGGAGACTTTGCGATCGCTGTGGCAGCCACCTTGATTGATCTTGACCCACAGGGCCGCGTCGTTGACGTACGAATGGGAGTCTCTGGTGGCACGAGCACTCCAGTTCGCTTACGGTCGTTCGAAGCCACGCTACACGGAACTCGCCTAGAGCCCGCGTCATTTAGCACAAGCATAGAAAAAGCTCTGCACGATGTCGAAGTGTTTGGCGATCAGCACTATCCAGAGGATTATCGGCGACATCTCTTACGCGTCATGGCACTACAGTCCTTGACTCAGGCCATTGCCAATTGCGAGGTACGTCATGCTCATTGAAAAAGTTTCAGTCAAACTGAAAGTCAACGGCTTCGATACCACGAGTACGATTGAGCCCCGTCTTTTATTATCAGATTATTTGCGCCATGAGATCGGCCTAACAGGCGTTCACGTTGGTTGTGAGCACGGGGTCTGTGGTGCGTGCACTGTACTACTCGATGGTCAACCAGTTCGTTCTTGCCTGACCTTCGCAGTGCAGGCGCAAAGCGCTGAGATCACCACCATCGAAGGGCTTGCGCTTCAGGGCGAAATGCACACCGTACAAAGGGCCTTTCAAAAAAATCATGGGTTACAGTGCGGTTTTTGTACCCCAGGCATGGTCTTGACGATTGTTGACTTACTGCGGCGAGAACCAAATCCAACTGAGCAAAGTATCCGAGAAGGAATTTCCGGAAACCTTTGTCGTTGCACTGGCTATGACGGAATCGTTGCAGCAGTGCTTGACGCAGCAGAAAATCTGCGCCACGAGGACACGCAAAATCAGCAGTCAAAGTAAAGCGTAATCATCGTCGAGTATCTAAGAAACATCGCTACATCAGCAACCGAAGTAAAGAGTCATAGCCGTCGAGTATCTAAGAAACATCACTACCTCAGCAATCAAAGTCACGCGTAATAGTCGTCAATTATTTTAAGAAGTATCAATATAAAACGGAGATAACAATCATGGTAAACACCTCAGCTACAAAAATCATACAAACGGGTTTGACTCGCCGCAA
This sequence comes from Bordetella parapertussis, assembly GCA_945887835.1. Lineage (GTDB taxonomy): Bacteria > Pseudomonadota > Gammaproteobacteria > Burkholderiales > Burkholderiaceae_B > Zwartia > Zwartia parapertussis_B. Next base: position 3,186 of record CAMCZQ010000046.1, on the reverse strand, counting down.
ATTACTTCTTTCTGGTGGTGCCCTGTCGCTCGCGTCGAGCGGCGTCTGGGCGCCAGTCTTCGCACAGGGAAAGCCGCTGCGGATTGGCGTGCTCGCACCAATGTCTGGCGTCTACGCAAGTTTAGGCAGCAATAAAGTCAACGGCATCAAAATGTTTCTTGAAGAACAAAATATGTCGGTGGAGGGGCAAAAAATCGAACTCCTTATCGAAGACACCGAAGCCAAACCTCAAGAAGGCTTACGCAAAGCCCGCAAGCTGGTTGAACAAGACAACGTAGATGTGTTGCTAGGTGTCATTAGCAGTGCAGTTGGCTACGCTTTAAAAGAGTATGTCGCACGCACGAAGCGTGTTTGGGTGACCACAGGCGCAGCCGCTGATGGAATTTTTAAAAAGGCTAATAACAATCCTTACGCTTACCGAGCTAGCTTAAGTGTTTGGCAAGCCAATGAACCAATGGGCAAGTGGCTAGCAACCCGCGGGTATAAACGTTACGTCGTGACGGGCCCAGACTACGCAATGGGCCGCGAAGCCTTGCTAGCCTTCCAAACTACTTTCAAAGTATCTGGTGCCGAAAAGGTTGGCGAAGTGTTTGCGCCGCTAAACACGAGCGATTTCGCGCCTTATCTTGCCGAAATTAAGCGGATGAATCCAGATCTCGTATATTGCTCTTATGCTGGTAGTGACGCCGTTCGCTTTGTTCAACAGTTTGCAGCTTTTGGTTTAAAGTCAACGATCAAATTGGCAGGTTACGGTTATCTAGTTGAAGAAGACACCTTTCCAGCCCAAGGAGATGCCGCACTTGGGGTCTATTCATTGATCAACTGGGCCTACGGCATACAAACACCAGAAAATAAGAACTTTATCGCAGCCTACCGAAAAAAATACAATAGTGTCCCAACCGTTGATTCAGTAGCTGGGTATGTCGGCGCTCAAGTGGTCTGGACTGCACTCAAAACCTTAGGCGGAAAAGTCTCTAGTCAAGAGGCTTTGAGCGCGGCAATTCTTGCGGTAAAAATCAACACGATCCGAGGGCCAATTAGTTTCGATCCAGAGACGCGCAATGTGATTCAAAACATGTATGTTCGCGAAGTTGTCAAGGATGGTGGCGAACTGCATAACAAAGTATTAGCAACTTACGACGCTGTACGCGACCCTGGTATTTAACGGAAACACTCCGACTCTGCATCTGCTATAGCAGGGTCGGCTAAGGACGATAGCCGTGATCGAATTTTTAGTCGTTCAAACGCTGAACGGGCTAGTCTATAGCATGTTGCTTTTTCTGCTCGCACTCGGGCTGAGCTTAACCTTTGGCCTGATGCGTGTCGTGAATCTAGCCCACGGCGCATTCTTCCTTGTAGGTGCCTATTGCGGCTTTACCGCTTGGTCGCTGACCCAGAGCTTTTGGTTCGCGCTATTAGCGGGATCGATCGCAGTCGCGCTTGCAGGCGCTTTGCTTGAGCACTTTTGGCTACAAAAATTCTATGTACGAGACGAACTTGATCAAGTGATCCTAACTTTTGGCTTTGCGTTGGTTTTTGCTGATGTCATGAAAATGCTTTGGGGCAAAGACATTCGCGCGCTCCCTCCTCCGGAAGCCTTTGCCGGCGCTGTTGAAATCTCGGGCATTGCGTTTCCTAGTTACCGATTACTGCTCATCGCAATAGGAGCCATTTTCTTTGTTGCAGTCTGGTTAGGACTCGCTCGAACGCGAGTAGGTGCGCTGATTCGTGCCTCAGTTTCAGATCGCGTGATGGTCAGTGGTCTGGGTTTCAATATTCGACTGCTCTTCACAGGTGTCTTTGCGTTTGGCACTGGGCTTGCCGGCTTAGCAGGCGTGCTAGGCGCACCGATACTCGGCATTTATCCCGGCTTGGATTTTGACGTCTTAATCACTACGCTCATTGTAGTTGTGGTCGGCGGGCAAGGAAGCGTAGTGGGTGCTTTTGCCGCAAGTTTGCTAATCGGCATGGCAGAGACTTTTGGCAAAGCCATTTACCCAGCGGCAGCGAGCTTTATTATCTTTGGCTTAATGGTTGCCGTTTTGCTGTATCGGGCCTGGGGTCGTCACGAAGAGGATGTCGAATGAATCCAAGCGATGTGATTGCTCAACGCAACTTGATGCCCTCAGAAGCACCAAGAATATGGATCCCCTTGGGAATATTGTTGACACTATTATTTTTGGCTCCAGCACTAGGCTTAAAAGGCTTTATGCAAGCGCTTGTGATTGAAATTTTGATCTTCTCCTTGCTTGCCTTAAGCTTAAATGTGCTGGTGGGCTATGTTGGCTTAGTCTCCTTTGGCCATGCAGCCTTTTTTGCCATTGCAGGCTATGCCATCGGCATTATTGGCAGCGCATGGACGACTGAAATCCTTGTGTCTTTACCACTGTCAATCCTCTGCGCGGCGTTATGCGCAATACCTCTTGGGCTGCTATCTATCCGCTTATCAGGATTTTATTTCCTGATGATTACCTTCGCTTTTGCCCAGATTGTTTTTGTTGCTGCTTTTCGCTGGAAATGGTTGACAGGCGGCTCTGATGGTATGAGCGTGCGCGGTGCAACCCTGTTTGGTTCACCAATCCTGCAATCGCGCGAAGCACTTTATTTCTTTGTGCTGACTATCTTCGCCTTATGTGCCGTGGTGTTATATGCCTTAATGAAGTCTCAATTCGGCAAAACCCTGGTCGGCATTCGCGAAAGTACACCACGCATGCGAGCGCTAGGCTACAACGTCAGAGCCTATAAACTAAGTGCCTTTGTGATCGCTGCAACCTTTGCCGGCATAGCAGGTGCAATGAACTCCTTGTTCAACTTGTTTATCGCTCCTGAAACAGCGCATTGGACCCAATCGTCGCACATACTGGTGATGGTGCTGATCGGTGGCACGGGCTATTTTGTCGGGCCAATCGTCGGTGCAACGATCGTATTGCTCTTGCAGCACTGGTTGAGCTCTTACACAGAATACTGGGGTTTGGTACTTGGTATTTTATTTATTGCGTTAATTACCGGTGCGCGTTCGGGAGTGGCAGGCTTAAGCGTTCTGGCCTGGCATCGTCTCCTGAGGAGGCCTCTGTGAGTGCCGTACGAATCGACCATATCTCAAAAATATTTGGTGAATTTGCAGCACTGAACAACGTCAGTTTATCGGTCGCTACGGGTGAGAGGCGTGCCATCATCGGACCGAAT
>CAMCZQ010000045.1 GCA_945887835.1 Bordetella parapertussis | reverse complement strand
CCTAAATAGCTTGATTAAAGTCAGTCATTTTGGGTTACGCTTCTGATTCTCAACCACGATTCTTGGAGTCAATATGTTTAGTCATGTCATGGTAGGTGCAAACGATTTAGAAGTATCGCGAAAATTCTATGATGCAATCCTGGGTACCTTGGGTATTGCACCCGGTGTCATCAACCGAGACGTTCGTTATTTCTATCGCACGCCCACAGGTGTGTTTGCGTTCTCACTGCCCATTGATAATAAAGTAGCCACACCAGCTAACGGCGGCACGATCGGATTTGCGGCGCAATCGTCAGAGCAGGTTGATGCTTTTCACGCTGCTGCCCTTGCGAATGGCGGCATAACCTGCGAAGACCCGCCTGGCTATCGCGAAGGCCCAGCCGGCAAACTGTATCTCGCCTATGTGCGCGATCCAATCGGCAACAAGATTTGCGCGATGCTCCGCGTGCCGAAGTAAGTGTTGTGCTAAGACAAAAATATATTCAACAGGAGACCGACCATGCGCCTCTACATCAGCCCAAGCTCACCCTATGCGCGAATCGTACGTATTCTAATCATCGAGAAAAAGCTATCAGAAAAAGTTGAAGTGATTTCGGCCAAGACGCGCACGACCGATAGTCCCTACTATCAGATTAATCCGTCTGGAAGAGTCCCTCATCTAGTGTGCGATGACGGCCTCGCGCTCGAAGATTCTGCCCTGATCTGTTCTTACCTAGATCACCTCGAAGGTGACCCTAGCTTCGCTGTGCCTGAAGGTGAGCCAGGCCTTGAAGCCAGACGCCTTGAGGCGCTTGTGCGTAGCACGCTGGATGGCTTAGCGGTGTTGGGGCGAGAAAAATGGCGTCCCGTTAACGAGCAATCTCCCAAAATAGTCCTGCACGAAACGGATCGCGCCAATCGGCTATTGAATTTGTGGGAGCAACAAATCACTCACTCCATGTTTCACGGCAAACTCAATATGGTGCAAATTGTGTTTGGCTGCACCTTGGGGTTCGCGGATTTGATTCCTGGGTTTCCATGGCGACCCACTCATCCAAAATTGAATAGCTGGTTTGAAGCAATGTCTGCAAGGTCGTCATTTTTAGAGACAAAGCCTGCGACGCCTAAGTGATGATGAAATTAATTGCAGCATTATTTTTTCTTCTTTCAAATTTGACTGTTCATGCCGAAGAGGGAATGGTCAAATTAGATTTATCAAGACATGGTGCACACCTTCCAATGTATGTCATGTCTCACCCTCACGCTGTGGCAACCTTAATTTTATTGCCAGGGGGCGAAGCGGGGACTGGAAAGATTATTGACGGCAAACCAACCAGTGGTAATTTTCTTGCTCGTTCAAGGGATTATTTTTTTAACGAGAATTTTAATGTAGTCGTTGTCTTTCGAGCTTCAGATTTGGCTAAGTTAGATTATTCATATCGTGTCCGGGAACACGTTGCAGAAATTTCCAAGGTTATAAATTTTTCAAAAGAAAAGTTTCAAAAACCTATTTGGCTCGTGGGCACTAGCAGAGGCACTGTTTCTGGCACGGCTGCCGCAGTAGCACTTGGTGATGAGTCCGTTCAAGGACTTGTTCTAGCGTCAAGTGTGACAAACAATAAAATTGGGGCCATCAACACTCAAAGTATCGGAGAATTAAAGATACCTGTTTTGGTCGTCCATCATAAGTATGACGCTTGCAAAATCTGTGACCCCCATGAAGCAAGTCGTATTACGTCGGGTTTGACATCGGCTCCCGTAAAAAAGTTTGTGATGATCGAGGGGGGCGCGAATCCAGAGGGTGATCCGTGCGCAGCTAAACACTGGCACGGATTTATCAGCTATGAAAAAGAAACCGTGAAGCTGATTAGTGATTGGATAAAAAAACCATTAAGCTAATCGTGGTTATGATTACGTGTGCACTTATACTTGGCAGAGAAATTGCAAAGATTACGGTCGATCAGTAGATCGTGCCTTAGTCTCTGACTTCGAAAAGGGCCTCTACTTCTACCGGCATGTCGGCGTATAACTCGGCGATCCCGATTGACGATCGAGTGTGCCTGCCGATCTCACCGAAGACCTCAAGCATGAGATCTGAAAAACCGTGCATGACTAACGAAGGCGTGTTGTAACCGGGCGCACAATTGACAAAACCCAAGACTCGAACGACACGGGTGACCCGATCGAGCGAGCCGATGTTGTTTCGTAGCGTCGCCAAAACTGCCAAGCCCGCAAGACGCGCTGCCTGAGCGCCTTGCTCGGTGGTGAGTTCGCGGCCCAGTTTACCAACAACAAGTGGTTCGCTATCGGGTCCAAGCGGCCCGTGTCCGCTCATGTAGATGTGATCCCCCGAGCGCACCGCGCGCAGACGGTTGTATTTATCGTTCCAAGGTGGTGGCAGTATCAGCCCTAGTTCTTTGATTTTTTTTTCGGCACTCATATTGTCTCTTTCTTAATTTTGGTTAGATGGGGCTATCGTTTAAAAGTCGTGCATGTAAAAAAAAATTATTGAGTGAGTTTGATGTTGCTTTCGCGAATAATTTTGGACCAAGTCGCTACCTCCGCTTTAAAAAAGCGGGCAAAATATTCAGGAGTATTGCCCTGAGTCTGAGCTCCCATTGACTCAAAGCGCTTATTGAGTTCTGGCGAATTAATTGCCGCATTAAATAATGCATTGATTTGAGTGAGAGTATCTTGCGGGATTGCAGAGGGGCCCATGACGCCCCACCAAACCAAAGCGGTGAATTGAACCAGACCTTGTTCAGAAAAGGTGGGCAAGTCAGGGAACAATGCCGAGCGCTTGTCGCCACTAATACCAAGAGCGAGCAACTGCCCCGAGCGTATGTAGGATGAAGCTCCAAGCTGATTATTAAACATAAATTGAATCTGTCCACCTATTAGGTCGGTATAAACGGTTGCCCCGCCACGGTAAGGAATGTGTTGCACATCAATCTCGGCTTGCCGTTTAAACATTTCGTAGGCCAAGTGCTCACCGGTTCCATTTCCGCCTGAACCAAAATTTAGCGTTCCGGGTTTGGCTTTTGCTAGTGCAATCACTTCAGCAACGTTTTTAACTGATACCGAGGGCGAGACTAACAGCACCATGGGGACTGTACCGACCAGACTTATCGGGACTAAGTCTTTGGATGCATCGTGAGTCATATTGCTGTAAAGGCTGTTGTTGACTGCGTTCGAATTGGAACCTAGTAACAGGGTATAGCCATCTGGTTCTGATTTGGCTACGAGTCCCGAGCCAACACTGCCGCCAGCGCCTGTACGATTTTCGACGATGACAGTTTTTTTGAGTGTGTTGGAAATATAGTCAGCCAGTGTTCTAGCCACAATGTCGACACCTCCGCCTGGCGCGTAGGGAACGATGAGTCGAATAGGCTTGGTCGGGTAGCTTTGTGCGGCGATGCTTTGACAGAAGCACAAGGCAAGGACCGCGCTCAGCCACACCAACCCTGTGGACTTTAGGTTTGAAATTTTTATTTTTAGCATCATTTTAGAATCCTTATTTTTTGTTTTAATGTGGTCTTCGAAAGTGCGTTTGGCGAAAGAGGGTATGTCAGTGTGATCGAAGTAGCTTGCCATAATTAGGGATAGCATCTTCAACACCACCTTTGCGCAAGCAATGCCAGAGCATAGCTTGATTGCTTGATATGACAGGTGCGTGGATACTTTTCTCGAGGGTATCAATGATAGAAATTACACGAATATTGGTACAACTTAAAAAGTAGGCGTCAGCATCAGGATGCTTCAAGGTCATGGCTCTGCGTTCCCATTCAACGGGTTCGGCGCTGGGTGATCCTTCTCCTTTGACTGGGATGTAGCCAACCTCGTGGAGGACTTGAATGCCATAATGCGAAAAAAAAGCGACCTCGGCATTGTTGACTGCTTGAGGGTATGGAGAAAGCAGCACTATTTTTTTTGCACCCAAGGTGTTCAGCGCATCTATTAAGGCTTCTGAGGTCGCAGTCGACGCGATCCCCGTGCTGCGCTGGATCCGCTGTGCAATCTTCTGTCCCATTTCTGGGTCGATCGTCGAGGCGGCTGTGCAATGAAACACAATCAGATCGACCTCGGCCGAGGCGAGCAAGGCGGCCGCCTGCTCAGCGTCATTGGTCATTTTTTGTAGAGCAGTCGGATTGGTATCTACGAGGTGTAGGCGGGTGGTGTGTACCGAAACGCCTTCTGGCAACATGGCGTTCACATCGGGCTCGGCGACCGTGTTTTTTGAAGCCAGAATCATGCCAATTCGCAGCCTGCTTCCATAAAAATCTGTTGTCATTTCAAGTCTCCCTTACTGCTTTTCTATCCCGGTTGCTTGAACCAGTTTTGTATTTTGTATGATATTTAACTGAATTTTTTTGACAAATAGCTCTGGGCTCATCCCGCCTGGCTCTGAGCCTGTCGCCGCGAGTTGCGCAATGACTTCAGGGTCTTTCAATATTTTTGCGATCTCGGTTTGCAACTTATAGACGATCTCTTTGGGTGTGCGCGCAGGTGCAGAGAGTCCATACCAAGAACTGATTTCAAAACCTGGAAAGGTTTCATGGACTGCGGGTAAGTCTGGCGAGACGGGTGAGCGTTGGGTGGATGAGCCGATGGCGATCGGCCTAAGCGTGTTCGCTTTGATATATGCGGCTGCTGCGGAGTATCCAATGAAGGCAAATTGTATTTGACCGCCGAGTAGATCTTGCATCACGGGGATCGCACCTTTATACGGAACGTGTAAAAATTTAACATCGCCCATCATAGCCAGCAGTTCGCCAGCGAGGTGGGTCGTGCTTCCTAAACCTGTCGAACCGTAGGCAAGTTTGCCTGGATTTTTGCGTGCATACGCGATTAAGTCTGGCACGCTCTTGATCGGCAACTCTGGTTTGACGACGAGCACGATCGTAGGCATTGCTAAGATTGTGACGTGCTCAAAGTCTTCGACCGCGCGATACGCAAGTTCTTTTTGTACTGCAGGGCTAATCGTTGTGGGCCCAGCATGTGACAACAACAGGACATAGCCGTCAGGCGTACCATTTTTCGCGACGTATTCTGTGCCAACCATACCGTTTGCACCCGACTTGATTTCGATGATGATGGGTTGCCCCAGTGCTTTGGACAGGCGCTCGGTGATGGGGCGGGCGATTGCATCGGCTGGGCCACCGGCTGGCCAGGGGTTGATAATTCGAATGGGCTTGCTGGGATAGCTTTGGGCTAACGCGCTTGACGCCAAGCCCCAGAGGATGAATAGAGTAACGAGGCGACTGAGTGTAGTTTGCAAGCTTGGCATGATAATTGCCTCTTCTGGTTGGAGGTTGTTATGAAGTTACTCGGCTTTAATGTCGCCCATTCGAATCGTTTTTTCCCATAAAGCGACGTCTTTCTGAATAATGTCCGCGAATTGCTCAGCAGTACCTAAAAACGGTTCAAGACCAAGCGACTGAAACCGCTCGCGGGTCGCAGCTTGCCCTAAAAGTAGATTAATTTGTGCGTTGAGATACTTCACAATCTCCGGCGCTATTCCCGTCGGTGCAAACAAGCCAATCCAGTAATTCACCTCAAAGTCCGCGTATCCTGATTCTGCGATCGTCGGAACCGTTGGTAGCGTTGCTGAACGCGCGCGACTACTCACCGAGATTGGTTTCAGGCGTCCGCTTTTGATATGCGCAATCGAAGAAGCGATCCCCGTGAACATCATTGAAGTTTCGCCACTGATCGTTGCCACAACGGCGGGCGTACTGCCCTTGTAAGGCACGTGCATCAATGCCGTATCCGTTCGCTGACGAAACAATTCAGCTGTCAAATGCGGCGATGTTCCAACTCCAGCCGAGGCGTATTTTATTTCACCCGGTTGCGCTTTTGCTAAAGCAATCAACTCAGTGAGATTATTTGCGGGTACGGATGGATGCACGACTAATACATCATTTGAATAGCCAATCAAAGCAATGGGCGCAAAACTTTTAAAGGGATCGTATGAAATATTTTTAAATAAAAACGGGTTGATCGCGATAACGCCGGTACCGGCGACCAGTAAGGTGTAGCCATTTGGGTTTGCCTTTGCCACCAAATCGGCGCCAATGATGCCACTCGCGCCTGCGCGATTTTCGACAATGACTTGTTTACCAAACACGTCACTTAATTGTTGGGCGGTGAGACGCGCGACCGTATCCGTTGAGCCCGCGGCAGACTGCGGCACGATAAAAGTAATCGACCGATTTGGATAGTCAGTCTGCGACCAAGCCCAAGGGCTAGTCAGCACGAACACGCAAAAATAAAATATTTTCACGCGTCGCATGAAGGCCTCTCGTCGCCCGCTTGACGTCAAAATACGTGTTTGCATCTGCCCCCCTTTATCCGAGCTCACGGCTCAACCGATTTCTAAGCACATACTGCAAAATTCCGCCATGTCGGTAGTATTCGGCTTCGACGTCACTATCGAGTCTTGCTAATAGGCGAATCTTTTTCGCATAACCATCTGTATAACGAATCACACAATCAACTTGATCACGCGCGCCAAGCCCATGATCGAGTCCCAGGATATCGAAGGTTTCAGCGCCCGTTAGCGCAAGCGATTGTCGCGTATCACCATTCAAAAATTGCAAGGGCAGTACACCCATACTCACTAAGTTTGAACGATGAATTCTCTCAAGCGATTCGGCAATCACAGCGCGCACACCGAGCAAGCCCGTACCTTTGGCTGCCCAGTCGCGCGAAGATCCTGCCCCATACTCTTTACCCGCTACAACCACCAGTGCAACGCCCTCGGCACGATAGCGTTGCGCAGCTGCATAGATCGACATCGCCTCTTTGCTGGGCATATGAAGCGTTGAACTCCCTTGCACCCCCGGGGTCAACTCATTATTTAAACGAACGTTAGCAAACGTGCCTCGCATCATCACCTGATGATTTAAGCGACGTGCGCCATAGTTCACAAAATCAGCGGCATCAACGCCTAACGACTGTAGATACTGACCCGCGGGCGTTTGAACCGAAAACTTTCCAATCGGTGAAATGTGATCCGTCGTCAACATATCACCGAACATCCCCAACACGCGCGCACCGACGATATTGTCTTGAGCCGGCACCGCTCGCGTCATCCCCTCAAAATAAGGTGGACGCAGAATAAATAAACTGTTGGGATTCCAGTCATAGATTTTTCCGGTCGCACTCGTCAGTGCACGCCACTGCGGTGAACCCTCAAAAATCGTACGGTAGCGCGCTTGATACAAGTGCGGCTCAACATGTCGAGCGATCATTGTTCGAATCTCATCGGAATCAGGCCAGATATCACGTAGATAAACCGGGACACCTTGCTGATCATGCCCCAGCGGCTCTTGGGTGAGATCGGTCTGTATCGATCCGGTCAAGGCATAAGCAATCACCAAGGGCGGCGAGGCTAAAAAATTAACCTGCACACTGTTATGGACGCGTGCATCAAAATTGCGATTACCCGACAAGACTGCAACCGTTCCTAATTGTTCAGTGTCTATTGCTTTCAGTATTGCATCGGGTAGCGGACCTGAGTTGCCCATACAGCTCATGCAACCAAAGCCTACGACGTTAAAGCCTAAGGCATCGAGATCGCCTTGTAAGCCCGAGGCATTTAAATAATCTGCGACGACGCGCGAACCTGGTGATAAGGATGTTTTGACCCAAGGCTTAGGCTTTAGCCCACGGCGTCGCGCGTTGCGTGCAAGCAAGCCAGCACCAATCATCACCGCTGGATTTGAGGTGTTCGTACAGCTTGTTATCGCTGCGATTACCACCGAGCCATCGCCGATGTCACTAACGGATGTCGCGACGGTCTTGGGTGTCTTAAGCGCAACGGCCTGCTGAAAGGCCTGCGCCACGCCTGACAGATCGACACGCGCATCGGGGCGACCAGGGCCCGCCATGCTTGGCACCACAGTCGACAAATCGATATTGATCACCCGAGCGTATCTAGGCGTCACCGTCTTGCTGTCTCGCCACAAGCCCTGCACCTGACAATACGCTTTGACCAACGCCACTTGCTCAGGGTTGCGACCGGTCACCTCAAGATATCGAAGTGTTTCTTGGTCGACCGGAAAAAAGCTCATCGTCGCGCCGCATTCGGGCGTCATGTTCGATACCGTCGCACGCTCGGGCAAGGACAGCGAATCAACACCCGAACCAAAATATTCAATGAACCGACCGATCACGTCTTCACCGCGCAAACGCTGCGTAATGGTCAGCACCAAATCTGTGGACGTCACTCCAGGCTGCAACGTCCCGGTCAGCTGACAGCCCACGACCTCAGGAATCGGCACAGACACAGGCTCGCCCAAGGCCACCGCACCACCCTCAAATCCACCTACGCCCCAAGCGACAACACCTAAGGCATTAATCATCGCAGTATGACTATCCATACCGATCAAAGAATCCGGAAACGCCAACGTACGGCCTTCGTGTTCTTTTGTCCAGACGACTTTAGCCAAGAACTCTAAATTCACCTGATGCAAAATTCCCGAGCCGGGTGGAAACACACGCACCCCATCAAAGGCCTGGCTACACCAGCGCAAAAATTCATAGCGTTCACGATTTTGCGCAAATTCAGCGGCCATGTTGTATTCAAGCGAGGTCGGCTTACCCGCGTCCTCAACCATGACAGAGTGGTCCACAATAAAATCCATCGCCACACTTGGATTAATCAGTGCAGCATCACCGCCTAGCGCAGTCATCGCATCGCGCATCGCTGCCAAGTCACCCATCAGCGTGAGTCCAGACGATTCTGGCATCATGACGCGGGCAGGTCTGAATTCAATGACACAGTCTGCTTGTTGGGCAAGCAGTTGGGACACGAGCGCCCGAACGTCAGTGGTGTGATCCGAGGCATTGAGGCCCTGAGCACGCAAAAGATTTTCAAGCAAAATTCTTAGGGTGTAAGGCAAGGTGTCTAAGTGCAAAAGACCCGCCTGCTGCGCGGCATTCAAGCTGAAATAATCGTATTGTTTCCCGTTTACCTCGAGCGTTCGACGTAATTGACTTGCCTGAAATTGCTGGCTCATTCGTGTTCCTTTTTCTTGCTGCGCACCACCACACCCGCCCATTTCTCGTAATACTGAATCAGCGTGGTGAAATCAAGATCGGTCCCGCCTTGGGTCATGGCAAATTCCCATACTTGACGGGTATTGTTTGCCACCCACATCGGTACCTTGAGCTCTTCGGCTTCGATCAGCCCCAAGGTGATGTCTTTGTGTAAGGTATGGGTCGACGCGCCATAGTCAAAGGTACCGGGTAAAACAGCTTTTGGAACTTTGTCTGTCGTGGCGCTATTGCGGCCTGTGCTCGCATTGATCACGTCAACCATCAGGTCGGCATCCAGACCTGCCTTGGCGCCCAGTACCAGCGCCTCAAAGGCTGAGGCCATATTGCTTGCAGAGATGATGTTATTGACTAACTTCATCATCTGCGCCATGCCCGGTTCAGGGCCAATCTCAAAGACTTTTTTACCGATCAGATTCAAGAGCCCACGTACGCTTTCGATCACGGCTGCGTCACCGGCCACCATGATCGCCAGCGTACCGTCGTCGGCGCCGCGCGGTCCGCCGCTGACTGGACAATCTAAAACACTAATGTTTTTAGCTGACAGAGTCTTTGCGATATCGATTACCGGGCGACGACCAATCGTCGAGGTTTCTAGATAGACCTTGAGCTTTTTGCCATGGATCACGCCCTCTGCACCATAAGCAACAGTTTTACTGATCTCGATATCAGGCAAACAGGCAAACACGACCTCAACCGCATCCGCGATGGATTGGGGATTGGAGTGAACAACAACATTCCATTTGGCAAAGGCGGCGGTCTTGCCAGGATCTATGTCATAGACGTGCAGTTTGATGCCCGCCTGAGCCAGCCGACGTGCAATGCCGCCTCCCATTGCGCCGAGCCCAATAAACCCAATTTCTGCTTGTTCAAGCGACATTCAGTTCTCCGAGCAATCTGTTTTTTGTTGACTGATATCTGATAGCCGCGCACCGTTCGCTACCGAAGAATCTTATCTATTTCTTGTTTTGTCAAAATACCTGCATATTGTGGCACACCATTTTTATCGAGCTTGGCGACATGAATGGTCCAGGTGATTTGTTTGTTTGAATCAAAAACTAGCTCCAAGGCCCAGCCCGTTTGTGATTCTTCAGTATCAAACCCGTTAAATACAAAATTGCCCAAGCTGTAAAAAATCGGCTTGCCTTTGTAAATATCAATGTTTTGCGTCACATGTGGATGTCCACCGACCACGGCATCCGCACCCGCATCTATCATCAGGCGAGCTAATTCTTCTTGTTGTTTTGACGCTAACGGTTCGTGTTCCCAGCCCCAGTGCGGATAGGTAATAACGATATCGGCGCCGAGTTTTTCTTTAGCATTGCGAATATCAAAAGCCACTTGATCGGCGTCGGCCCAAGCCACGCCTGGTCTATCTTCTAGGGCTTCAAAACTACGCGGAAGGAAATTGTCATAGCCTAAGATGGCAATTTTATGTCCATTTTTTTCGACGACATACGGAGCGTGCGCGGAACGCAAATCACGCCCACCGCCGAAGTAGGGAATCTTTGCCCTCTCTAATAAGCCCAGCATCGTCTCAAAGGCTTTTGGACCGAAATCCCCGCTGTGATTATTGGCGACAGAGACGGCCGAGAAGTGTGATTTCAGAGTTTTAAGAACCCGGGGGTGCGCTAAAAAGGTAAATGGCTTGTCTTCCTTTTTTCCGGCAAATCCCACTACGCACTCTAAATTACCAAAGCTTAGATCTGCCTGTTTGAATTGTTTATGAAAAGCAGCGAATGGATTGATTCCCTTTGCGATGACTTTTCCGGGTAGTTCATCGAGCATGATATCTCCGACGAACAGCATACGCACCTCTTGTTTTTGCGCATACGCAGTACAGATCAAAGCCGTGCTGCAAACAAGCGCTAAAGAAAGTTGTTTGAATTTTAAAAAAGCACGCTTCACTGCAGCACTCCTGCTGCACATGTACTTTTGCAGCCGTAGCTCAACTCGTGTTCAAATTTATGCGAATACACTCTGTGTAAACCAAATTCTTGAGTCACATTTTTTCTGCCTGTACAGGTGTCTGTATCGATCTTATTTTCACTCGAATGAATTAGAACATAGCGATCTTTGGATTCGTGATAAACGAAGGTCTTTAACTTACTTTGCTTCGTTACCGAATCTTGCAAAACTTGCCCACTAAATCGAAAATCACTATCTAGATTGAGCGTACTCAAAATATAAGGATCCTGTGTCACTTTGATGTTTAATCTTTTTTCAGTATTAGACACCTGAATGACGCAGAGCGTATCTTGGGCAAGTGCGAGGCAAGTACAAAAGGACAGGAGCAGGGCAAGGATGCTCTTCATTTTCTGATCCGATTCAAGACCCGCCCGGTTAGCGCGCCGGTAGTAATTGTTGCACGGCGACGCACATCGGCGTGAGGTCGGGAATGATCAAGCGTGTGAAGCGTTCGAGTGCAGGGCGCATCTGGTCAACGCTGTCAGGTGCTTGTGTTAGCGCGGGCAATAGTGCAAGGGCTTCAGTTTCTGCCGCACGGCAGGTGCTCTCGCGGGCTGCCTTCATTGCCGAAGGTTCATATAACGCGCCCAGCCAAGCCGGAAACTTAGCCAACAGGGTGGGCCAACGGGCAAGCTCAAGATAAAGGCTCGGGATGATGCCGCCTTGCGTGCCCTCGTGGCGTGCTGCAAGGGCGCGAATGGCCGACGCAATTCCCACCTCTAGGGTGTCGATGCGAGCTAAGGGCGCGAGTTGAGTCAAGGGCGCGGACATTGGCGCCGGTGACAGAGCGGGTGCAGATTGAGCGTGCCCATCCAGGCGCAAGCGCAGTGCAGTCAGAACAATGATGTTGGTGCTGTTGCCTCGCACGTAGTCGGCCATCATTGCGCGCAAAGCGACTAAGTCGGGGCCTTCGAGACCTGCAGCTTGCCACGCCTGTGCGGTGACGGGAGGTAATGCCGGAAGTTCGATCGCTTCGATCAGGCGTTTGCGCGCAGCCACCAGTTGCTGCGAGGCCACCACCGGACGCACACCTGCCCAAGCCCATTCAAGGACGTTGGGCAAAGCCGCAAAGTGGCGCCAGATCAGGTTGACCATCGCTAAGCCCGAAACAGCGCGAATGTCAGCATAGATTGCCGCAATTTCGGGTGAGGCATTCAGGGGGTGAATTTCGGGAAAGTTGGTCATGACGTGATTGTGTTTAAACTTAGCTAAAGATAGAGTATTTGACACTTCCGCGCAAATTAATAATATCCCCACTTTGAGGGGCACGAGTTCCTGTCAGACCCAAAGATTGCGTACAATCGCGCAAACTGATTGTTATGACAACTTACGCCGACGTTTCCCTCTTTCCACGCAATGCTAAGCCCCTGAGCAGCTATCGTAAGTTCTGGGCTGAGCGCTTTGGCGTGGCTCCCTTCTTGCCGATGAATCGCGACGAGATGATTCAGCTCGGGTGGGATAGTTGCGACATCATCATTGTCTCGGGTGACGCCTATGTCGATCACCCCAGCTTTGGCATGGCCGTGATCGGGCGAATGCTTGAAAATCAAGGCTTTCGGGCGGGTATCATTGCCCAGCCCGACTGGCAAAGTGCCGAGCCGTTTAAAGTCTTAGGTAAGCCCAATCTGTTTTTTGGCGTCACTGCTGGCAACATGGATTCGATGATCAATCGTTATACGGCTGATCGCAAAATACGCAGCGACGATGCTTATACGGCAGGCGACATTGGGGGTAAGCGACCCGATCGGGCTGCAATTGTTTACACACAGCGCTGTAAAGAAGCTTACAAAGATGTCCCCGTGATTTTGGGCGGTATTGAAGGCTCGTTGCGACGGATCGCGCACTACGACTATTGGTCTGACAAGGTTCGTCGCTCGGTGGTCGTCGACAGCAAGTGCGATTTGCTGCTGTATGGCAATGCTGAACGGGCAGTGGTTGAGATCGCGCATCGGTTGGCTGCAAAAGAGCCGATCACTCAAATGACCGACATTCGCGGCACGGCCTATATGCGCCGCACCACCCCCGAGGGCTGGTTTGCGATCGACTCAACTAGTGTCGATGCACCCGGTCGTGTCGAAGCCCATGTCAATCCTTACTTAATGATTAGTGAGCAGGCGCTTGAGCAGGGCGAAAGCTGCGCGCGCAATGATGAAGCGCGCGAAGTGGCTGAGGTGGCCAATGCTAAAAGTGCAAGCGCAAACGCCACAGTTAAAAGCAAGTTAAAAACCAACGAAGCGCCGCTAGTCTTTTCACCGAATCCCGCCCTGCAAACCAAGGGCAGACTCAAGGTGCCACCGCGCGAGCGCAGCGTGATTCGTTTGCCCTCTTACGAGCAAGTGAAATCTGATCCGGTGCTATATGCGCACGCGAATCGCGTTTTGCACCTCGAAACCAATCCCGGTAATGCCCGTGCGATCGTGCAGGCACACGGTGAGGGTCGTACAGCACGCGATGTCTGGATCAATCCGCCACCCATTCCACTCACAACACCTGAGATGGATTTGGTGTTTGACTTACCCTACGCTCGCAGCCCTCATCCTGTTTATGCAGATGAAAACGGCGGCCACGATGGCGCCACCAAGATCCCCGCGTGGGAGATGATTCGGTTCAGCGTAAACATTATGCGCGGCTGCTTTGGTGGTTGCACGTTTTGTTCGATTACTGAGCACGAAGGTAGAATCATTCAAAGCCGCAGCGAAGATTCAGTGATTCGCGAAATCGAAGATATCCGCGATAAGGTGCCAGGCTTCACTGGCGTGATTTCAGATCTTGGCGGCCCAACCGCCAATATGTATCGCATCGGCTGTAAAAGCCCCGAAATTGAATCGGCTTGTCGCAAGCCAAGCTGCGTGTACCCGGATGTTTGTCAAAATCTAAATACCGATCACAGTTCGTTGATTCATATGTATCGACGTGCACGCGCCTTAAAGGGCGTGAAAAAAATCCTGATTGGTTCAGGCTTACGTTATGACTTGGCCGTTAAATCACCTGAATATATTCGTGAGCTCGTTACGCATCACGTGGGGGGCTATTTAAAGATTGCACCCGAGCATACCGAGATGGGGCCGTTGTCTAAGATGATGAAGCCTGGCATTGGCAGCTACGACAAGTTCAAACAAATGTTTGATAAGTTCAGCGCTGAGGCCGGCAAAAAGCAGTTTTTGGTACCTTACTTCATTGCCGCACATCCGGGTACCAGCGATAAAGACATGATGCATTTAGCGGTTTGGCTAAAAAGCCATGGCTTTCGTGCCGATCAGGTGCAAACCTTTTATCCAAGCCCGATGGCAACCGCAACAGCGATGTACCACTCTGGCCGCAATCCACTCGGGCGAGTCACACGCACAAGCGAGACGGTCGATATCGTACGCGGCGATCGCCGTCGCCGCCTGCATAAGGCGTTTTTGCGTTATCACGACTCGAATAACTGGCCTCTGTTGCGCGAGGCGCTGATGGCGATGGGGCGCTCGGATCTTATCGGTAACGGAAAAAAACATTTGATTCCGTTTCATCAGCCTCGAACAGATGGCAGCTATACCAGTGCGCGGCGTAAAAACAGTACTGAATCCACGGTACGCAAAGCCGTCACGCCGGGTCGCCTGTTGACGCAACACACTGGCTTGCCACCACGCAAAAAGTAGGTCTGCGGTTAGGCTCAGGTAGCCTACATTCGCGCAACTCTTGCAATTGAAACTTAGGACTAGTCTAATGCCGTAGCTACAAAACTTTTTTGAGGACAAATAAAATGAAAATTAAAAAGTTGCTCAAGTTATTTTTTATCGCCACAAGTCGCGCACTTGTCTGTCTCGCGTTAGTGCCTTTCTCAAATTCTGCGTTTGCCCAAGCCAACTACCCTAACAAGCCCATTCGCTTTGTCGTGGGCTTTGCGGCGGGTGGTTCGACGGACATGATTTCTAGAATTTTAGGTAAGCGGATGTCCGAGCTACTTGGCCAGCCGATCACCACAGAAAATAAGCCTGGGGCAGATTCGATGATTGCGAGCGAATTCGTTGCCAAGGCTGAACCAGATGGCAGCACGATTTTGATTACCTCGGGCAGTCATACGATCAACCCCGCTATCTATCCAAATTTAAAACTAGACCCGATCAAAGATTTTTCGCCTGTAAGTTTGATTGTTGACGGTCCGCAGTTTTTGATCGTACACCCATCGGTGCCGATTCATAGTGTTGAAGAATTAATTGCGTTTGCGAAAAAAAATCCTGGTAGTTTGAATTACGCGACCTCTGCGAGTACAACCTTTTTGCAAATGGCGCTGTTTCAATCAATGGCTGGTATTTCAATGACGTCGATTCCCTACAAGGGGGCGGCCCCTGCTGTTGCTTCGGTACTTGCAAATGAAACGCAGATTGCCATTACTGGGATCATTAATTCAATTAGCCAAGTCAAGGCAAACAAGGTGCGAGTGCTCGCCGTGACCAGCGAGAAACGCTTTCCGATGTTTCCAGATATTCCGACCGTGACAGAAAAGAGTGTGCCCGACTATGTGGCAAGTGTATGGTACGGAATGTTTGCGCCAGCAAAAACGCCGGCAAAAGTGATCGCCACATTATCGAGCACCTTGCATCAAGTGCTTCGTGAGCCAGACATTGAGGCGCAACTGCTAAACCTTGGCGTCTATATCGTCACCAATACCCCTGAGGCGTTTATCGAGTTTCTTCAAAAGGATCTCGACAAGTGGGCGAGGGTAGCCAAACTAAGCGGTACAAAATAACGCACGGCTCAGGCTGGGCTACGGTGGTGGTCACAGAGATATTTAAGTAAGCTCACCTCGCGGCGTAACTGCTGCTTCGCGACACGTTAGTGTTACGATATTTCTCATTAAATTTATTTGATCAAGAAGAATCTCAGGAGCGAGCGATGAAACTAACCGGCGGTTGTTATTGCAAACAGATTCGTTATAGTTTTGAGGGTGATGTCATGGCTTCGCTGCAGTGTCATTGTCGTGAATGTCAATACATTGCGGGTGGGCACCCTAATGCCCTGATGGTGTTGCCGCAAGGGGGGTTTAAATTCGAGGCAGGTCTGCCAGCGACCTTTAAGCGCACAGACATCGACAAGGCCGTGACTCGCCACTTTTGTTCGAACTGCGGGACCAGCATCGCTTCTCAATCGCCGTTTCGCCCCGGTGCCATGATCATTAAAGTTGGCACCCTGGATGACCCGTCAGTTTACAAACCGACGGCTGCAATTTTTACGATTGATAAACAGCCGTTTCATCATATCCCTGACGATATGCCTGCCTTTGAACGTCGGCCAGGTTAAGGCTTGGCGTCACCCTTTTGTTGAACCAGGAGTTCTGACATGGCTTCAGTTTTCTCTGCTGAACAAGCGGCCGCTTTCGCTGCAGATGGGTATGTGATTGTGCGGCAGCTCTTTGATCAAGAAGAGGTGGCTTTAATGGCGGCTGCCATTGAGCAAGATCCAGACTTACAAAAGAGTCTTTACGATCGCAAAGACGCACAAGGCAAGGCGACCAAAATGGCAACCTGGAATCATCCGGGTGACAGCGTCTATGGATTGGCCGCTCGATCGCATCGGGTTGTTGATACCATCGAACAGATCTTGGGTGGCGAGGTTTATCATTACCATTCAAAACTCACCGCCAAAGAGCCGCTTGAAGGCGGCGCCTGGGAGTGGCATCAGGATTATGGCTATTGGTACCACAATGGCTGCTTATTGCCCCACATGGTCAGTGTGATGGTCGCGCTCGATCAGGCAACGCCTGAAAACGGTTGCTTGCAGGTAATTCGCGGTTCGCATTTGGTGGGCCGTGTTGAGCACGGCATTATTCCAGGTGAGCAGGTGGGCGCCGATCCAAAGCGTGTTGAGCAGATGTTGAAGCAGATGCCGCTTGAGTACGTTGAGATGGCGCCCGGCGACGCACTATTTTTTCATGCAAATGTGATGCATCGGTCGGATCAAAACCGTTCGCCGAACCGGCGCTGGACCGTGATCTTTTGCTATAACGCGGCGCGCAACAACCCGTTTATTGAACACCATCATCCGTTTTATACGCCCTTGCATAAAGTCAGTGACGAAGCGGTCAAACAGGCTGGCTTGAAGTTTTCAAATGCAGGGCAGTCGGCTTTTAGAAAGACCTTTTCAAATCCGCCTGGGTTGACGCAAAAGCTTGGCGGTGATCGCCCCTAGTCGCACGAAAGAGATGTCGTGAAAATAATATTGCTTTGCACTTTGCTATTGCTTTCCGGTTGCGTGACGAGAGAATACCTGCGGGCGCAAGACGAATGTTCGCCTAGTGCATACCGGCAATTTCCACCCAATACGATACAGGTGTTCGTGCCACGCACGACGGCCATTCGAGTGCCAACAGGTGGGTCAAAGTGCGAAAGTCGTACCGAAGACAATCGTGTAAAAACGAAATGTGAGCCCGAGTGGCGTACCGAATACCGAACATATCAGTCTTTAGAGTTTGTCGACACCAACGCTGAACCACGCGATGCCGTCATGCGTAGCTGTGCCCGCCAGTTGTGCGTTCAACGGTTTGGGAATGCAGACTGCAAGGCGCCGGGTTCTTGACGCATTCGCTGCTTCTTGTTGTCCTTGGTCTGTATTCGCTGCGAGGCGTCACCGTCCTCTGTGTAGGGATAAACCCTATTGTTTGTTTCTAAAATGTCTAGCAACTAGTCGTAGCGTGTAGACTCATTGAAGAGCGTTTACTTCCAGCGTGACTGAACACTCAGTATCTATCCTGAAACCTGTTCACTAAAGAACTGCTACGTATCGGAAAAATCATGAAGAACTCAATCAAATTAAAAATTTCTGCGGCGACTGCGTGTGCTGCATTATCCATCGTGGCACCGAGCATGGCGCAACAGGTGACGCTCATGACGGGCCCGCAAGGTGGGGTGTGGGTCCCGCTCGGTGGCGCGCTAAAAGGTCTATGGGAAAAATCGATGCCTGGCCTACAAGTCACTGCAACACCGGGCGCTGGTATTGCAAATGTCCGAGGCGTAGACGAAGGGAAAGTACAACTCGGCTTTGGTAACTCAAGCAGTACGGTGGATGGCTTGGCGGGTCGTCCTCCATATAAACAGAAAGTCACCAAGGTCTGCAATATGGGCAGTTTGTATTCGCAACTATTTCAAGTTGTTGCGTTGCAGTCAGCCAATGTGAAATCGTTCGCAGATCTTAAAGGCAAGTCGCTTGTCACACAGCCTAAAGGCAATACTGGTGAATTGCTCACCGATCTGATTTTGCAAGCAAACGATATGTCTTATAAATCCCTATCGAAGGTGAACTTCCAGGCGAGCTATTCAGATGCCGTATCCTTGATGAAAGACGGTCATGCGCAAGTATTCACCCTTGGCACGACATCCCCTGCCTCGGCCATCATGGATTTGGCGAGTGGTCGCGACGTGAACCTTGTGCCGGTCGATGATAAAACGATGGCTTATGTAAAAAATCTAAATTCTGGGTATAACCGTTTAATTATTAAAGCTGGCACTTATCCGAAACAAACTCAAGATGTTTCTGCCATTAGCTACTTGATGCACGTAGTTGTTGCGTGCAGCATGCCAGAAAAAACGGTTTACGAAATGGTAAAAGCCATTGCAACAAACGTTCCAGCTCTGGTCGCCGTTAGCAAGTCAATCGACGGTCTCACGCCAAAAGCGATGGCCACTGATATCGGCGTTCCTATGCATCCGGGTGCATTGAAATACTACAAAGAAGTTGGCGCACTGTAAGTGGTTTTCAATAGATAGCCACAACAGGACACCAACTCTATGCAACAGGTAATCTCTGACGAAAGTATTGCGATTAACCCTGCGTCACCTGCGCTTAAGGCGCTGATCACCATGCTAGCGGTGATGATGTCGTTGTATCACATGTATGTCGCCGGTTTTGGGCCACCCGAAGCCGTCATCTTTCGTGGAACGCATCTAATCTTCGCATTGGGGTTGGTATTCCTGCTTTATCCCTCTCGGGCAAGTGGCGGCGTTGCTGCTCGCTCGTACGATATGCTGTTATTGGCAATGGGCCTGGCTGCCATCGCACATATTTTTATAGACTACGAAAACTTTACGAGCCGTATTATCTATATCGACGAATTAACGAAACTTGATTTATTTTATTCCTTTGTCATGGTCGCGGTTGTGCTTGAAGGGACGCGTCGAGTGATCGGTTGGGCACTGCCACTAACCGCGATCATCTTTGTCGCTTACACCATTTTTTTTACTCAAATAAAAATTCCACTTCTCATGGAGCAGTTGTATTTTTCAACTGAAGGTATTTTTGGTTCTACCCTCGGGGTATCTGCTTCGTATGTGATGTTGTTTGTCATCTTTGGGGCCTTTATGGAAAAGAGTGGCACGGGCCAACTCTTTATGGACTTCGCGTTATCGATTACCGGTAAAAGCGCGGGTGGCCCAGGAAAGGTGGCAGTGATTAGCTCCTCTCTTTTCGGAACGGTGTCAGGCAGCGCAGTTGCGAACGTCATGGTAGATGGTCCGATCACCATCCCTTTGATGAAGCGTAGCGGGTTTCGACCGTCATTTGCCGCAGCAGTAGAGGCGGTTGCTTCGACTGGCGGTCAACTCATGCCGCCGGTCATGGGGGCCGCGGCATTTGTCATGGCAGAGTTTTTAGCGGTGCCGTACGCTCAAGTTGCGCTGTGGGCAGTTATTCCTGCTCTTCTCTATTACGCATCCGTTTTCTTTGCGGTGCATTTTGAAGCCAAGCGATACAAACTAGCAGGTGTTCCCGAAAGCGAACTCCCAAAGTTTAGACAAGTTATTCTTCAACGCGGCCATTTGTTTATTCCGATATTTATTATTTTGTTTGGGCTGTTCCTCGGCTACTCGGCACCACTTTGCGCACTAATTGCGGCACTGATCTGCCTGCCAGTCGCCTTAATGCGCAAGCTGACTCGCGAGGGAATTACTTGGATGACGGCATTACAGGCCCTAGAAGATGGGGCGCGCAGCGCGCTGTCAGTCGCCATGGCCTGTGCCTGCGCAGGAATCGTAATCGGCTGCGTCACAATTACAGGAATTGGCATTGTATTTACCCAAGTTGTCATTGAGCTCGCCAATAACTCCTTGTTTCTGGCGCTATTGCTGACTGCAATCGCTGGTATTGTGCTGGGCATGGGCATGCCAACCACCCCTGCCTATATTGTGATGGTCTCGTTGCTAGTGCCCGCCATCATCAAGCTCGGTGTCGATGCGCCATCTGCACACATGTTTGCGCTGTACTTCGCGATTCTGTCCGCTATTACGCCTCCCGTGGCGCTCGCAGTATTTGCCGCCGCAGCACTGGCAAAAGCCAATATGTGGGAATCAGGTTTCGCCGCAATGCGTGCGGCAGCGCCGGCGTATATCGTTCCGTTTATGTTTGTGTATGAGCCATCTTTACTCCTTATTTTCAAAGCAGATACGTCTTGGCTCACTTTGCTCTGGTCGGTGACCACGGCCTTGATCGGTGTCATTGCCTTAGCGGGCGGATTTTTCGGTTGGCTAATTGGTTACGCAACCGTGCTGCATCGGGCATTGCTTTTGATTGCTGCAGGATGTTTGATTAAGCCAGGTCTTTGGACCGATATGGTTGGCTTTGGATTACTAGCGTTAGTCCTGCTTTTACAATGGACTGCCTTAAAGCGAGCTGCTGAACCTGAACACACGGTCTAATTTAGAGAAGTCGCGCTTTGTTTGAAAACGACCATGCATATCGTCAAGGCGTTAGGAAACGCGCAGTGGCTTGGAACGTGTGCGCAGCGCTGGCACGAATTAGACATGTCAGAAGCAGAGCGTTTTAAGGCACACTGATTTTTTCGACAGAAAAAGGTTTCACGCTACCCTCATCAACCGTGACGCTCACCGCGTCAGTTGTTTTTGCGCCGGGCACTTCAAGGCGATAGACATTTTTCAATACTTGTGAATTCAGTAAAAAAGCCTGATCGAATTCGAAATTATGGCTGTCGCCATGCACAATCAGTACTGATCCTTTAAAGTCTTTGGCCAAAGGTAGCAATGTCTGTTCGATCGAAGCGTGAAACCCTGTCTTTTCGGCCCAAGTGCCCGAGCGCGACATCCCTCGAATGACATCCGCCTGAAAAGCAAAAACGAGCGTTTGCAGTTTTTGACCGGCGGCGATTCGAAAGGCTTCTTTGATCCAGGCGATATTGGCTTGATCGCGTGTCAGAAATTCTTTTTCGGCATCGGCGTTGTTTGGTGCAAAGCGATTGTCGCTACCCACTATATGTACAGTGGTAAACAATGTGGTTGCAAACTGCCAACGCTGATTTTCAATATAGGTTGAATACTGAGGCATTGTCTTGGCCTGTGAGGTCACCGCTAAGGGCGCCCGACCCAAAGATGTGTCAGGCTTGAAGAACTGAGCCCTTAGTTTATCGAGTCGCTCAAGAGGGTCATAGCTGCCATTGCTTTTACGACCGCAGTCTGTCCAATCGTTGTCGCCGGGTGTATAGATCACTGCGCCCTTAAATAAGTCAAAGTGCTTGCGTTGGCGCTCAAACTCTTCGTCAGAGCAATGCGCGCTGCCCGCTTTGAAATCTCCAACATGAATTGAAAACTCAGGGTTCAGTGCATTGATTTGGGTGATCAGTTGGCGATACTTCACGCCGGCAGTTTCGTCTGACCCGTAGGGCAAGTCACCAAGCGCGACAAAGCGGAAAGTCTCAGCCTGAACCCCGGTCGGTGACGTCAGTAATATCAATAACCACAAACACCAAGACGCTTTATTCATGTCTCACTACGCTCATGTCTCACTCACGCTGTTACCTGTTGATTTCTGGCACGATAGCACTAACAGATGTCAGTCACTCGATTTTGACTTTCATCTCTTTTAAGATCGCGGCCCACCTGACGGATTCGGCTTGTATGAAGGCGCCGAACTCTTCAGGTGAAGATCCTTTAGGGTCGAAACCTTGTGAGGTCAGGCGCTCTTTAAATTCGGGTTCGTTTACGGTTTGCACGGCCGCCTTGCTTAAGGTTTGCAGTACAGCGGCCGGCATATTTGCCGGACCGACCAAGCCATACCAAGTTGTCATATCGTAGCCAGGCACACCCGCCTCAGCGATGCTAGGGATGTTGGGCGCAGCACTTGAGCGGCTCTTGGTGGTGACACCCAG
>CAMCZQ010000044.1 GCA_945887835.1 Bordetella parapertussis | reverse complement strand
CTCAAAGCATGGCAAAGCGCGACTTTTACGAAACCCTTGGTGTTGCTAAAAATGCGTCAGACGACGAGCTGAAAAAGGCTTATCGCAAACTTGCGATGAAATATCATCCTGATCGCAACCCAGACAGCAAAGAAGCCGAAGAAAAATTCAAGCAGGCCAAAGAGGCTTACGAGATTCTGTCAGATGACAGCAAACGCGCGGCCTACGATCGCTACGGTCATGCCGGCGTCGATCCTAACGCGGCGGGTGCTGCGGGTGCTGCGGGCTTTGGCGATGCGTTCGGTGACATCTTTGGTGAAATCTTTGGCGGAGCCAGGCGTGGTGGCGGCGGGGGTGGTCCTCAGGTGTATCGCGGTGCTGACTTAAAGTACGCGATGGATATTACGCTTGAGCAAGCGGCAAACGGTTTTGATACTGAAATTCGCGTGCCAAGCTGGGAAAACTGCGAAGTCTGTAAAGGTTCGGGCGCGAAGGTAGGCACTAAGCCTAAAACGTGTCATACCTGCGGTGGCGCTGGCGCCGTCCGCATGCAGCAGGGCTTTTTTAGCGTACAGCAAACATGTCCGACTTGTCATGGCAATGGCAAAGAGATCAGTGATCCGTGTGTGTCGTGCGATGGCGTGGGGCGCACCCGCCGAAATAAAACGCTGCAGGTCAAAATTCCTGCAGGCATCGATGACAGCATGCGGATTCGTTCGTCAGGCAATGGCGAACCCGGTATTAACGGTGGACCATCAGGCGATTTGTTTGTAGAAATTCACATCAAAGAGCACAAGATTTTTCAGCGCGATAACGACGATCTGCATTGCGAATTGACGATTCCGTTTACCAGCGCGGCATTGGGGGGTGATATCCAAGTGCCAACTTTGAATGGTAAAGCTGAGATTTCGATCCCAGAGGGTACGCAGTCTGGTAAAACCTTCAGGCTGCGCGGCAAAGGAATTAAGGGCGTGCGCGCGTCTTATCCGGGTGACTTGTATTGCCACGTCGTGGTTGAAACTCCGGTGCGCTTAACCGAAGAGCAAAAAACGCTGTTGCGTCAGTTTGAGGCTTCGCTTGGCGATGGGGATGACAAGCATTCGCCCCAAAGTAAATCGTGGACGGATCGTGTGAAAGACTTCTTTTCTTGAGTAGACTTTGGCGATAAAAAAGCCCCAGTTGGGGCTTTTTTTATCGCCAAAGAGTCGTCCGCGTGTCAACAGGCCGCACACGATGCCTCGTGATCACTTCTTCTTTTCAAAATCGCCTGCTGCCACGCTACTGAACTGAGCGGGTTGCAGGTACTGACGCACGGCAGCATTGAGTTGCTCGGGGGTCAGTGCGGCAATTTTTTTATCTAGGTCGGCGGCCCAGGCAAAGCTGCGGCCAGTCTCCATGAAACTGACCCAGACTGAGGCAAGACTTCCCTGCTGTGCCCGCGAGAGTTTGCGGTAGTTCAGCAGCGCTGTGATGCCGTCTTTGACTTCGGTTGCTTCAAAACCATCTTTGATCAAACGTTCAAGTTCTTGGCGGATAGCGTCTTGTACTTTGTTACGATTTTCGGGAGCAAAAATCGCATAGACCCCCCACGAAGCCGACGCTTCAAAGGAAGATACCGACAAGCGACTGCGAACGTTATAAGACAGACCTTCTTTTTCGCGAACACGCATCCACAGTCGCGACGTCTCAGAGGAGCCCAACAGAAAATTTGCCAGGTATAGGGCAGGGTAGTCTGGGTGGGTGTCTTGCAGCTTTAAAGGTAAGTTCGCGGTATAAAAGGCGTTGGCTTTGTCAGGAGTTAAGGCCTGCATTTGTTCAGGCTTGACGTCGCGGTACGGGTTACTGAGGCGAACGTAGGGCGCGCCGGGCGCCCAAGTGCTGAAGGCCTTCGTGACTGTTTGCTCAAAACTTATCGGGTTAAAGTGCCCCACGATACCGATTGAGACCGCGCTCGAACCATAAAAGGTTTTGTGAAAGCCCACCAGATCAGCGCGCTTAAGCGCCGCCACAGAGGCTAGCGACTCTTCGAAGCTTGGCATGTAGCGGATATCGTCTTTTGCCCAAGGGTTATCGTGGCGCGTGAGCATGCGTGAGGCAATCGCAGTTGGCTCTGTCATTGAGCTTTTTAGGCTGGTCGTCAGTTTGCTTGTGTATTCGTTCAGTTGCTCTTGCGCAAAACTTGCGTGTTGCACGACCTCAAGAACAAAGGCTGCGAGCGCATCGATATTAGCGTGCGTGGTTGACAAGCCGATGGTGAGGTCTGAACCCGAGCCCGAGATACCCACTTCGCCGCCCAGCGCATCAATGCGATCGTTGATCTGCTCGCGCGTGTATTTGTCGGTGCCTTTGAGTAACAGATCCGCCGTCACAATCGCGTTTAGACGCTGACCTTTTAAGGCCTCCAGGCTACCAAATTGCAGCGTAATCGTCGCGTTGACACGATCGCCACGCGCCTCCTTGGGCAACATCGCTAATTTGATTGAACCGTTAGGTAGCTTGAGCACTTTACGTTGCGTCAGGGCGTCGATATTGGCGGGATCAGGGTCAAACGCCTGGGCTTGCTTCAGCTGCGCGTTCCCGGCGTATCCTGCCAAGTCTTTTTGTAGGTCAGGAATCGCCGCTAAGGGTGCGCGCACTGGTTTATCCGTGGGAATGTATTGGCCTTGGGTGCGATTGGCTTGGGTCAGATAGTCCTGTCCGACCTGCTGGGCCTGCGCAAGTGATACCGCGCGAATGCGATCGCGCGAGACGAACAGCATCCGCCAATCACCGACAGCAATGGCCTCAGACAATCCGGCGCTAATTTTTTGGGCGTCACTAAACATCAGATCCCAGCTTTTGAGCCACTGATTGCGCACGCGTTCGAGCTCTTCGGTTGAGAAAGGCTGTTTGGCAAGGCCTTCAATTGTGCTTGTCAGCGCGCCCAGTGCCTTGGCCTGATCCATGCCCGGTTCAAGCGTGGCGCCAAACATCACGATGCCGGGTGCGAACTCATCCATCGTAAAACCTAAAACACTCGCGGCTTGCTTGGCAGGAACCATCGCTTTGTACAGTCGGCCAGACGGCGTGTCGGCAATCATCATGCTTGCCAAGTCGAGCGCGGCAAAATCCTTGTGCGTAGCAGGGGGCACGTGGTACATCGCAGCGACTAGCGGCGAGCCACCGGTCCGACGCAGCGTGAGCGCGCGTTCGCCGTCTTGCACGGGTTCGACGGTGTACTCAGGTGGCAACTTACGCGCGGGCTTTGGAATGTTTCCAAAGGCGCCGAGCACGTCGGAAAGTGCTGCTTGCGGTTCGAATTTTCCGGCAATAATCAGGACGGCGTTGTCGGGCTGGTAGTACGCACGATAAAAGGCTTGCAGCTGCGCGATATCGACGTTCTCGACATCAGAGCGCGCGCCGATCGGTGTTTTTCCGTAGCTGTGCCATTGAAACGCCAGCCCCAGCATCTTTTGCCAGAGCATCTGAAAAGGATTGTTTTCGCCGCTTTCCATTTCGTTGCGCACGACGGTCATTTCGGTGTCAAGGTCTTCGCGTTTAATCGTCGAGTTGATCATCGCGTCGGCCTGCCAGCCGACGTACCACTTTAGGGTTTCGGGACTGGTGGCAAAACTGGCGTAATAATTAGTGCGGTCTGTTGAGGTCGAACCGTTGGCCTGCAGCCCACGTTTTGAAAATTCACCCAACGCATTTGGCGTGTTTGGCGTGCCTTTAAACAGCATGTGCTCAAGCAAGTGTGCCATACCGGTCTCGCCATAATTTTCGTGGCGAGAACCAACCAAATAGGTCATGTTAACGGTCGTGGTCGGTTTAGAGTCGTCTGGCGCGAGCAAAATACGCAAGCCATTGGCGTCAAGGCGATACTCAGTGATCCCTTCGACAGAGGTCACTTGCGAAATACCAGAGGGAAGAGTGAAAGCTATACTTTGGGTTGCTGTCAAAAAAAACAGAGAACCCAGTAAGAAGCGCTTGAGCGCACGAGTCAACAGCCACATAAGGTGAATCCAAAAGATGTGAATGAAGCAGTTTGAGCGCGATTATTCAGAATGGTTCATTCGCGAACGGATTATTTAACAAGTCGGCGCAGCGTACAGGCGCGACAACTTGCTATTTAGAGAGCAAACGCATCGCCTGTTCGATCCCCGAAACCGTCACCGGAAACATCTTATTTTGCACGATGTTTCGGATCAGGGCGATAGACTGTCGATATTGCCACGAAGCCTGGGGTTCAGGGTTGAGCCAAACCGCTTTGGGCCAGGTCGTGATCATGCGCTGCAGCCACTCTGCACCTGGTTCTTTGTTGTAGTGTTCGACCGAGCCGCCCGGCTGCAAGATTTCGTAGGGGCTCATGGTGGCATCGCCCACAAAAATCAGACGCCAGTCGCCATTGAATTTACGCAAGACATCGCGTGTTTCAAAGCGTTCCATTTGACGACGCCGATTTGATTTCCAAAGATGTTCGTACGGGCAATTATGAAAATAATAGACCTCAAGGTGCTTGAATTCGCTGCTGGCAGCTGAAAACAACTCTTCGACCCGAGCAATGTGATCATCCATGCTGCCACCCACGTCAAGCAACATCAGGACTTTGACATTGTTGTGCCGTTCGGGCACCATTTTTATATCAAGATAACCTGCGTTGCGCGCGGTACTCGTGATCGTGTCATCCAGATCAAGTTCAAAATCCGAGCCCTCGCGGGCAAAGCGCCGTAAGCGTCTGAGCGCCACTTTAAAGTTGCGTGTACCCAGTTCAATCGAGTCGTCGTAATCCCTGAAGTTGCGTTCATCCCAAACTTTGACTGCAGTGCGGTTTCCACCCGAGGCACCGCCAACCCGAATCCCCTCGGGATTAAAGCCACCGTTGCCAAACGGCGAGGTGCCACCCGTCCCAATCCATTTGCTACCGCCTTCGTGGCGCTCTTGCTGCTCTTCTAGACGCTCTTTAAACATTTCTAAAAGTTTATCGAGCCCGTGCTTTTCAAGTTCGGCTTTTTGTTCGGGTGTCAGGTGCTTCTGCAGCTCTTTGACTAGCCAGTCAAGCGGGATTTTTTTGCCGGGCGGCAGAATCTGCTCAAGGCTGCGGTAATAGCTTGCAAACGCGCGGTCAAAGCGATCAAAGAGGGTTTCGTCTTTGACTAAGGTTGTACGCGCTAAAAAATAAAAATCTTCTAGCGTTGGCGGCATCAACGGCGTCGAAAGCGCCTCAAGAAGCGTGAGGTACTCTTTCACCGAGACCTTGAGTTTTTGCGTGCGCAGATGATAAAAGAAATCAACAAGCATGGCGTTTGAGCTGATAGGTAAGGTGATCGCGAACTTCGGGCCATTCGCCCGCTATGACGCTGTACATGACGGTGTCGCGCACGGTGCCATCGCGGCGTAAGGCGTGATGACGCAGCGCGCCGTCGCGTTTGGCGCCCAGGCGTTCGATCGCCCGTTGCGAGGCATGATTAAAGTTATCGGTGCGCCAGCCGACAACCGCGGCGCCCAGCACGTCAAAGGCGTGGGTTAGCAGCAAGAGCTTGCAGGCCGTGTTGACATGCGTGCGCTGCTGACTTTTTGCATACCAGGTGTAGCCAATTTCGAGACGGGCAACCGCTGTGAGAATGTCGTGATAACGGGAGGTTCCCAGGATTTTTTCTGAGGCTTCGTCCACGACCACGAAGGGCAGCATGTGCCCCGCTGCAAAGCCCTCAAGAGCGCTTTGAATATAGGCCGCAGTTTGCTCGGGTTCGGGCACGGACGTGACGCGCAGGTTCCAGAGTTCGCCGTCGCGTGCTGCGCGGGTTAAGCCTTCGGCGTGCGTGTGCGACAAGGGCGCAAGGCGCACGCCCCAGCCCCGCAGCGTACAGGGCGCAGGCGCCTGCTTGAAGCCTTGCGGATTAACCATGGCTGGGGCCCGAAGGACGACGGGTGCTGCTGCGAGTCACAGCAGCTAGGCGTTCAAGCAGTTGCAAGTCTTGTTCGTTTTTTAGCAGGGCGCCAGCCAGCATCGGAATCGAAGTGGCTGCGTGCGCATCGATTTCGGCGGGGCTCACATCTTCAGCGATCAGCAGGCGCAACCAATCAAGAAACTCTGAGGTTGAAGGTTTTTTCTTGAGTCCTGGCGCCTCACGCAAGGCGAAGAAGGTATCGAGCGCGGCGCGTAACACTTCGGCGTGCAAGTTTGGAAAATGCACGGCAACGATGCTGCGCAGCGTGTCGCGGTCTGGAAAACGGATGTAATGAAAAAAGCAGCGGCGCAGAAACGCGTCGGGCAGGTCTTTTTCGTTGTTTGAGGTGATGATCACGAGAGGGCGGTGAATCGCGCTGATGGTTTCGCGGGTTTCGTACACGTGAAACTGCATCTGATCGAGTTCGCGCAATAAATCGTTTGGAAATTCGATATCGGCCTTGTCGATTTCGTCAATCAGCAGCACAACGGGCGCGGGCGCCGAAAACGCCTGCCACAGAACACCCTGCATGATGTAGTTACGAATGTCTTTAACTTTTTCTTCGCCCAGTTGCGAGTCACGCAAACGCGAAACAGCGTCGTACTCGTAAAGGCCTTGGTGCGCTTTGGTGGTGGATTTGATGTGCCACTGCAAGAGTGGCCGTCCGAGCGCGGCGGCGACCTCTTCGGCCAGCATGGTTTTGCCGGTGCCGGGTTCGCCCTTGATCAAAAGTGGGCGCTGTAGGGTCAGGGACGCGTTCACCGCTAGTTTGAGGTCGTCAGTGGCAACGTAGCGTTCGGTGCCGTCAAAGCGATTGGTTTGAGTTGGGGTGGGTGTCGATGAGGTCATGAGATGCCGAGGTGTCAGGGTTCAAAGGTAAGCGTAGCTGAGTCTAGTTTTAATTTCTTCAATTATCGTACAATCTTAACGTTTTGCGGCCGAGGCTATTCTCGGGTTGTTATTCTGGCCTGGCCAGACCTCTTTTGATGAAATTGTTCAAAACCATGTTTTTAAATCAGATGCGTAATGGTAGTAAAGGCAGCAACGGTAGCAAAGGCAGCAACGGTAGCAAAGGCAGTCAAGACCACGCGCCGACAGTCCGTCGGCTGATTCAAGCCTCTGCCAGCCTGGCTTTAGCAGCCTCCTGTGCATTGAGCTCTTTGGCAAGCGCTGCAGATGCTCCAACCGGCAACCTTGAAGCGGCCAAAGCAAAAGTCTCGATGTGCATTGGGTGTCACGGCATTTCAGGCTACCGCGCCAGTTTTCCTGAAGTGTATTCGGTGCCGATGATTGCGGGCCAAAACGCGGCCTACCTTCAGGCGGCGCTGCGCGCCTACGCTTCAGGCGAGCGCACGCATCCCACGATGGACGCCATCGCAAAAAGTCTGTCAGATCAGGATATTGCTGATCTGGCCGCGTACTACTCTAAACTTAAATAACCGGAGGCAACCATGAAATATTTTAAGATTGCCCTCTGTGGCGCAGCATTATTCCTGTCTGCTGGCCTGACCCAGGCGAGTGACTTGGCTGCCGGCAAAGCGGTCTGGACAAAGCTAAACTGCGCCTCTTGCCACGGCGCTGACGCTAAAACTCCTATTTTGCCGGCTTACCCCATTTTGGCTGGTCAGCATGCTGACTTCTTGGCCCATGCCTTAAAAGCCTACCAGCGTGGTGCAGCGGGTGCACCCACTTCGGCGAACGTGCGTAAAAATGCGGTGATGGGTGCGTTTGCAACGCAGCTGTCTAAGCAAGACGTTGCGAACGTGTCAGCCTGGCTCGCCTCGCAACCAGGCCCGCTGGTCGTACGTAAATAGTCGGTTGCGTCGCCCAAAGCGCTAGCCTTAGTCTCGGCTGGCGCGCTGTCTGATCAGTTCTATGTAGGCATCGCTGTCTAAAGCGGTGCCTAGGCGCTGAGACTCCCACACCACTTGTCCAAGACACTCCATAATTTGGTGTGCGGCTTCGTGCCCATTTGCGCGTGAGGCCATCGTCTCAAACGCTTGTTTGATGCCACGCGGGTGGTCAATCGAGAGCTGTTCGGCAATCGCTAAGTGCATGGAGAGGTGTAAAAAAGGGTTGCTGCGTCCCTCTTCAACCTTGAACTCTTGGGTCAGCGCCTCTGAGCTTTCAAGAGCCGCGTGATGCTCGGGATGTTGCTCGATCCAGCCAAGCGCCATTGCCTCAAGTGGCGTCAAGAGTTCGAGCGCGCGGTGCTTGCGCCAAGTGTGAATAAAAAACTCTCGAACCTGATCGCGCGAGGGATTAAACATGGGACTCCATGACAAAAAATCGAGTGGGTCGCTGTCAGACGAAACGAACAGCGGTAAAGCTGTCCATATATTGAAACAACTGCTAAGAATAGCTCCAACATAGGGCATACCCCAATGCTGGAAGAGCCACGCTGGTGCAGAATAAGTTCATGCAGGTGAGGGGACAAAGCTCTGCATGAGCAAGCTGGCAGCATCGGCTTCATAATAAAAATAAGCACGACTCTAAAAATAAGAAAAGGCACAACGGCTGGCACTTTGGTGTCGGCCGTTGTCGCTTAAAAGTGCCTAGCTGTATATTCTAGGGCATCATGCGCCCCTCACCCGCCCCTGTGCGAACTCGTTATTGGCGTCAAAACTTAGTTTTGATCGCCGCTCTGTCATGCCTTTGGTGGCTGATGACCTTCGTGCCTGCCTATTTTGCTCTTGATCTCAGCCAGATTTTTATCTTTGGCTGGCCTCTGAGCTTTTGGTTGGCCGCTTTCGGTGCCCCCTTGTTTTTTTTACTGATTATTGGGGTATATGCCTGGCAGATGGCACGCCAGGATCAAAAGGTCAGGCGCAGCGCTCAGGGTGGCAACTAAGTGGCACCCAAGCACTCCGCCCAAACAGCCTTTGGCAAGCAATTATTTCGCGGCTACGCCGTTTATACCCTGGGGTTTTGCCTGTTGGTGCTGTTGCTTGCCCTGTTCGAATTGATGGGGTTGGCGCGGCAATGGATTGGCTACGTTTTTTTATTGGTCACAGTCGCGCTCTATGCTGGTATTGGCATCATGTGTCGAACCTCGGATCCGATTGAATATTATGTGGCGGGGCGTCGAGTACCCGCAGTCTATAACGGAATGGCTACTGCAGCTGACTGGATGTCGGTCGCTTCGTTTATTGGCGTGGCTGGGACGCTTTATCTCACGGGCTATAACGGGCTCGCCTATATTTTGGGATGGACCGGCGGGTACGTTTTGGTGGCGCTGTTTTTGGCACCCTATTTACGGAAGTTCGGGCGCTATACCATCCCTGATTTTCTAGGCGCGCGCTTTGGCGGTAATGCCCCGAGACTGCTAGGTGTGCTTTGCGCTGTACTGTGCTCGTTTACCTATCTGGTTGCGCAAATCTACGGCGTGGGGCTGATTACGACGCGCATGACGGGTATCTCGTTTGAACTCGGCATTTTTATCGCGCTTGGCGGCGTCCTAGTCTGCTCATTTTTAGGCGGTATGCGAGCGGTCACCTGGACGCAAGTTGGGCAGTACATCATTTTGCTGATCGCGTATCTGGTGCCCGTGATCTGGCTGGCGGTGAAGCAAACCGGCGACCCGGTCCCGCAGTGGGCTGCCGGCGCGGTGCTGCAACAAGTCACGGAACGCGAACGTGAACTGAACGTTGATGAAAGCGAACTTTCGGTGAGAGCGCTTTGGCAAGCGCGTGCCGAAAACAGACAAATTCTGTTGGCGGGCCTGCCCGAAAGTCTTGAAGCCGAGCAACAAAAACTTCGATTGCAGTTATTGCGGGCCCGCGCCAATGACGCCTCAATGGGCGACGTACGTGCGCTTGAGCGTGAGTTGGCCGCCTACCCAAAAACGGTCGAACAGGCCTCAATGAGTTGGTCTAAGGCGCGCGATGAATACGCTCTGCGGGCGATGGCGCCTCAACCCCATGCGACGCCGTTTGCCAGCCGAACGAACGAGTCCGCAGACGTGCTTAGAAATAATTTTCTTGCGATTGTGTTGTGTCTGATGATGGGTACCGCCGGTTTGCCGCATATCTTGATGCGATCGTTCACGACGCCTTCAGTCGACGCTGCGCGTAAATCAGTTTTTTGGTCTTTATTTTTTATTCTGCTGCTTTACTTGATGGCGCCGGCGCTCGCGATCTTGGTTAAGTTTGAAATTTATGCAAACTTGGTGGGGTCACAATTTACAGAGTTGCCCACTTGGGTACATGCGTGGTCGGCGGTCGATCGCTCACTGCTCAGTATTGTGGATTTAAATAAGGACAACATTGTGCAACTGGCTGAAATACAGCTTGGTGCCGATGTGGTGGTGTTGGCGGGCCCTGAAATCGGTGGCTTGCCTTATGTGGTCTCTGGCTTGGTAGCGGCGGGGGCGCTAGCGGCGGCGCTTTCGACCGCTGACGGTTTACTCTTAACCCTATCAAGCGCCTTATCGCATGACACGCTCTTTAGGGTCCTGTCACCCAAAATGGGTCCTGGGCGGCGCGTGCTGTTATCCAAAGTCTTGTTGCTAGTCGTCGCCTTCGCTGCCGCCTGGGCGGCCACCGGAACCCCTGCCGATATTTTATTTTTGGTGGGTGCGGCGTTTTCTTTTGCCGCAGCGACCTTTTTTCCGGTGCTGGTGCTCGGTATTTTCTGGAAAGGCGCGAATAAGTGGGGCGCTTGTTGCGGAATGCTGACCGGCCTGATCGTCACGACGGCCTACCTTGTGCAAGCGCAGCCGTGGCTCCGCTATTGGGTGTTTGGTATCTCAACCAGCGAACCCGTTACGTTGTGGTGGGATATTCAGCCGATCGCCGCTGGCGTGTTCGGTGCACCCGCCGCGTTTGTGGCGATCGTTCTTGTCTCTGCGCTGACCCGCCAGACAAACGTCGCGACAGATGCCTTAGTTGACGAGCTCAGGCGACCGGATTAAGGCGACCGGATTAAGGCAAGTAAGGCACCGGCGCCACCATGCGCCTGAGGCGCCTGGGCAAACGCGCTAACGGCCGAAAGTTGCTTGAGCCATTGTCTGACGCGCACTGGCAAAACGGCTTGTCCGTTTGCAGAGCCGTAGCCCACCCCGTGGATAATACAGACGCAGCGGGTGCGATGGTTTTGACTATTTTCGATAAAGGCAAGCACGCGCGCTCGCGCTTGATCGCTGTTTAATCCATGCAAGTCGAGTCGAGCGCCCACTGGCCAAAAAGCCCGCCTGAGTTGACGCAGCACAGCAGGACCAATGCCTGGGGCCGCCCAGGCGAGTTCGGGCTGGTCGTCAACCGTCAGCTCCGCACCGTCAGATACGCGCTCTAACCGAGCCATTTTTTCGCCGACAGCACGTTGACGTCGTTCGGTGAGCTGTGTGATTTCAGAACGCGTCACAGAGGGCTTGTGCAACAGTCGTGGTTGAGCGCGACCAAGCGGCTGCACCGTTCGGGTGGCCTGAGCAAACAGCTTTTCGTCGGCCGCAGCCAGAGGCTCTGGCTGCGCGGGTGGCGACTGTGTTTTTGCAAGCGTCTGAACACGCTCACGGGTACGAGCGGCCGCCTCGCTCAGGCGCTTTAGGTCGGCTAGCCCAGCTCTAGGGCTGCGCATTCTCGAGCCAGCGCTGCGCGTCTAGGGCAGCCATACAACCAGTGCCTGCGCTGGTAATGGCCTGACGGTAGACGTGATCTTGTACGTCACCTGCAGCGAAAACTCCAGGCACAGAGGTCATGGTGGCCAACCCTGATAAACCGCTTTTTGTCACAATGTAGCCATTCGACATCGCGAGTTTGTCTTTGAAGATGCCGGTGTTGGGTTCGTGACCAATCGCGATGAAGACGCCTGTCACAGCAAGCTCTTCGGTGTTTTCTGAAGCTGTTGCGCGCAAGCGCACACCCGTCACGCCCGAAGCGTCACCCAAGACCTCATCGAGTTCGCGAAAAGCGGCAATCTTCATGTTGCCGTTGGCGACCTTATCCATCATTTTGTCGATCAGGATGGGTTCTGCTCTGAATTTATCGCGCCGGTGCACTACGGTGACGTTACGGCAAATATTCGACAGATATAAGGCCTCTTCGACAGCAGTATTGCCACCGCCTACGACTACGACATCTTGATTTTTATAAAAGAAGCCGTCGCAAGTGGCGCAGCCCGAAACACCGCGTCCCATAAAGGCCTGCTCTGAGGGTAAGCCCAAATATTTTGCTGATGCACCGGTCGAGATAATTAACGCATCACAGGTGTAAAGGTTACCGCCATCACCGGTTAAACGAAACGGCCGTGATGAAAAATCGACGTTTGCGATATGATCAAATACCATTTCAGTGTTAAATCGTTCTGCGTGCTGAGCAAAACGCTGCATCAGTTCAGGGCCTTGTACCCCCATGGCGTCGGCGGGCCAGTTATCGACGTCGGTGGTGGTCATAAGTTGACCGCCTTGCGCATGACCGGTGATCATAACGGGATTAAGATTGGCACGAGCTGCATAAACGGCTGCGGTATAGCCGGCTGGGCCCGATCCTAGAATTAGAACTTTGGCGTGTTTTGGCGTTGTCATCAGGATTACCCTATAGTTTAAGCAGCAAATTATAATGTCCTCTATGCCTAGACTTTCTCCTGCGACTGTAAGCGCACCGCGCGCCACCCGAAACACCCGAAACGGGCCCTCAGCGTTTCAGTCAAAACTGTTCTCGCTGCTACGAGAAGCGCGCTGGATTTTGTTCGCTGTGCTCGCAGCGTGGCTGGCCTTGGTGCTTGCCACCTGGAGCCTGACAGACCCCGCGTGGTCGCATTCGGTCGGCCCCGAGACCGAGGGCTTGCATAACCGTGGTGGTTGGGTCGGAGCCTACACGTCCGACATTTTGCTGTATCTGTTCGGCTATTCGGCCTGGTGGTGGGTGATTTTATTGTTGCATCGCGTGCACGCGGGGTACTTGCGCCTGGCCACTCAAATCCGTGCCCGTGGCGAGCCCGAGGCCTTGGCACGCGTGCGCTGGGAACAAGGAATCGGTTTTTTTATGGCTTTGCTGGGTTCGGTCGGTCTTGAGGCCTATCGCTTAAGTTCCTGGGGCATGCAGCTACCTGGGCGAACAGACCTCACGAGCGGAGCCGGCGGCGTCATTGGCAGTACGTGGTCCGAGTTTTTGTCGCAGGCTGTGGGCTTTTCGGGCAGTACGATTATTTTGATCGCACTGATCGCCTTGGGTAGCAGTTTGTTTTTCGGGTTTTCGTGGCTGACAGTGGCCGAAAAGGTCGGGACAGCTTTTGACTGGCTGTTGTTCCAAGTCAAAAACGTTCAAACGGCTAGGCTTGACCGTCGTGCGGGGCAGGTCGCACAAGCTGTACGCCACGAACAAGTCGAGGCCAAGCAGGATAAAACTCCACATGAGTACGCGATTCGGATCGAACCGGCGATTATTTCGGTGCCTAAATCCGAGCGCTTGCAAAAAGAGAGGCAACATTCGTTGTTCGCAGAGCCTTCAGCCGTGGGCGATTTGCCCGCACTGAGCCTGCTTGATCCTGCTCCAGAAGCCTTTGAAACGGTCTCTGACGAGACGATCGAATTCACCTCGCGGTTAATCGAAAAAAAGCTGGCTGACTTTGGTGTAGAAGTCCATGTCGTGGCGGCGCAGGCTGGCCCCGTGATTACGCGCTACGAGATTGAGCCCGCAATCGGGGTCAAAGGTAGCCAGATCGTGAATCTGGCTAAAGATTTAGCGCGTGCCCTTAGCCTGGTCAGTATTCGGGTGGTCGAAACCATTCCGGGTAAAAATCTGATGGGCTTTGAGCTACCCAATCCGCGTCGGCAAATGGTCAAGCTCTCTGAAATTTTAGGTTCTCAAACCTATCATGCCAGTCACTCGGTCGTGACGATGGCGCTTGGAAAAGATATCGCCGGCAATCCAGTCGTGGCCGACTTAGCTAAGATGCCCCACCTGTTGGTTGCGGGTACAACCGGTTCGGGTAAGTCGGTCGGCATCAATGCCATGATCTTATCCTTGCTCTATAAGGCCGATGCTTCGCAGACTCGGCTGATATTGATCGATCCCAAGATGCTTGAGATGAGCGTGTATGAGGGCATCCCTCATCTGCTCGCGCCCGTGGTGACGGATATGCGCCAGGCGGCCAACGCGCTGAACTGGTGCGTCGGCGAGATGGAAAAACGCTACCGCCTGATGAGCAAGCTTGGGGTGCGTAACCTAACGGGCTACAACACCAAAGTACGCGATGCGCTTAAACGCGAAGAGCCGATTCCAAATCCGTTTTCGTTGACGCCCGATGCACCCGAGCCACTCAAAGAGTTGCCTACCATCGTTGTGGTGATTGATGAACTTGCTGATTTGATGATGGTTGTGGGTAAAAAAATCGAAGAACTGATCGCGCGCTTGGCTCAAAAGGCGCGGGCGGCAGGAATCCACTTGATTCTGGCAACACAACGTCCAAGTGTCGATGTGATTACTGGTCTGATTAAGGCCAATATTCCCACGCGGATTTCGTTTCAGGTGTCTTCAAAAATTGATTCGCGAACGATTTTGGATCAGATGGGTGCCGAGGCGCTGCTCGGTCAGGGCGATATGTTGTACATGCCTTCAGGGACCGGGTTGCCGATACGCGTGCACGGCGCTTTTGTGTCCGACGATGAGGTGCACCGCGTCGTCGAGTCTTTGAAGGCCCAAGGCGAGCCCGACTATGTCGATGGTCTGCTTGAGGGGGGTGTTGAAGGCGAAACGGGTGACGGTGTTGGAAGCGTAACGGGCTTTGCCGACACCGAAACCGACCCGATGTACGATCAGGCAGTTGAAATCGTACTTAAAAACAAACGCGCTTCGATTTCGCTAGTCCAGCGTCATTTACGGATTGGCTATAACCGCGCGGCGCGCCTGCTTGAACAGATGCAAAACAGTGGCCTGGTCTCGACGATGCAGTCCAACGGTAACCGCGAAATTCTGGTGCCCACCACGAATCAAGAGGATTCGCACTAATGTCTCGCGCCACTTGGTTCATGCGGGTTTTTGGCTTGGTGTTTTCTGGGCTTTGTTTGCTTTGCACCCCTGTTTGGGCGAATCCTGCGCAGCAACAGCTTGAAAGTTTTGTGTCGCAGGTCCAGGCGGCAACAGGTGGGTTTTCGCAGTATACGGTGGGGGCGCAAGGGCAAACCAAACCGGCACAAAGCGGCCAGTTCGCTTTTCAGCGTCCAGGGCGGTTTAAGTGGGATGTGCAAAAACCCTATGCGCAGCAAATTATCTCTGATGGTCTGCAATTATTTCAGTTCGATCCCGATTTAAATCAAGTGACCGTGCGCAAAGTCGACCAGGCGATTGGGACTTCTCCTGCCGCGATTCTTTTTGGCTCGGGTTCGCTTGAGCAATCGTTCACGGTGACCGCTTTGCCGGACAAAGACGGTTTGTTGTGGTTGCGCGCCAAGCCTCGCGACGGCCAGGCAGGCTTTGTGCATGTTGACCTTGGGTTTCGCGAGGGCTTGCCTGCGCGCATTATTTTGTTAGATGCCTTTGGGCAAAACACACACATCGATTTTTCTGGCCTCGTGCGTAACCCGCCCATGTCCGACCAGGTTTTTAAGTTTGTCCCCCCTCAGGGCGCCGATGTCGTGCGCATGCAGTGAGCGTGCTGCATGACTGACCTGTTTAAAACGGCGCCACTACCCCCCCTTGCTGAGGCCTTGCGCCCGGCCACGCTTGACGAGGTGATCGGTCAGCGTCACCTGCTCGGGCCTGGAAAGCCACTGCGAGTGGCCTTTGAGTCTGGACGGCCGCATTCAATGATTTTGTGGGGCCCACCGGGCGTGGGCAAAACAACTCTCGCTCGCTTGACTGCCAACGCGTTTGATTGTGCCTTCATTGCACTCTCTGCCGTATTTGCGGGCGTCAAAGAGATTCGTGCTGCGATGCAAGCCGCCCAACTGACACTCGATCAACATCAGCAACGCACGTTGCTGTTTGTGGATGAGATTCATCGGTTTAATAAGTCGCAGCAAGACGCCTTGTTGCCCTTTGTTGAGTCGGGCTTGGTGACCTTCATCGGGGCAACCACAGAAAATCCGTCTTTTGAAGTGAATTCGGCCTTGCTGTCTCGTGCGCAAGTCTATGTACTCGAATCGCTAAATGACTCTGAGTTGCGTGAACTGCTGGCCCGCGCGCAACTGACAGTATTTCAAACGCTGAGCTTTGAAGCGCTCGCAGTTGATACCTTGATAGGTTACGCCGACGGCGATGCACGGCGGTTTTTAAATTTGCTTGAGCAGGCGGCAAGCGCTGCTCAACATTCAGGGTCGACCCACGTAGACAAAACCTTGGTCGAAAATACCTTGAGCCTGAACGCGCGCCGCTTTGATAAAGGCGGTGATAATTTTTATGATCAAATCTCGGCGTTGCATAAATCGGTGCGCGGTTCAAGCCCAGATGCGGCACTGTATTGGCTGACTCGTATGTTAGACGGCGGAGCTGATCCTAAGTATTTAGCGCGTCGGATCGTGCGCATGGCGTGGGAAGACATCGGTTTGGCCGACCCGCGCGCTATGCAAATTGCGAACGACGCGGCGCAAACCTTCGAGCGCCTTGGATCGCCCGAAGGTGAATTAGCACTGGCGCAAGCTGTTCTTTACTTAGCGGTAGCAGCAAAAAGTAATGCGGGTTATAACGCTCATAATCGAGCAGTGGCTTTTGTTAAACAAGACCAGTCGCGCCCAGTGCCTGTGCACTTGCGCAACGCGCCAACCAAGCTCATGAAAGAGCTTGGTTTTGGTCATGCTTATCGCTATGCGCACGATGAACCCGAGGCCTACGCTGCAGGTGAAACCTATTTGCCAGACGGCCTC
This sequence comes from Bordetella parapertussis, assembly GCA_945887835.1. GTDB lineage: Bacteria > Pseudomonadota > Gammaproteobacteria > Burkholderiales > Burkholderiaceae_B > Zwartia > Zwartia parapertussis_B. The sequence goes on along the minus strand of CAMCZQ010000044.1, from coordinate 5,566 downwards.
AACGAACCTGGCTGGTATCAACCGGTTGCGCGCGGCCTCGAAACCAAGATTGCAGAAAAGCTCGCGCACTTGCGTGAGCTTGATCGAAAGGCCCAAAAGAAATTAAAGGATTGAAGGAATGGATTGGCTAGATGCACACACATTGGCACGAATTCAGTTTGCGTTTACGGTCAGTTTTCATATTATTTTTCCGGCGTTTTCGATCGGACTTGCCAGCTACCTAGCGGTACTCAATGGCTTGCATTTAATAACGGGGCGTAACGTTTACCTCGAGCTGTTTAACTACTGGAAAAAAATATTTGCACTGGCCTTTGGCATGGGAGTGGTGTCTGGCTTAGTCATGAGCTATGAGTTTGGTACCAACTGGAGCGTCTTTGCTGACAAAACGGGCCCGGTGCTCGGTCCATTGATGGGCTATGAGGTTATGTCGGCCTTTTTTCTTGAGGCCGGCTTTTTAGGCGTCATGCTCTTTGGGCGGTCTCGCGTGGGCCCGCGCTTGCATTGCTTTGCCACGGCGATGGTCGCGCTTGGTACTTTCATGTCGGCCTTCTGGATTTTGTCGGTCAATAGTTGGATGCAAACCCCCGCAGGCTTTAGTCAAAATTCGGTGGGCCAGTTTGTGGTCGAAAATTGGTTTGACGTCATTTTTAATCCGTCCTTTCCTTATCGTTTAGTGCATATGATGTTGGCGGCCTATCTGACGACAGCGTTTGTGGTCGGCGGCGTGGCGGCCTACCACTTGTTAAAAATGCGTCTGCAAAAGGTTGCGTTTGCCACACCCGAGCGGCTTGCCTCCCAACTTGCGGTGCGCACGATGTTTTCGATGGCGATGTGGATGGCGGCTATTGTTGCTCCGTTGCAAATGTTGGCCGGGGATCAGCATGGTTTAAATACTGTTAAGCATCAACCCCGAAAAATCGCGGCCATCGAAGGGCATTACGAGACGCAGGCGAGTGCACCGCTGATTCTGTTTGGCATCCCAAACAGCAAAGAAGAACGGATGGAGTACGTGATTGAAATTCCCTACTTAGGTAGCCTGCTTTTGACCCATACCCTAGACGGTGTAATTCAGGGGATGAAAGAGTGGCCACCGTCAGAGCGGCCGCCGATGGGGATCGTGTTTTACGCGTTTCGCGTGATGGTGGGTATCGGTACGCTTATGCTGGGCGTAGGCCTCTGGAGCCTCTGGCTGCGCTACCGCGGCAGGCTGTATGAGACGGTGTGGCTGCACCGTGCCGCTTTGTGGATGGGCCCCTCGGGCTTTGTGGCGGTGCTGGCAGGTTGGGTCGTCACTGAGGTCGGTCGTCAGCCCTACACGGTATACAACCTCTTGCGCACCAGCGAGTCGGCGTCGCCGATCGACGCAGCAGCCGTGGCAGGGTCATTGCTGGGGTTTGTTGTCGTGTATTTTGCGCTCTTTGGTGCTGGGGTGGTTTACATCTTGCGTTTGATGCGCGAGCCTCCCAACAATTTGCAGCTAGAACCCTCGGCGCACGAACCCGCTCGTGCGGGTGGCATTGTGCCTGCGGCTGTCTTGACGGGATTCACCAAGGCTGGCGACCCAAAGGCGAAAGCATGACAATCGACTATGCATTGATTTGGGCCGCCTTGATTGCTTTTGTCGTGTTGGCGTACATCGTGCTCGATGGCTTTGACCTAGGCGTGGGTATTTTGTTTCCGTGGGTCAAAGGACAAGCGCATCGCGATCAAATGATGAACTCAGTTGCCCCGGTGTGGGACGGTAACGAAACCTGGCTCGTGTTAGGAGGGGGTGGTTTGTTTGCGGTGTTTCCGTTAGCCTATTCAATCATTATGCCGGCACTGTACGCCCCATTTATTGTCATGCTGTTAGCTCTCGTATTTAGGGGCGTGGCTTTTGAATTCCGCTTTAAAAGCCGCCGTCATCAATGGTTTTGGGATGTTGCCTTTGCGGGTGGCTCAACGGTCGCAGCCTTTGCTCAAGGGGTCGCGATGGGCGCCTTAGTGCAAGGCATACCGGTTGCGGGTCGCGCTTACGCAGGCGGGTGGTGGGATTGGCTGTCGCCTTTCAGTCTGCTCACGGGCGCCGCGTTAGTGGTTGGCTATGCCTTGCTTGGGGCGACTTGGTTAATGCTAAAAACCGAGGGAGACGTCGCTAAGTTCGCGTTACGGGCTGCGCGCAGCCTTGGCGTGGCGCTGTTGCTTTTAATTTTGGTGGTGAGTGTGTGGACACCGTTTTTGCATGAACACTTTTTGCAAAAGTGGCTGGCTTGGCCCGATCGACTGCTAGTGCTTCCGGTGCCTGCCTTGGTGTTGCTATGCGCAGCGCTATTTTTCAAAGGCTTATCGCAACAGCGGCCCCTAATGGCATTTTTGTCGGTGCAAGGCCTGTTTGTGTTGTCCTACATGGGTTTATTGGTTAGTTTCTTTCCATATATTGTTCCCTCAGCGGTCACACTCTGGCAAGCGGCAGCGCCCGATAATAGTTTGAAGTTTTTATTGGTCGGAGCGGTTGTATTGTTGCCAATGATTTTGTCTTACACAGCCTACGCGTATTGGGTGTTTCGCGGTAAAGTGGGTCCCTCGCATCAGTATCACTCATAGACAAGATGTCTGGATTCAAGTACTGCGCGGCTCGCAAGCCTGAGTGCGACGGAGAGAAAAATTGAAACGCTGGGGCTGGCTGGTGCTGATATGGTTGCTAAGCGTAGGCGCGCTGGGCGCGGTCGCGTGGTTGCTGCGGCGTTTACAATACGTGCTTCACTAGTTTTTAAAGCCTAAAGCCCATGCTTGACCCCGCTCTGTTGCGTAAAGATCTTGACGCTGTTGTGCGTCGCCTGGCCAGTCGCGGCTTTGCTTTTGCCCTCGAGTCGTTTAATGCGCTAGAGGCGCGCCGCAAGGCGGTGCAAACCGAAACCGAAACTTTGCAGGCACAGCGTAATGCGTTGGCCAAGCAGATCGGCGCGCTGAAGTCGCGCGGCGAAGACGCTTCAGCCGTGATGGCGCAATCGCAGGCGCTCCCGCTGCGACTCAAAGCCCTCGAGCAAGAATTAACCGATATTCAACAGCAACTAAACGACCTGTTACTCGCGGTGCCAAACTTGCCTCACGACTCAGTGCCCGTGGGCACCGACAGCGAGGGCAATCTTGAAGTGCGTCGCTGGGTACCCGTACCCGACACCGTATCAGGCGATCCTAAACATTTGGGCTTTACGCCGCGCGATCATGTCTCGCTGGGCGAGGCCCTTGGTCTGGATTTTGATGTGGCAGGCAAACTATCAGGCGCTCGCTTTAGCTTTATGCGCGGGCCACTTGCGCGTTTGCACCGTGCGTTGGCCCAGTTCATGCTTGATCTGCAAACTGAACAGCATGGCTACACCGAGTGCTATACACCTTATATCGTGAACGCCTCGACGCTGATGGGGACCGGTCAGCTGCCTAAGTTCAAAAATGATATGTTCTGGGTGACTCGGGGTGGCGACGAACCCACGCTTGATGAACAAGGCAACGCGGTCGTGCGCGAAGAACAATATTTAATTTCAACTTCCGAAATCACCTTAACGAGCAGCGTGCGCGACAGCATCATACCGGCTGCCGACTTGCCGCTTCGCTTAACTGCACACACCCCTTGCTTTCGCTCTGAGGCCGGCAGTGGTGGGCGTGACACTCGCGGCCTGATCCGCCAGCATCAGTTCGATAAAGTCGAAATGGTACAGATCGTGGTGGCTGAGACGTCATACCAGGCCCTCGAAGAGATGGCCGGCCATGCTGAAAAAGTGTTGCAGCTGCTTGGGTTGCCTTATCGTGTCCTGTTGCTGTGCACGGGCGACATGGGGTTTGGTGCAACAAAAACTTACGACCTTGAAGTCTGGTTGCCGGCTCAAAATACGTGGCGCGAGATTTCTTCTGTTTCAAACTGTGAGGCGTTTCAGGCGCGGCGGATGCAGGCACGCACGCGTAACGAGGCGGGTAAGACTGAGTTTATTCACACATTAAATGGCTCGGGTCTCGCCGTCGGGCGCGCGCTCGTTGCCGTTCTAGAAAACTATCAGCAAGAAGACGGCAGCGTGGTCGTACCCGAGGTGTTGCGCGCGTATATGGGTGGCCTCACAGTGCTAAAGGGTTAGCTGCATGAGCCCCGTCTTGAGCCCCTCCACCCTGTTGTTTTTAGTGTTACCGCCCCTGCTGTGGGCGAGTAACGCCATCGTAGGTCGCCTGGCTGCTGGTGCGATTCCTCCGATTACGTTAAATTTTTTGCGCTGGGTGGTCGCGATTTTGGTGCTGTTGCCCTTTGTTTGGCGTCGTCTGCGGCAAGATTGGCCCTTGGCTCGCAGAGCCTGGGTGGTACTGGCAGCAACGGGGTTTTTAAGTACGACCACTTACAACGCTTTGCAGTATTTTGCGCTCACGACCTCAAGCCCCATTAACGTGGCACTGATTACCGCCGCGGGTCCGATCTTCACGTTGCTGATGGGTTGGTTGTTTTTTCAGGCAACGATTAGCAGGGCGGCCACACTCGGTGCGGTGGTCTCGCTGGTAGGCGTCGCTTGGGTGCTACTGCGAGGTGAGTTGCTCAATGCCACGCGCATCGACTTTGTCTCGGGTGATTTGTTTATGCTGCTGGCGATTGCCCTCTGGAGCCTCTATACCTGGCTGTTGCGAGGTCGGCCCGCCGAAATGTCGGGCTACAGCGTGCTCACCATGCAGATGGCGTGGGGGTTGCTGTTTGCCGTACCCATGGTTTTGGCCGAATGGTTTTTGGGTGGTTATTCGGCCATCGCGTGGTCGCCAAAGATCTACAGCATGATTTTGTTCGTGGCGCTTGGCCCGGCTTTGCTGGCTTACTTGTGTTACCAACAGGCGGTCTTGCGCACGGGTTCGCAGTTACCGATGTTTTTCTTGAACCTGACCCCGGTGTTTGCGGCGCTGATGGCGGTTGTCTTGCTAGGAGAGTTTCCTGAGCTCTATCATGTGGTGGGTTTGGTTTTGATTGTGGCTGGAATTGTGTTGGCCAACTCTACTAAAAAGTCGGTTTAATTTCGCACTGAGTTTTTTATTTTGAGGCGTTTGATAATGGTTTTGTCTACTTTCTCGCTTAAAGGTGCTGGCCTAAGGCTGCTGCTCAGCTGCGCTTGCCTGTTCGCCGTGGGTCCCGTCGTTGCAAACGATGTTCAGGGTAAATATCTTTCGACAAGCGCGCAACCGAGCTCTGGCTTTCCGTTTTTACAGGGGGCCAACCTGACGCAAGCCGATGCTGCGTGGCAGTTTTATCAGCAAAATATGGGTCAACCGATGTCGACCTGGGCGCACACCGAAATTCATCAACCGGCCGGTGGAACGGTTTTTTATCCTTTTTCAGGCCCAGACTTTGTGACGGCAGCACAGTTGTTTCCGCAGACGAGTCGCTTTGTGATGGTTGCGATGCAGGCCGCTGGAGAGCCAGCTTCGCTGAGCGACATGTCCGGTACACGTGCGCAAAATTTTCAGGCAAAATTTTTGCGCGAATGGATGAAGTTCAGTCGACTGGCTTTTTTTCGGACAGATGATTTGAACGAAGACCTGCGTGATAAGCATGCTCAGATCGGAG
>CAMCZQ010000043.1 GCA_945887835.1 Bordetella parapertussis | reverse complement strand
CATTAATCAGCTACTTGTCACCGGTGGCGTACTGTTTTTTTTTCAGGCGGTTGCAACCGTTGCCTTCGGGATTGATTTCAAAAATATCGGTGTACGTCTGCCAAGTCTAATCGTGGGTGACATCAGCCTGTCGATGGCGCGCTTGATCGCCTTTGTTGTCGCGATGATTGCCATCGCTGCAACGTATTTCTTTTTAAATCGAACTTATGCCGGCACTGCAATACGCGCAATCAGCCAAGATCGTGCCATCATGCCGCTGATGGGGGTCAGCCCCGGAAAAATCTATTTGCTGACCTCTGCTGTTGGTGGAGGCTTAGCCGGCTTAGCAGCCTGCCTGCTTGTTTTGCAATACGACATCCACCCCGCAATCGGTCTATCGTTTGGTCCCATCATTTTTCTAGTCTGTGTGATGGGCGGACTTGGCAACCTAGTCGGAGGCTTTGTGGCAGCGTTTATTTTTGCGCAATTTATCTCTGTCGGGGGTTTTGTGCTTGCAATCGAATGGGGCTACGTTCTAGCCTTTGTTTTCTTTATCGTAATGATGTTTTTGCGACCTGAAGGCATATTGAGTAGAAGGCGCTAAACAAGATGAATTCGATCTTCACAAAAAAAATGCTGTTACTTATCGGTGTATTAGCCTTGGCGCCATGGCTAGGCTTAGGTAAGTACCCCCTGCACTTAATCATAATGGCCTTGCTCTTAGGCTTCATATATACCAGCTGGGCGCTGATGGGACGACTCGGTTTGGTCAGCTTAGGACACGGCGCGTTTCTTGGCGTTGGCTCGTATACTGTCGTCTTGCTCTGGAATCAATTCGGCTGGCCGCCCATTTTAGGCACCGTCATCGCTGTGGGCATCAGCATTGTCCTCGCTTTACTCATCGGCTACCCCTGTTTTCGATTCAAAATTGTTGGGCATTATTTTGCGCTCGTCACACTTGCTCTCGCAGAGGTCGTGCGGCTATTGATTGTCGCCACACGAGACGTGACGGGCGGTTCTTTAGGCGTGACGCCTGTGCCGGGTATTCCAGAGGGTTCGACTGTTTCGCTTTATGCGATGCAGTTTTCAGATCGGACCGTTTGGTTTTATCTCATCTTGATCGCCTGGATCTTCGCCCTTTGGGTGTGGACGAAAGTCGACCAAAGTATGCAGCGCGATGCCTTACAAGCGCTCAGCGAAGACGAAGAGGCTGCCGCTTCAATCGGTATTAACGTCACGCGCACCAAATTGCAGATCACCGTCTTATCAGCAGTCATGACTTGTTTAGGTGGCGTGCTGTACGCACAATATCAGCTCTATGTAAACCCTGAAACGGTCTCAGGTATTGGGATTTCGTTGCAAATCGTTTTTGGTGCAATCGCCGGTGGTCTGTTTGTGATGCTCGGGCCGACTTTTGGCGCGGTGTTTTTGCTTGCACTTCAAGAAGGCTTGCGTGTCGTGGTTGGCAATCAAATCCACGGCCTGGATTTGTTGATCTATGGTGCGTTGTTAGTTTTTTTCATTATCAAAATGCCCAAAGGAATCTTGGGCACCTGGTTAGAACGCAAACACTAGACCTTTTGCCAAACCTCTTGCCGCACACTACGCACATCCATTTCGAACTCGATTTCGAGAATAGGTGGACGACAAAGATGCCATTGCAAGCCTGCATGCAGCATCAGACGTTGTGAGAAGTCACTTGCAATCGTTGCTGAAAAATCGTGAACGGTATACACCTGTGCCGCGCTAAGATCGGCCCATTGCGCGTTGATCGCCGCCACGCGTGCTTGCATGGTGTCTAGAACATAAGCCACTTTTTTTCTCAGGCCCGCTTCGCTTAAGTCGCCACGCGCCACAATCCCTTCTGGGAAAGGCTGATCTTCAGGCCATTCGCCGCTTCCCGCTATCACCCAATCGCGAGAACTGTCTTGCTGCGGTACGGTGTACGTAAAGGCGTAAAAGCCAGGCGCCTCTGGCGCGGCATACTGAGGTGCTAAGTTGCTGCGCGCAACGGGATTACGGCCTTCAGCGCTCAAACCCCAGTCACGCAACACGGCCACGTAGTCAGCGTTGAAATCCTTAAAGCCATCGAAGGTAAAAGGCTCGAGCGAACGAAGTTCGCAGGCGCAGAGCGCAGTGGTTGGGCGCTGTTGTTCCGCTAAGTGTTGCCGGATCCAGGCAAACCCTTCTGACATAGGCAGGGTTCGCGACAGTCGCACCCTACGTAAGGCAAAACCAGGTTGCGCAATGACCGCCTGCGAATACGGAAACCCGCCCTCTAAAAACTGATATCCACCCGCGTTGAAGTCGTACACTTTTGACATAAGGCCTCACTGAAACAAACTCATTACGTCTTTGAAGGAAGGTCAGGGATAGGTATGACGCCCTCTGGCAGCGGCGAACGATTTACGTTTAAGGCCATTGCCACCATCACGTAATAGCCGCTAACCATCATCAAGTCTACAACGCCTTGTTCACCAAAAAGCTTGAGCACTGCGTTGTAGTTTGCGTCGCTCACAGAGTGACTGGTATGAAGTTCATGACAAAATTCATACACAGCTTCTTCATCTGGTTTCATCTTTGAAGGACGTTGCCCTTGTGCAAGTTCTTCACCGACTAAAGGATCGAGTCCCTCTTTAAGTGCTAAACGTAAGTGCGCGTACCATTCGTATTGAGCGGTCCAGGTGCGAGCCGTGATTAGAATCGCAAACTCGTTTAAGCGTTTTGGGATAGCACTTTCAAAGCGCAGATATTCTCCGACTTTGCGCATTCGCTCAGCCAAGACAGGGCTTCTTAACAAAACGTTGAAAGGAGCCCCTAAGCTTGTTGCTCCCTGCACCACACCCTTGCTGCCTGTCCCAGAAATGGGACCAGCCATCAGCGAGTTGAAATAAATCTTTTGCTCGTCAGTCATTTGATCGACGTGAAGGCGAGCAAAACGTTGTTCGTCTGCCAAGGGATTTTTCATGTTTAGGGTTCCAAGATCGATAACTACAAAATCGCAGCAAGTTACGGTAGCATTGTGATTAAACCTGCTGCTCGCTTACACTTACTATAGTCATAGCACTAGAGATCATACTGGTGTTTGAATCACGGTCGCTATCGTGAATCAGAATCGATCTTTTCAAGGTTTGACAGGCTCCAACCTGAGCAAAGCCCCTTGCGCTTCGTCAGTCAACAAATAGACAAAACCGTCTGGCCCTATTCGCACATCGCGTAGGCGAAACCGCCCTTGAAGCAAGCGCTCTTCGCCCAAGACCTTCTCGCCGTCGAGCGTTAGACGTACCAGCATCTGCCCGCGCAAGGCGCCAACAAGCAAATTTCCCCGCCATTGGGGAAACTGTGAGCCGCTCACAAACGCCATGCCAGATGGCGCAATAGACGGTACCCACACGTGCAAGGGCTGCACCATGCCAGCTTTGGCTTGGCCCTCACCAATTTTGGTGCCCAAGCCGTAATTGACGCCGTAGGTGATGACGGGCCAGCCGTAATTCAAACCTGAACGCATCACGTTAACTTCATCCCCACCCTGCGGCCCGTGTTCGTGTGTCCACAGTTCACCGGTTTGGGGATGCAGTGCCGCACCCTGCATATTGCGATTGCCCAAGGTCCATTTTTCTGCCAGGGCACCTGCACGGTCAACAAAAGGGTTGTCGGCTGGCACACGACCATCATCGTGAAGACGAATGACAGAGCCAGCGTGGTCGCCCAGTTTTTGGGCACGGTCTTTGTCGCCACGGTCTCCCAAAGTCAGATAAACAAAGCCAGCTTGGTCGAACACAATGCGCCCACCAAAATGATAGGTTAAAGACGTTTTAGGCTGCATGCTGAACAGCACCTGTACCTCGGTCATGCGGTGGTCTTGAAGCTTACCTCTGGCCAAAGCTGTACCCCAGCCGCCAGGCCCAGGCGCGTTGTAAGCCCAATAAATCCAGCCATTCTGAGCATACTGAGGGTGCAAGACGACATCAAACAAACCACCTTGACCTTGTGCCACAACTTCAGGCAAACCATCAATCGGCTTGGGGTTCAGTTTGAAATCTTGACTCAATAGGCGTAAACGTCCCGCCCTTTCAGTGACCAGCATCCGACCGTCAGGCAAAAAAGAAATGGACCAAGGGTTTTCAAGCCCTGTCACCAAAGTGGCAACTCGGAACGCGTGTTTTTCTGAAATAAAGACCGAACTCCCTTCCTGAGCCCAAGCGGGAAGACAGCAGGCCATGCACATCAGAAAGGCATGGATTGATCGAGCAAGCTGCACTCTCATGAGACTACTACTCCCACTCAATCGTCGCAGGTGGTTTACTAGACACGTCGTACACCACACGGTTAATGCCACGCACTTCATTAATAATGCGCGATGAGACCTTACCCAGCAAGGGATAAGGCAACGGTGCCCAATCTGCCGTCATGAAATCTGACGTTTGCACAGCGCGCAGCGCCACGACATAGTCGTAGGTGCGACCGTCACCCATCACACCCACTGATTTAACAGGTAAGAACACTGCGAACGCTTGCGAGGTTAAGTCGTACCAGCTTTGTTTGGTTTCTGGATCAATCGTATTGCGAAGCTCTTCAATAAAAATCGCGTCGGCACGGCGCAGAAGATCTGCGAACTCTGTTGTGACCGCACCCAAGATACGCACGCCTAAGCCTGGGCCTGGAAAAGGATGGCGATACACCATGCTGTGTGGCAAACCAAGGGCTACGCCTAGTTTGCGAACTTCGTCTTTAAACAATTCGCGCAAAGGCTCGAGTAATTTCAAATTCATCGTCTCGGGCAAACCGCCAACATTATGATGCGACTTAATTGCAACCGCCTTGCCAGTTTTTGCACCCGCCGATTCAATCACATCAGGATAGATCGTGCCTTGTGCAAGCCACTTAGCTTGTTTGAGTTTACCCGCCTCAACCTGAAACACTTCAACGAACTCACGACCAATAATCTTGCGCTTGGCTTCGGGGTCAGACACCCCTGCAAGTTTGCCCATAAATTGCTCGGTGGCGTCAACATGAATAATACGCACGCCCATGTTTTGAGCAAAGGTCTCCATCACCTGCTTGCCTTCGTCTAAGCGCAGCAAACCGTGATCGACAAACACGCAGGTCAGACGATCGCCAATCGCTTTATGAATCAAAGCAGCAGCAACGGACGAATCAACGCCACCCGATAAGCCTAAAATCACCTCATCAGTGCCGACTTGTTCACGAATGCGCGCGATGGCTTCGTCAACGTAATTGGGCATGGTCCAATCGCCTTGGCACTCGCAGATCTCGTGCACAAAGCGCTCGAGTAAGGCTTGGCCTTTAACCGTGTGTGTGACTTCAGGATGAAACTGCACTGCATAAAACCTGCGGGCTTCATCCGCCATGCCAGCAATCGGGCATGACGCGGTCGAGGCCATCACTTTGAAACCTTCAGGCAAACGCGTCACTTGATCACCGTGACTCATCCAGACCTTGAGCATGCCATGCCCTTCGGGCGTGGTGAAGTCGTCGATATCTTTCAGCAACCGAGTATGGCCGCGCGCGCGCACTTCGGCGTAGCCGAATTCACGGTGGTCGGCATAGCTGACCTCGCCGCCTAGCTGTTGCGCCATGGCTTGCATGCCATAACAAATCCCTAGTACCGGCACCCCTGCACTGAAGACTTCGGCAGGTACTTTTAACGATGACTCATCGTAGGCCGAGGCATGACTGCCCGACAAGATGATGCCTTTTAATCCCTGCGACAACTGATTCTGTAAAAACTCGGCCGAGACATCGCCTGGATGAAGCTCGCAATACACGCCAGCCTCGCGCACACGACGCGCAATCAACTGGGTCACTTGTGAGCCGTAATCAAGAATCAAAATGCGCTGGTGCATGAAGGGTTAACCTGTGTAAATATCTAAATGAAAGACACCGGCCACGAGACCGGTGCGAAAGTTAAAATACGAAATGCACAACGAAATGCGAGAGGTTCAGATAATCGTTTAAACCCTCTTCAAGATACCCAATCATTACTCTGAGCGATAGTTTGGTGCTTCTTTAGTAATTTGCACATCGTGCACGTGCGACTCGCGAAAGCCGGCAGAGGTGATCTGCACAAACTCTGGCTTGGTCCGCATCTCTTCAATCGTTGAGCAACCGCAATAGCCCATTGAGGCACGCACGCCGCCCACTAACTGAAAAATAATCTGCAACACGCTGCCTTTATAGGGCACACGACCTTCGACGCCTTCGGGCACGAGTTTGTCGGCATTGTTGGCTGGGTCTTGAAAGTAACGATCGGCCGAGCCGTCAGTCATGGCACCTAAGCTGCCCATGCCGCGATACGATTTATATGAACGCCCTTGATACAACACCACTTCGCCTGGGGCCTCTTCGGTGCCGGCAAACATACCGCCCATCATCACCGATGACGCACCTGCCACCAGGGCTTTGGCCACATCGCCTGAAAAACGCACGCCACCATCAGCAATCAATGGCACGCCTGTACCTTTTAAAGCGCGAGCCACATCTGAAATCGCAGTGATTTGCGGCACACCCACACCAGCAACAACGCGCGTTGTACAAATCGAGCCTGGGCCAATGCCAACTTTAACGGCGTCTGCACCGGCTTCGTGCAATGCGCGCGCGGCATCCGCCGTTGCAATGTTGCCACCAATCACTTCTACTTTTGGATAGTTGGCTTTGATCCAACGCACACGTTCGATCACGCCACTTGAATGGCCATGGGCGGTGTCAACCACAATGACGTCGACACCGGCTGCTATCAATTTTTCGACACGTTCTTCAGTGCCGTCGCCCACACCCACCGCTGCACCCACAAGCAATTGCCCGTGACTATCTTTGCACGCCGCTGGGTGTTCGGTATTTTTGACAATATCTTTAACGGTCGCCAAACCACGTAACTCAAAGGCATCGTTGACGATTAAGACGCGTTCGAGGCGATGCTTATGCATCAAGGTCTGGGCTTCGGCAAGCGTGGCGCCTTCTTTCATGGTGATGAGGCGGTCTTGCGGCGTCATGACGCTGGTAAGCGGCGCGTCGAGGCGCTCTTCAAAGCGCAAATCACGGTTTGTGACGATACCGACGAGCTTGAGCCCTTGCACCACAGGCAAACCAGAAATACCGTGTTGGCGCTGCAACGCGATGGCGTCGCGTACTTTCATGTCGGGGGTCACGGTGATTGGATCGGTGACGATACCGAACTCGTGGCGTTTGACGCGTGACACTTCTTTGGCCTGTTCGTCGGCGGTTAGATTTTTATGAATAATCCCGATGCCACCCTCTTGAGCCATGGCAATCGCCAGACGTGATTCGGTCACGGTATCCATCGCGGCCGAGACTAAGGGGATATTTAGCGAGATGTTTCGGGTTAAACGGGTAACCAATGAGGTGTCGCGCGGCAACACCTGTGAGAACGCAGGCACAAGCAGTACGTCATCGAAGGTGAGCGCAGTTTGGATAAGACGCATAAAAAGCTCCTGACGCAAAGCGTGATTATACGATGGACGAACGACTTCTTTTGAGAGGCAACTAGTGCTAAAAAGCATCTTGCCCTCAGTATTTGAGGCGCATTTGCCTAGCTTTTGACCGAAAACGACCAAAACCCTTTAAGACTTTGACTTATGACCCCTGAAAATACCCTTGCACAATGGCTAGAAGACGAACAAAAACTACTGGCCAGTATGCCAAACGGGCGCCTGGTTGGGCTGCTAGACAAGTCAAAAACCGCAAGCATGACGGGCATGGAACTGATGCAAGCGGTGATGCACGGTGACCTGCCCAATGGCCCGATGGCTGCCACCTGCGGCTACATGCTTGTTGCGCTCGAACCGGGGCAAGCCACGCTGCAAGGCAACCCCACCGAAAGCGTCATGAACGTTCAAGGGTCGGTGCACGGAGGCTGGTTTGCCAGTATTTTGGACGGCGCAGTCGGCAACGCCATCCACACCATGTTGCCCGTTGGCACCGGCTATACAACCTTGGATCTAAGCGTAAAAATGACGCGCGCCATTATGCCTGCGGCAGGCGCCCGGGTGCGCGCGATTGGCAAGATCATCCAGGTGGGTCGTCAAATCGCCACGGCAGAGGGGCGCATTGTGGGACCAGATGGCAAACTTTATGCCCACGCCACAACAACCTGCCTGATCGTGGCTCACGCTAAAAAGTAAGCAATTCGCGCGATCCGCGACCCGTTTAGGGTCGGATCGCCGAACAAGCTGCCCCTAAGCGATCGCTACCCGTGCGTTTTGGAAGAACCGCATCCACGGGGTGTAGGCACCCTTGGCGTCGTTTGGCCCCCAGCTAGGCGGTGCCCAAGACATCATCACATTGCGGGTGACGCGCTCAGGGTGCGGCATCAACACCGTAAAGCGCCCATCGGCTGTCGTGACGGACGTGAGGCCCGCTGGGCTGCCGTTTGGATTAAAGGGGTAGGCCTCGGTGGCCTGACCTTTGTGATCGACGAAGCGTAGCGCAGCAAGAGCAGCTTGTTCGTTACCTTGACGACTAAAGTTTGCAAAGCCTTCACCATGGGCCACGGCCACGGGAATGGTTGCGCCAGCCATCCCTTTAAAGAACAGCGAAGGTGATTCAAGCACTTCGACCAACGAAAAGCGTGCTTCGTATTTTTCAGACTGGTTGCGGGTAAAGCGCGGCCAGTGTTCAGCACCTGGGATTATCGTGGCCAAGGCCGCCATCATCTGGCAACCATTGCACACACCCAAACCAAAGGTATCTGTACGCGCAAAGTATTGTGCAAACTGATCAGACAATTGCGTGTTGAACAAAATGCTGCGCGCCCAGCCCTCGCCCGCACCAAGCGTGTCGCCATAACTAAAACCGCCCACAGCCACTAGGCCTTTAAAACCACATAAATCTGCCGCGCCCGACTGAAGATCGGTCATGTGTACGTCAACCGCTTCGAAGCCAGCTTTATCAAAGGCCCAGGCCATTTCAACTTGGCTGTTGCATCCCTGCTCACGCAGGATGGCAACGCGTGGGCGTGCACCCATGCCAATGTACGACGCCGCAACATCTTCTTGAGGATCAAACTGAACTTGCGGCGACAAACCAGGGTCTGTCGCGTCTGCCCACAGATCAAGTTCCGCTTTGGCGCAGGCTGGATTATCACGCCGCATCGCGATGCGATAGCTGACGTCGCTCCAGAGCGTGCCAAGGTCGGCACGCGGGCGCGACCAGATGCGATTGCCGTCGCGAAACACTTCGAGTGTGTCGGTGGTATTAGGCGAACCAATCACATGCGAATGCGTAGACAAGCCAGCCGCACGCAGCACTTGCATCACCGCATCGCGCTCGGCCGTGGGGACTTGAATCACCGCACCGGCCTCTTCTGAGAATAAGGCTTTGAGGGTCAATTCGTTGCGCTGTACCGCAACTTGCGCGGCGCGAATATTGTAGGCATCCCAGTCTTGCGCATTGTGATCAAAGCACAACATGTCGATGTTGAGCGACACGCCTGTGTGACCCGCGAAGGCCATCTCAGCGACCGTTGCCAACAGACCACCGTCAGAGCGATCGTGATACGCCAACAAGATACCCGACTGTGCGAGCGCGCGAATAGTCACGAAGAATGTGCGTAGGGCTTGCGCATCATCGATGTCAGGCGTTTGCTCACCGAGTTGATTGCAGACTTGCGTGAGGATCGAGCCACCCATGCGCTGTTTACCACCGCCTAGATCAATCAAGATTAGGCTAGTCGGACCCACATCGGTGCGCAGTTGCGGCGTTAAGGTCGTGCGAACATCTTGCACAGGAGAAAAGGCTGTCACGATTAACGAAACGGGTGCAATCACTTTACGAGCTTCGCCGTCTTGCGACCAACCGGTTTGCATCGATAACGAATCTTTACCGACCGGAATCGATAGCCCAACGTCTTGACAGAGTTTGCTGACCGCAGCGACCGTGTCGTACAGTGCGGCATCTTGACCAGGAGCCCCACACGCCGCCATCCAGTTGGCAGACAGCTTGATGTCTTCCAGACAAACCACATCTGCTGCAGCCAAGTTTGTCAAGGCCTCAGCCACGGCCATACGGCCTGAGGCAGGCGCATCAATCACGGCAAGCGGTGTGCGCTCGCCCATCGCCATTGCTTCGCCGCGTGTGCCATCGTGATCCGCTAGGGTCACGGCACAATCGGCAACTGGCACTTGCCAAGGGCCCACCATCTGATCACGGCTCGATAAGCCGCCCACGGTGCGATCGCCAATCGTAATTAAAAAGGTTTTGTTTGCAACTGTTGGGTGTTGCAAGACACGCGTGATGGCGTCATCAAGCGTAATCAATGTCAAATCTAACGGCGCGGTTTGGCCAGGCAAGCGCTTGACATCGCGTGTCATGCGTGGCGGCTTGCCTAAAATCACATCGATCGGCACGTCAACGGGACGCAAGCCTTGTGCGGCTACGGGTTGATCTAAACCGGGCAAACCCTCGCCATTCAATACCTTTAACTGGCGCGCCTCGGTTGCGACACCAATCACCGCAAACGGACAACGCTCACGTTCGGCGAGCGCTTTGAAGCGCTCGAGATCTTGTGGCATTACTGCCAACACATAACGTTCTTGCGACTCGTTGCTCCAGATTTCGGCGGGCGACATACCCGATTCTTCGAGATGCACGCGTTTGAGTTCAAACGTGGCCCCGCGACCTGCGTCGTTCACCAACTCTGGAAACGCATTCGATAAACCACCGGCGCCCACATCGTGAATGGCAACAATGGGATTATTTGCACCTTGTTGCCAGCAGCGGTCAATGACTTCTTGGCAACGACGCTCGAGTTCGGGGTTGCCACGTTGCACCGAATCAAAATCAAGTGCGGCTGTGTTGGAACCCACTGACATACTTGAAGCCGCACTACCACCCATGCCGATGCGCAAGCCGGGCCCGCCCAATTGAATCAATAAGGCACCGGGCTGGATCACATCTTTTTTAGCTAATCCCGCATCAATACTACCTAAGCCGCCCGCAATCATGATTGGCTTGTGATAACCCCAGCGAGTATCAGCGGTAGATTGTTCAAACGATCTGAAATAGCCAAGCAAATTCGGGCGACCAAACTCATTATTAAACGCGGCCGCACCCAAGGGGGCCTCGATCATGATCGATAGCGCGCTTGCGATACGGTCGGGGCTGCCATGATGGTCGGCTTCGTAGACACGTGGCGCATCATCAAAGCGCAGATGTGAAACAGTGAACCCAGCCAACCCCGCCTTGGGCTTAGAGCCCCGACCGGTGGAACCTTCGTCGCGAATCTCACCGCCTGCGCCAGTCGCCGCACCTTCAAACGGCGCAATGGCGGTTGGATGGTTATGGGTTTCGACTTTCATGACAGTGTGCACAAGTTCAGGCTTGGCGGCATAAACGCCACCCTGTGCCCCACCTGGCAACGCCGCCTGAAAACGCAGCGCGTCACCACCCTGCATGATGGCTGAGTTGTCTGAATAAGCCACCACGGTGCCTAAAGGCTGCGCCGCATGGGTTTCTCGAATCATGCCAAACAAAGTTTTGTCAGTCGGCTTGCCATCAATGACCCACTGCGCATTAAAAATCTTGTGGCGACAATGCTCGCTGTTCGCTTGGGCAAACATCATCAGCTCGACATCAGTGGGATCGCGACCAAGCTCGGTAAACGAGTGCGCCAGGTAATCGATCTCGTCCTCAGATAAAGCCAAGCCCAACACGGTATTGGCCTCGAGTAGAGCCTGCTTGCCTTGCGCCATGACGTCAACGGTACGCATGGGCTTGCCTGGCAGCGAGGCAAACAGTGCTTGGGGATCAAAGCTTGCGTCAACGACCGTCTCGGTCATGCGATCGTGCAAACAGTCAGCCGCCCGCGCCAGCATTGCCGCGTCAAGTTTTTGTGTGTTTAACCAATTGCGCTCAGGAGTCAAAACATAGTGGAGTCCGCGCTCGATGCGAAGCACGCTTGCAAAACCGCAGTTGTGGGCAATATCAGTGGCCTTGCTGGCCCAGGCAGACATCGTGCCTAAGCGCGGGATCACACGCAAAATCAAGGCAGAGGCGTGGGCCTCTGCTGCGGCTGCCTGTGACCCGTAATCAAGCAACTGCGTCAGACGTTGCGTAGTGGCAGCATCAGGCGCTTGTTTACACCAAACAAAATGCTCGTACCGCGCCTCAACGCCAGCGATGGGCAAGCCCTGCGTCTTGAACTTAGCCAGCAAACGTTCTTGACGAAACTGGGACAATGCAGAAGAGCCGAGCACAAGCAGGATATGAGACACAGTCAGGACCAATTAGCAGTTAGTTTTGGTAAAAATTCGATAAAGCTAGGGGAAAACGCCTATTTTAGCGCTCATCGACACCTAAAACGGCCGAGACCCTTGGGTTCGTTGCTATGATGCGCCACGGAACAACTCACAAAACAGGACAGCAAAATGTCAATCACTCGACGTAACCTACTCGCTGGCGTTGGCGCCGGTGCCATTGTCATGGCGGCCCCTTTGCGCAGCGCCTGGGCCCAATCCAAAGCAGAATTTTCATACAAATACGCCAACAATCTGCCTTTAACGCACCCGATGAATATCCGCGCCAAAGAAATGGTCGATGCCATTCAAGCCGAGACCGCCGGGCGCGTTGAAATTCGTATTTTCCCAAGCAGCCAGCTGGGTTCAGACACCGATATGTTGAGTCAAGTGCGTAACGGTGGCGTCGAGTTCTTTACCTTATCGGGTTTGATTTTGGCCACCTTGGTGCCAGCATCGTCGATTACCGGCATCGGCTTCGCGTTCAGCGACTACAACGCAGTCTGGAAAGCGCTTGATGGCGACCTCGGTGCACACGTTCGCAAAGAAATTGGAAAGTCGAATTTAGTAGCGATGGACAAAATTTGGGATAACGGCTTTCGGCAAATTACCTCGTCGACAAAGCCCATTCAAAGCGCCGATGACTTAAAGGGCTTTAAGATTCGCGTGCCAGTGTCACCCCTTTGGACCTCTATGTTCAAAGCCTTTGACTCAGCGCCTGCTTCGATCAACTTTAACGAGGTGTACAGCGCCTTGCAAACGAAAGTGGTTGACGGTCAAGAAAACCCCTTGGCGATTATCGACACTGCAAAACTGAACGAAGTGCAAAAGTTTTGCTCGATCACCAACCATATGTGGGATGGCTTTTGGTTCTTGGCGAACAAACGCGCTTGGGAGAGACTGCCAGAGAACATGCGCACAATCGTGGCAAAAAACATCAACGCTGCCGGCATGAAAGAACGCGCCGATGTCGCTACGATGAATGCGGGTCTGCAAAAGGGCTTAACCGAAAAAGGAATGGTCTTTAATCAGACTAAGCCTGACTCGTTCCGCGATCGTCTGCGTCAAGGTGGTTTCTACACAGAATGGAAAGGCAAGCTAGGCGACGAAGCCTGGTCAATGCTTGAGAACTACAGTGGCAAACTCGCTTAAACGCAACAAGTTTACTTAAACGCGCGGCTTGCGCGCAAAACCCGGATGTCGAGCTTGTGACAAGCGGCATCCGGTTTTTTTTTATTATTGACGTATTGAAGAGCACGCTATGACCACCGACATCACGCCCTCACCTAGCCCCTTAGTCTCACGACTACTCAAACCGCTTGAGTTTTTGAGTGCAGCCTTAATGACGGTCATCGTAGTCATGCTTTTGGTGGGCGTTGTGTCTCGTTATGTATTTTCGTTTCCGATTATCTGGATCGACGAAGTGGTCTCGATTTCTTTTTTGTGGCTCGCCATGCTGGGCTCTGCCATTGCGATGCATCGTAACGAACATTTACGGCTGACGCTGTTTTTACAAATGATGCCAGAACGTCTGCGAGGCTTCGTGCATGCCGTGGCGCTCGTGACCATCGTTGCTTTTTTACTGGCCTTGATCACGCCCGCGATTGAATACATGCAAGACGAGTGGTTTGTTACCTCACCCGCCTTGGGCATTCCGAATAGTTTTCGTGTCTCAGCACTGGCCTTTGGTCTCTTGGCGATGCTGGGTGTGCTCTTGACCTACGCCGCTCAAACCGTCACAAAAATCAATTTATTGGGCGCAGTACTGTTGGTGAGCGCCTTTGCCGCGCTTTGTTGGCTAGGTTCAGCCTGGCTGACCTCAGTCGGTCTCTACAATATTTTATTTTTCTTAGTGATCTTAGTTGCACTATGCCTGATTGCGGGCGTGCCGATCGCATTTTGTTTTGGTGCCGGCGCCCTGTGCTACTTGGCTTTTTCAACGACTGTGCCGTTGATGGTTGTGATCGGGCGAATGGATGAGGGCATGTCCAGCCTGATTCTTGTTTCGGTCCCGATCTTTGTGCTGCTGGGCTGCGTGCTAGATGCCACAGGAATGGGCAAAGCCATTGTCGATTTTTTAGCCTCACTTTTAGGACACATTAAAGCCGGCATGTCTTACGTCTTGCTTGGCTCGTTATTTATTGTGTCGGGAATCTCGGGCTCTAAAGTGTCGGATATGGCAACCATTGCCCCAGCGTTGTTTCCTGAAATGAAACGCCGTGGGCACAAGCCACGCGAAATGATTGCGTTACTTGCGACCGGTGCTGCAATGGCAGACACGGTTCCGCCCAGCATTGTGCTAATTGTTTTAGGATCAGTTGCTGGCGTATCGATCGCTGGTTTATTTCAAAGCGGCGTGGTGATTGCTGGAGTGCTTTTACTATCCTTGGTTGCACTCGCGCGGTGGAAAGCCCGACACGAGCAACTCGATAACGTCAAGCGTTCGACACTGAACATGATCTGGAAAGCCTTGCTCATCGCAGGCCCGGCGCTTGTTCTGCCCTTCTTAATTCGTAGCGCGGTGGGTGGCGGCGTAGCCACTGCTACCGAGGTCTCAACAATTGCCGTGCTCTACGCGATGGTGATTGGTCAGGTTCTGTACGGTGGCATTGGCTGGCGCAAAGTCTACAACATGCTAGTCGAGACCGCAGCGTTAAGCGGTGCAATCTTGCTGATTTTAGGCACTGCCTCGGCAATGGCCTGGGCCATCACTCAAAGCGGCGTGGTGCAAAGCCTGTCGACGTTTTTGACGACTTTGCCCGGCGGTGTTGCCGCCTTTATGGTGGTCACGATTTTAGTGTTCTTGATTCTTGGGTGTTTGCTTGAAGGCTTACCGGCGATTTTGATTCTGGCGCCGATTATGTTTCCGATTGCCAAAAAACTAGGGATTCACGACATTCATTATTCAATGGTAGTGGTCACAGCCATGAACATTGGCTTGATGATGCCCCCGATCGGCGTGGGCTTTTATGTGGCCTGCCGCATCGGCGACGCTTCGCCAGATGAGGTCATGGGTGCGATCTGGCCTTACATCTTTGCTTTGTTGATAGGTTTGATTGCGATTGCGGCCGTGCCATGGTTTTCGACCGTGGCACTGTAGCGTTGCATCACCTTTTAACGGGCGGCAAGTCTGTGCAGTGGCCCTCGGCGGCCTCGGCCGCTAACCCAACGGACTCACCAAGGGTTGGATGTGGGTGAATGGTTTTACCAATATCAACCATATCTGCACCCATCTCGATTGCGAGCGCGACTTCACTAATCAAATCGCCAGCGTTGGTGCCCACGATGCCGCCGCCCAGGATCTTATGGGTTGCAGCATCAAACAGCAGTTTTGTAAAACCCTCATCCCGGCCGTTGGCAATCGCACGACCCGATGCCGCCCACGGAAACATCCCTTTAGTGATCGCAACGCCCTGCTGCTTGGCCTCGATTTCCGTGAGCCCCACCCACGCCACTTCAGGATCGGTGTACGCCACTGACGGAATCACACGCGCATCAAAATAACTCTTTTGCCCAGCGGCCACTTCAGCTGCAACATGACCTTCGTGCACGGCTTTATGTGCCAGCATGGGCTGACCGATCAAATCGCCAATCGCAAAGATATTGGCTACGTTGGTACGCATTTGCCGGTCGACCTCGATAAAGCCACGGTCGCTCACCCACACGCCCGCTTTATCCGCACCGATTTTTTTACCATTCGGTGTGCGACCCACCGCTTGCAACACCAAATCGTAGCGTTGCGGTTCTTTTGGTGCGCTTGCACCTTCAAAGCTGACATAAATACCGTCTTTTTTAGCGACGGCACCGACCGTTTTTGTATTGAGCATTAAGTTATCAAAACGATGGGCGTTTTTCTTTTGCCAGACTTTGACTAAATCACGATCAGCGCCTTGCATTAGGCCGTCTTGCATTTCAACCACATCCAGACGTGAGCCCAGCGCTGAATACACGGTACCCATTTCAAGGCCGATAATGCCGCCACCCACAATCAACATTCTTTTTGGAATATTGCGCAACAACAGCGCGCCGGTAGAGTCGACCACGCGCTCATCTTCAGGCATAAATGGCAACTTCACCGACTGGCTGCCCGCTGCAATAATCGCCTGCGCAAATTCAATCGTTTGCACACCCGAGGCGGTTTGAACTGAAACGTGATTGGCACTAACAAACGAACCAACGCCTGTTACCACGGTCACTTTACGAGCTTTAGCCATGCCCGCCAAGCCACCAGTCAGCTTACCGATCACGCCGTCTTTAAAGGCGCGTAATTTATCCAAGTCAATCTTTGGCTTACCAAACGAAATACCGTGGTCGGCTAAAGCCTGAGCTTCTTCGAGAACGGCTGCCGTGTGCAACAAGGCTTTTGAAGGAATACAACCCACGTTTAGACAAACACCACCCAACATTGAGTAGCGCTCAACCAAGACCACGTTCAAGCCAAGATCGGCAGCACGGAAGGCTGCTGAATAACCACCGGGGCCCGCGCCCAGCACAAGCAGATCGAATTTGCTGTCGACCTTGCCGTTGTATTTGGCCATCGCAACGGTTGGGGCGTTATTTTCGAGCTTAGCGACAGCGGGTGCTGCAGCCTGCGTTAATCCTAACGAGCTCGCAGCAGCTCCTAACGAAGCGACAGCACTCGAGGACGCTGAGGCCGCTGCGTCAACTGCAGCGCCCGCCTCTGCACTAGCCTCAAGCTGCAAGATCACCGAACCTCGCTTCACTTTATCGCCGATTTTCACTAATACTGCCTTGACGACTCCGCCTTGATTGGAAGGAATCTCCATCGAGGACTTGTCAGATTCGACGGTAATCAGGCTTTGTTCGGCCTTAACCGTATCGCCAACTGCCACCAACACTTCAATCACATCGACCGTATCAAAATCACCAATATCAGGGATCGGAATATCAATCAGTTTGCTCATGTTGCCCCCTTACAGCACGATACGGCGAAAATCCGCCAACAGACTGCCGAGGTAGGCGTTAAAGCGTGCCCCGGAAGCGCCATCAATCACACGATGATCGTACGACAACGACAGCGGCAAGGTTAGTTGTGGCCCAAACTGTTTACCATCCCAGACCGGTTTCATATACGACTTTGATACGCCCAATATCGCGAGCTCTGGTGCGTTAATGATCGGTGTAAAGTGCGTGCCGCCGATGCCACCTAAAGACGAAATCGACATACAACCGCCCTGCATTTCTGCCGGGGCTAACTTACCATCACGAGCCTTTTTGGCGAGTTCACTGCTTTCAGCAGCCAGTTGCAAAATACCTTTTTTATCGGCATCACGAATCACTGGCACAACCAGCCCATTAGGGGTATCTGCCGCGAAACCGATATGAAAGTATTGTTTCAACACCAAGTTCTCGCCGTCAAGCGAGGCGTTGAATTCAGGAAACTTCTTCAATGCAGCTACAACCGCTTTAATCAAGAACGCAAGCATCGTGACTTTGATGCCAGATTTTTCGTTCTCTTTATTCAATGTCACGCGAAAGGCTTCAAGCTCTGTGATGTTCGCTTCGTCGTTGTTGGTCACATGCGGGATCATTACCCAGTTGCGGTGCAAATTAGCACCCGAAATCTTTTTAATGCGTGACAGTGGTTTGGACGTGATTTCACCAAATTTCGTGAAATCAACTTTAGGCCAAGGTAAGAGGTCAAGTCCGCCACCCAACGAAGCGCCCTGCGTAAACCCAGACGCGCCTGCACCACCCGCTAACGCTTGCTTAACGAAGTTTTGAATATCTTCTTGAACGATACGCTCTTTAGCACCCGAGCCTTTGACAAGACCAAGATCCACGCCAAGCTCGCGCGCAAATTTTCGCACCGAAGGCGAAGCGTGCGGCAGGCCAACCGTTGAGGTTGGAAGCTCAAGCTTGCCCGCCGGTGGCGCGGCAGGCGTGACAGCAGCAGCGACTGGCGCGCTCGGTGCTGCAACAGCGGGCGCGGCTGGTGCAACGCTCGCAGACGGCGCCGCAGGCGCAGAAGCATTTGATGCGTTCGAAGTCGCCGCAACGCTCGCAGTGGCTGGAATTGCAGCAGCCGCAGCGCTCGGTGCAGCAGCGCTCGCCTCAATGCTCAGCATCACACTGCCTTGTTTGATCTTATCGCCCACCTTCACCGCAATCACTTTGACGATGCCGGCGATCGAGGTGGGGATTTCCATTGAGGCCTTATCAGACTCAACAGTGATCAGACTTTGTTCGGCTTTAACCACATCGCCGACCTTGACCAAAATTTCAATCACTTCAACGGTGTCGAAATCCCCAATGTCTGGAACTTCAATAGCTGTGATGTTACTCATAGTGGATCTCTTTTATTAAGCGTATTGGGGGTTGGCTTTATCAGGATCAATGCCGTATTTTTTTATGGCTGCGGCCACTTGGCTAACCGCTACTGTGCCCTCGTCGGCCAGCGCACGCAAGGTCGCCAAGACCACAAAGTGCCGGTCAACCTCAAA
This sequence comes from Bordetella parapertussis, assembly GCA_945887835.1. GTDB lineage: Bacteria > Pseudomonadota > Gammaproteobacteria > Burkholderiales > Burkholderiaceae_B > Zwartia > Zwartia parapertussis_B. The sequence continues at coordinate 3,656 of CAMCZQ010000043.1, read as the reverse complement.
GTGTTCGCGTAGTTTTGAGCGAAAATCTGAACGGCCAAAACCATCGGTGCCCAGCACTTTATAAGCACGACTCTTTGGCATAAACGGGCGAATCTGATCAGCAAAAAGTTTCATGTAGTCAGTTGAGGCAATGATAGGACCCTCTGTTTTTTCTAACAGACCGGTCACATAAGGCACCTTGGCTTTTGTCGTTGGATGCAACATATTATGACGTTCGCAATCCAAACCATCACGACGCAGCTCTGTAAAACTCGTGACGCTGAAGATGTCAGCCGATACGCCCCAATCTTTTTCAAGCAACTCGGCACCTGCCATCACTTCGCGCAAAATCGTACCCGACCCGAGCAACTGAGCACGCAGCTTATGCTTGCCGCCTTTTTTCAAGCGATACATCCCGCGAAGGATACCGACCTCGTCACCCTTGGTGAGCCCAGGCTGTGGGTAGTTTTCGTTCATCAAGGTCAAGTAGTAATAGACGTTTTCTTGATCTTCGATCATGCGCTTCATGCCGTGTTGAATAATCACAGCCACTTCGTGCGCAAACGTTGGGTCGTACGACACGCAATTTGGGATCGTCGACGAGAAGATATGGCTATGGCCGTCTTCGTGTTGCAAGCCCTCGCCGTTGAGAGTGGTGCGCCCGGCCGTGCCACCCAACAAGAAACCACGCGCCTGCATGTCACCCGCCGCCCAGGCCAGATCACCGATCCGCTGAAAGCCAAACATCGAGTAGTAGATATAGAACGGCACCATGATGCGGTTGTTCGTCGAGTACGAGGTTGCTGCTGCAATCCAAGAACTGAACGCACCGGCTTCGTTAATGCCCTCTTGCAATAACTGACCATCCGCGGCTTCGCGGTAATACATCACCTGATCTTTATCAACGGGTATATATTTTTGACCTTCGGGGGCATAGATACCGATCTGTCTGAACAGGCCTTCCATGCCAAAGGTGCGTGACTCATCTGCCAAGATTGGTACCACCCGCGGACCGATCTCTTTATCGCGCAACACCTGATTCAAGACGCGAACAAACGCTTGTGTCGTTGAGATCTCGCGCCCTTCAGCCGTGGGTTCCAGGACAGGACGCAGCACTTCGAGCAAAGGCGCCTTCAAATTTTCGTCGGCACGAGTACGCCGCTTAGGCAGATAGCCACCCAACGCTTTACGGCGCTCATGCAGATATTGCGTTTCTGGCGAATCTTCAGCCGGCTTGTAATACGGTAATTCTTCAAGCTTGCTGTCGGGTACTGGGATGTTATAGCGATCGCGAAATTCGCGAATCGTATCGATGTCTAGTTTCTTTTGCTGATGAGACGGATTTTTAGCCTGAGCAATATGCCCTAAGCCATAACCCTTAATTGTTTTAGCCAAAATAACTGTGGGTTGACCCGTGTGCGCTGACGCTGCAGCAAACGCTGCATAGACTTTATGCGGATCGTGACCGCCACGATTTAAGCGCCACACATCTTCATCGCTCATGCGTGACACCATCTCGAGCAACTTAGGATGTTTGCCAAAGAAATGGTCGCGTACGAACTTGCCATCGTTGGCTTTGTAGGCTTGATATTCGCCGTCGACGGTGTCTTCCATGATCTTGCGCAAGATCCCTTCTTTATCGCTTGCAAGCAAGGGGTCCCAATAGCCGCCCCAAATCATTTTGATCACGTTCCAGCCGCTACCGCGAAAATCGCCCTCAAGCTCTTGAATGATTTTGCCGTTGCCGCGTACGGGGCCATCTAAGCGTTGCAAATTGCAATTAATCACGAAGATCAAGTTATCGAGTTTTTCGCGCGCAGCCAAGCTAATGGCGCCAAGTGACTCGGGCTCATCCATCTCACCATCGCCGCAAAATACCCAAACTTTACGCTGACTGGTATCTGCGATCCCGCGGGCGTGCAAGTATTTTAAGAACCGCGCCTGATAGATCGCCATCAGTGGCCCCAAACCCATCGATACCGTTGGAAACTGCCAGAACTCTGGCATCAGTTTGGGATGCGGATATGACGACAAACCCTTGCCGCCGACTTCTTGTCTGAAATGATTCAGTTGATCTTCAGTTAAACGACCTTCGAGATAGGCGCGACCATAGACGCCAGGCGATGAGTGCCCTTGAAAGTAAACCAAGTCGCCACCGCGCTCAGGTGTGTCGGCATGCCAGAAATGATTTTGACCGCAGCCAATCATCGTCGCAAGCGACGCAAACGAGGCGATGTGACCGCCTAGGTCTCCACCATCTGGAGGATTATGTTTGTTGGCCCGCACCACCATCGCCATCGCGTTCCAACGAATGTAGTGACGAATACGCGCCTCTAAATCAAGGTTGCCTGGGTGTGGGGGCTCATGCCCAGCCGGAATGGTGTTGAGATATGCCGTGTTGGCCGAAAACGGAATATGCGCACCCGAGCGGCGCGCTAAATCCGTTAAGCGTTCAAGCAAGTAGTGCGCGCGCTCTGGGCCTTCGCGATCGAGCACAGCTGCCAAAGCGTCTAGCCACTCTTGTGTTTCGAGCGAATCTTCATCGTTCAACGCGGTCAGTACGGCAGCTTGTGGTGCCATGGCAATCTCCGAGGTGATAGCCTGAGTGAGTGACGAGGCTAACTGTTTTTTGGGTATTTACCGCATTCTAGGTACATCTCGCAATTGCGGCAACAAATATTCCATGTTGCGGTATAGATTTTCATATTATGAAATAAAATGCGTTTTGTACTTAAAACAAGGATGTCAAGCCGAAATTGGGGATAACCCGACTAAAATGTCCACCTTATGGATTTCACGCATGTCCAACCCAGCTAAATCAGTTCTCGCCGCCCCTTTTCTTGATCAGGCTCGCTTGCGCCGTCGCCGGTGGTATTGGCTGACGCCCATGTTAGTGCTCGGCCTGTACGCGTGCGTCATGGGAGTCTTCTTCTGGTTGCAGCGCATTCATGACGGCAGCGTCATGTTCGTCACCATCGACCAAGAACTGCGTCAGCACCGTTTAATCTGGGTGGTCGTGGCCCTGTCTGTGGTGATCGTGATCGCCCTGCTGATGCTTTGGCGCTACACCCGCTATCGTTCTGAGGCCGAAGCTGCGCTGATTGCCGAAACCGGTTTTAGGCGTGCCATGGAAAACTCCATGTCGACAGGCATGCGGGTAGTCGATCTTGAGGGGCGCATCGCCTACGTGAATCCCGCTTTTTGCCGAATGATCGGCTGGAACGAGGCCGATCTGATTGGCCGGTTGCCGCCGTTTCCGTACTGGGTACCTGGCCGTTACGAATCGCATCAACAAACACTCGACAATCTGATGCTGGGTAAAGCACCGAGCTCTGGGATCGAGCTTGAAGCGCAGCGGCGCGACGGTTCTCGCTTTAACGCCCGTATGTACGTTTCACCTTTGCTCGACCCTCAGGGCACGCAAGTGGGTTGGATGACCTCAATGACCGACATCACTGAGCCAAAGCGCATTCGTGAGGCGCTCACGGCCGCCCACGAGCGCTTCATGACCGTACTAGAAGGTCTCGATGACGCGATCTCGGTCACAGCCGATGCGGAAGAGGGCCTTGAGCTTTTGTTCGCGAACCGTACCTACCGGCGCTTTTTTGGCGCACAGACTAGCGGCCACCATGAGCTGCTGGCGGGACGCCGAGGTCGTTACACCGAAGAGTCGGTTG
>CAMCZQ010000042.1 GCA_945887835.1 Bordetella parapertussis | reverse complement strand
TCATCTTTTAAACTTTCAAACGTGAGTGCCAGATGCCAACCTACCGTGCCCCCCAAATTCACAGCTCTGAAATCACGCCCGAACAGGTCTGGCAAGGCCGCCGTCATTGGATGAAAGCCGCGGGCGCTTCATTGTTGACGGGTGCGGCAGGGGCCTGGCCCTCGATTGGTGGCGCAGCGACCTTAGCTAGCCTCGACGCAGCAGTTTCAAAACGGTTCTTCACCATGGAACCCCGCACACCAGAAAAAGACGCGGCGTCTTACAATAATTTTTACGAGTTTGGTTTGGACAAGGGTGATCCAGTCAAGTACGCACACAAGCTTCAAACCAGCCCTTGGAAGCTTCGCATAGAAGGCGAGGTGGTAAGCCCCAAAACCTTAGACATTGACGATATTCGTAAACTCGCGCCACTCGAAGAGCGCACCTATCGCATGCGTTGCGTAGAAGGGTGGTCGATGGTGATTCCGTGGATTGGTTACTCAATGTCCGAGCTCTTAAAGCAAGTGCAACCGACGGGTAACGCAAAGTATGTTGAGTTTATGACCGATGTGCAGCCCAAAAATATGCCGGGTTTGATCTCGCGCTCGATTCAATGGCCCTACAACGAGGGCTTGCGACTAGACGAGGCGATGCATCCACTGACGATGGTAGTGTTGGGTATGTACGGCAAAATCTTGCCTAATCAAAACGGTGCACCTGTGCGCTTGATGGTGCCCTGGAAATACGGCTTCAAATCAGCAAAGTCCATCGTCACCATCCGTCTGACAGAGAAGCAACCCGTCAGCAGTTGGATGAAGGCGATCCCCAGCGAATACGGCTTCTATTCGAATGTGAACCCCGAGGTCACGCACCCACGCTGGAGTCAGGCGACAGAGCGGCGCATCGGCGAAGATGGGGTGTTTGCGCCGAAACGTAAAACGCTCATGTTCAACGGCTATGGCAACGAAGTCGCGTCCCTGTACACGGGTATGGATCTGCGTAAAAACTATTGAAAAGCTTGCTTAAACTTTGATCGTGTCAATTAGGCTTCAAAGACGTGAGGCAATGCTTGTAGCTCTCAAGTCACGCTCGAGCTGACGACCCTTGATCATTCACACACTCTCTGTTCGTACGCTTGATCGGGCAAAAATTTTGCTCTTCGCCGCGGGTTTGTATCCGCTCGCCCGTTGGCTTTGGCTAGGGATGCAAAACGATTTGACGGCAAACCCGGTTGAGTTTTTGTCGCGCTCGTCGGGGACGTGGACTTTAGTGTGTCTGCTTGTGACGTTATCTGTATCGCCATTGCGCCAGTGGTTAAATCAACCCGCGCTGCTGCGCTGGCGCAGAATGTGCGGGTTGTTCACCTTCTTTTACGCCAGCTTGCATGCGCTCGCGTGGGGGTGGTGGGATCAAGGCTTTGAGTGGGCGCCGATGTTGTCTGATGTTTGGAAGCGACCCTTCATCATGGTCGGTATGGCGGCTTTTTTGACGATGTCGTTGCTGGCGATCACCTCAACCCACGGTTGGATGCGCAGGCTTGGGCGACGCTGGCAGCACTTGCATAGTTTGATTTATGCAATTGCCTTGCTGGGTATTCTGCATTACTACTGGCACAAAGCCGGCAAGAGCGATTTTCAGACCGTTACGCTTTATGCCATCGTGACGGCGGGGCTTTTGGGGTGGAGACTGTTGCGTCACAAAAAGCGACAGTCTGGTACGCCAAGTGTTAAAGCCCCGAACCGTTAGTGGGTAAGGCGCGTAATCTTGCAGCCGTTTGCGCATCGGGCTTGCTGTTGACTAACTCAGGGCGATAGTGCATCTGAAACGCTGCGATTGTGTGCAGAGTGTTTGCATCAAAATAATTCGTTTCTGGCACGCTATAGCCAACTCGCTTTAATTGCTTTTGAAACCAGCCCGCATCCGGCGCGCCGTTGCGTACATACTCAGCCTGATATTTTGCGGCAGCCGCCTCATCGAACCAACGCCCAACACCGGCTTGTGCGAGTTTTTTCCAGGGAAAGGCGGGCCCCGGATCTTGCTTGCGCAAGGGAGCCACGTCGCTGTGCCCAACAATATTTTCGGCTGCAACGCCATGACGTCTCGCAACCTCGCGAGTCAATGCGATGACGGCCTCTATTTGCGCAGCGGGGTAGGAAGGGCCGCTATCGCCGTCGCTGTTACGCGCCCAACCTGGATGCACGATTTCGATGCCGATTGAGCGTGGATTGATAAACGTGCGGCCATACCAACTGCTTTCACCGGCATGCCAGGCGCTAAGATTTTCATCGACCAATTTATAGACGACAGGTTTGCTGTCATCTGAGACGACATAGTGGGCGCTGACTTCACGATTCGTGAGGGTCAGCAAAGCACTGGGTTTGGTTGAGGCGGTGTAGTGCAGCACAATAATATCGATACGGCTGTTTTTGCCGCTGGCCTTTAGCGAGTCGTTGATGCTGTAAGGCGTGCCCGAGCGCTCAGAGGCACAGCCTGCCAACAGAAGTAAGCACAGCAACGTCACAGCGGTCTGGCACCGCGCCAAAAAAAGTCTAGTCGCTTCAGTCGGTAGCTTCAAACAAGGTAAACACAGGACAGTCATTTTTTTAAGCCGCTTGAAACAAAAAAAGTGTTGGATGTTTGTCGAGTTCGGGCTTAGGGTGCGCTTTCCATTGCGTGATGGTCAGTGTGCGTATCCATTCTTCAGAGGTAGTGAGTGCCCGTGCGAGACACAGACGCGTGTTGCCTTTGAGCTGTTCTAGCAAGCTGTTGAACATCGCCTGATTCCGGTAAGGTGTTTCGATGAACAATTGAGTTTGCTTTTGTTTGCCAGAGATTTGTTCCCACACCTTTAGTTGCCGAGCCCGATCGGTCGCCTCGACAGGCGCATAACCATGAAACACAAAACGCTGTCCGTCAAGTCCGCTGGCCATCAGACCAAGCAAAATAGAAGAGGGCCCGACCCAGGGCTTGACCTTTGCTCCCCAGCCATGCGCGATCGTGACTGCGCGCGCGCCCGGATCCGCAACCGCGGGACAACCCGCCTCAGAGACCAGCCCAATATCGAGGCCTGCGCGCAAGGGCTGCAGCCAGCCTTGTAATTGCGCTTCGTCCACGCGTGGGCTGAGCTCGTGAATCGTGATGTCTTGTAACGGTCGCGCAAGCTTCAGCAGCTTTAAAAAAGCCCGCGCTGTCTTGGCATTTTCGGCGATGTAGCAGCTCAGCAAGCCCGCCTGGGCCTGGGCGGCCTCGGGTAGCCACTGCTCAATTGGGGCTTGGCCCAAGCCCACGGGCATCAGATGTAACGTGCCAGGTGTTGACCGAGAAGTCGAGCTTGTTGTCATGTATTAGGTGTTGCTAAAAGGTGTTGCTAAAAAAGCGGTGGGGGTTCAAGTGGGTCAAGCCCGACCTTGGCGAGCATGCGGGTCAGTTCAATTAAAGGCAAGCCGATGATAGCCGTGGGATCGCTGCTGTGCATGCTTTGCATCAAGGCAATCCCCAGGCATTCGGCTTTTGCGCTGCCCGCTGTGTCAAAGGGCAGATCAATGGCAAGGTAACGGACGATCGCCGCAGCAGAAAGCGTTCGATAGACGCAGTCGGTCGTGACGACGATGCTTTGCACTTGGTCGTTTGACACCACGGCCATTGCGCTAAAAAAAGTAACCGTTTGCCCCGAGAGTTGGTGCAGTTGCGCCTGCGCGGCTGCCGCATGCCCTGGTTTGCCCAGCGGCTTGCCGTGCAAAGAGGCGACCTGATCGGCTCCAATGACGACCGACGCCGGGTAAGACTGAGCCACCCGTTGTGCCTTGGAAATTGCCAGTCTCAGCGCGAGTTGTTCGGGCGCTTCGTGGCTCAAGGGGGTTTCATCTAGCTCAGGTGAAACCGAAATAAAAGGAATTTTTAACCTCGCGAGCAACTCTTGGCGGTATTTCGAGCTTGAGGCAAGGATCAGTGAGGCGGGCGCGGTCGTCATTGTTTTCGGCTTGGATATTGACGGTGAGAGGGAAAACACGCTATTATCTCTTGCTTCGTTGCTTAAGTCGCGCCGTTCCGTTGCAGCTTTGTAGCAGGTTGCATCATCACTTTGAGATACGCGTCTAGATTGCGCAGAGATATCGCACTGCAACAGAGCTTCAAAAAGTCAAGACAAGGCGGCACGAACAATACGATGGCAAAAGATCTTAGCCCAAGCTTCAGGTTGGGAACTCCCCCCGTTGTGGATGTATTTGAATTTGCGCGCCGTGGGCAGTTAATTGAAGGGGTCTTTGCCGTAAACCGGCTTGAGCGGTTGCTTGAAGACGTCCCCGAGCAACCTTTCGCCGAGCTTGTGGTGCTTGAACAAGCGCCACAGCATCCAGGGTTAGTGAAGTACCGCCTGCAAGGGCGTCGTAGCAAGGTCGGTAAGTTGCAGTTGGTGATAAAAATCGACTCCTTGTTAGTGCTCGAATGCCAACGATGTTTGGGGGATTTAATTTTCCCGGTTGATCGGCAAACTGTGTTTGAACTTGTGGTGCGCGAGTCTGATCTTGATCAAGGTGACCTCGAAGACTCTGACCCCGACGCACCCGAAAAAATAATGGGATCCGCTCAGTTTAATTTGTTGGATCTGGTTGAAGACGAAATGATTTTAGAAGTTCCCTATGTACCCAGGCATGATGTCTGTCCCGGGCCCCTAGGTGGTACCGAAACTGAGGCGCAAACCCCAGATTCTGCACCAGAAGCGCAGCGCCCCTCACCATTTGCAGTTTTGGGGCAGCTTAAGATTAAAAGTCAGTAGTTATTACTAAGATGGTTGGCGTACAATTCGCCGATCCACAGGAGTTGTCATGGCTGTTCAGCAAAATAAAAAATCCCCCTCAAAGCGCGGTATGCACCGTTCGCATGATTTTTTGGTTAATCCGTCTACAGCGGTCGAGCCTAATACCGGCGAGCAACATCTGCGTCACCACATCAGCCCAACCGGGGTGTATCGTGGTCGCAAAATCCTCAAGACTAAGACTGACGAATAAAGCGGGCTGACGGGCAACTCGTCCCCACACACACCGCTGCATCCTCACGTGTCTGCCGTGATTCGCATCGCGATCGATTGCATGGGTGGTGATTCGGGCCTTCCCGTCACGATCCCTGCTGCGTTTGCTTTTGCCCAACGCTTTCCTGACACACACCTGTTACTAGTCGGTCTCGTCGAGCCACTAGAACAGGCCGTTGCTGAGCACGCTAAACGCTATCGCGAACTCTCGCCCGATCGGTTTACCGTCGTTGCGGCCACCGAAGTGGTGCACATGGATGACTCAGTAGAGATCGCGTTGCGTCGCAAAAAAGATTCTTCTATGCGTGTCGCAGCGCAAACCGTTAAAGACGGTCAGGCGCAAGCCTGCGTTTCGGCGGGCAACACTGGCGCCTGGATGGCGATTTCAAAATATGTGTTGAAGACGCTTGATGGCATTGATCGTCCGGCCATCGCCTCAGTGTTGCCGAATCAAACAGGCGGCACGACCATCATGCTCGATCTGGGTGCTAACGTCGACTGTACGGCTCAGCATTTGTTGCAGTTCGCCATGATGGGTACGGCGTTTGCTCAGGTTGGTAAGCAAAATCCCAACCCATCCATTGGTTTGCTCAATATCGGCGAAGAAGCCATCAAAGGCAACGACGTGGTAAAACAAGCGGGCGAACTTTTACGCGAAAGTTCTTTAAATTTTTATGGCAACGTTGAGGGTGACGACATCTTCAAAGGTACCGTCGACGTGGTAGTTTGCGATGGCTTTGTTGGCAATGTGGCACTCAAAACTGCCGAAGGCGTTGTCCGCATGATGTCGCAAATGCTGCGCGAAGCCTTTACACGCAATTTATTTTGTCGGGCGCTCGGTTTGCTTGCTTTGCCAGTGCTCAGCCGCTTTCGGGCACAGGCTGACAATCGCCGATTTAACGGTGCTGCTTTGCTTGGTTTGCGAGGCGTTGTGATCAAAAGCCACGGTTCGGCTGACGCGATTGCTTTTGGTTTTGCGCTTGACTGCGCCCGCGCGTCAGTGGCAAATAACCTGTTGGCGCGAACCACGTCGGCGATTGCACAACTCACGCAAGTGCAGCCCCAAACAGAAACCGAGTCCAGAGACCCGATATGACTCAAACTACGCCTTATGCACGAATTATTGGTTCGGGCAGTTTTTTACCGCCTCGCTGCGTAAGCAATGATGAGCTGGCGGCCGATCTTGCCTCACGAAACATCGAAACTTCAGACCAATGGATTTTTGAACGCACTGGAATTCGCCAGCGCTATTTGGCCGAACGCGGGGTCAAGACCAGTTCTTTAGCCACCGAGGCCGCGCGTCGTGCGCTAGCAGACGCTCAGGTTGACGCCTCTGAGCTCGATCTGATTATTTTGGCCACCTCTACCCCAGATTTTGTGTTTCCGAGTACCGCCTGTTTGGTGCAGGCAAACTTAGGCAACAAAGGGGCTGCCGCGTTTGACGTTCAGGCGGTATGCAGCGGGTTTGTCTACGCCTTGACAACGGCCGAGGCTTTTATTCGGGCTGGCCGGGCCCGCTGTGCCTTGGTAATCGGGGCCGAAGTCTTTTCCAGCATCCTTGACTGGAACGATCGTGGCACTTGCGTGTTGTTTGGTGATGGCGCCGGTGCTGTGGTGCTAAAAGGCGGCGAGCAACCCGGCATCTTGTCGGCTGAATTACACGCCGATGGCAGTCAGATGGGCATTCTTGCGGCAGCCGGTAATGTGGCTTACGGCGAGGTGACCGGCGACCCGTTCCTGCGGATGGATGGTCAGGCGGTTTTCAGGCAAGCGGTGACGGTACTCGATCGCTCGGCGCGCGAAGTGGTTGCGCAAGCCGGCCTGCAGTTGTCTCAGGTCGACTGGTTTATTCCGCACCAGGCAAATTTAAGAATTTTGACCTCTCTGGCGCGTAAGCTTGATCTTGCCCTTGAAAAAGTGGTGATTACAGTCGATCAGCACGCAAATACCTCAGCGGCCAGTATTCCTTTGGCTTTGGATGTTGCGCGGCGCGATCAACGCATTGAGGCCGGTCAGTTAGTCCTGTTGCAAGGAGTCGGTGGCGGCTTTACCTGGGGCTCTGTGCTGGTCAGGATGTAAGCAAGACTGAGCAATCGCAGCAGAATTTCTTGACGTACCGTTAGTTTTTAAACACTAAAAAACTCTTGACATGATGAAATTTGCTTTTGTTTTTCCGGGCCAAGGCTCGCAAGCGGTCGGCATGATGGACGCCTGGTCGGGTCACCCCGCGGCCCAGCAAGTGATCGCACAAGCCAGTGAGGCGCTTGGCGAGGATCTGGGCGCTCTGATGGCGCAAGGCCCTGCCGAGCAACTTAGTCTGACAACGCACACGCAACCAGCCATGCTGACGGCGGGCGTGGCGATGTACGAGGCCTGGCGCGCTGCAGGCGGCCCTCAGGCGGCCCTGATGGCTGGGCACAGTCTGGGTGAGTATGCAGCCTTGACGGCCGCGGGCGCGCTGTCCTTGGCCGATGCTGTGCGTCTGGTGCGCGTACGTGCTGACGCCATGCAGGCCGCGGTACCGGTCGGCACGGGTGCGATGGCAGCGGTGTTAGGGTTAGAAGATCATCTGGTGCAAAAAGCTTGTCTCGAGGCCGCGCAGGGTGAAATCGTTGAGGCTGTCAATTTCAATGCGCCCTCGCAGGTCGTCATTGCAGGTCATGCCACGGCCGTGCAGCGTGCAATCGTGACGGCTAAAGCGGCGGGCGCCAAGCGCGCCCTCTTGCTGCCGGTCTCGGCTCCGTTTCATTCAAGCTTGCTTAAACCGGCCGCTGACGTGCTGGCAGGTGCTCTGGCTAAAATTCAAGTCGTGACGCCAACGGTTGCGGTCGTCAACAACGTGGATGTTGTGATCGAACAGTCTCCAGAGGCGATTCGCGACGCTCTGGTGCGTCAGGCCTGGCATGCGGTGCGCTGGGTAGAAGTCATTCAGTTCATGAAAGCACAAGGCGTGACGCACATCATCGAGTGTGGCCCAGGCAAAGTGCTTGCGGGGATGATAAAGCGCATCGACCCCGATTTGATCGCGCTTTCAGTCACCGACCCTGACTCTATGCAGGCCGCGCTCGATGCGCTGGCTGCCGCTTAACGGAATGGCCATGGAACTAAAAGATAAAATCGCCTTAGTGACAGGTGCTTCACGCGGCATCGGCCGGGCAATCGCTCTCGAACTCGCGTCGCGCGGTGCCATCGTCATCGGCACAGCCACCACCGAGGCTGGCGCTGCAGGCATCACTGAGGCGCTCGGGCCTCACGGCGGGCGCGGTGTGGTGCTCAACGTCACTGACGCGCCAGAGTGCGACGCGCTAATTGAAACGCTTTCCAAGCAACCAGGCGGACTGAGTATTTTGGTCAACAACGCGGGCATCACCCGAGATAATCTTGCGATGCGCATGAAGGATGACGACTGGGATGCTGTGATGCAAACCAATTTGACTGCGGTTTTCAGGCTTTCGCGAGCGGTGATGCGAGGCATGATGAAAGCGCGTTGGGGGCGGATTATCAATATCACCTCGGTGGTGGGTTCAAGCGGCAACCCCGGTCAGGCGAACTATGCTGCGGCTAAAGCCGGCGTGGCAGGCATGAGTCGGGCCTTAGCCCGCGAACTCGGCAGTCGCGGTGTCACCGTTAATTGCATTGCCCCAGGTTTTATCGCAACCGACATGACCAGCGGTCTTGACGAAGGTCAAACCACAGCGCTTTTAACCCAAATCCCCCTCGGACGCCTTGGATCTGCAGCTGATATTGCTCATGCTGCAGCCTTTTTGGCGTCTCCTCAAGCCGGTTACATCACAGGTACGACGTTGCACGTGAACGGCGGCATGTACATGTAATAGGTTTTTTTTCTGCCGGTTCGCTATAATTCGGCGAACTTTTCCCCCTTTGGAGATATGAATGGATAGCATCGAACAGCGCGTTAAGAAGATCGTCGCTGAACAACTTGGCGTAAACGAAGCCGAGATTAAAAACGCCTCCTCTTTTCTTGACGACCTCGGTGCCGATTCACTCGACATGGTCGAGCTAGTCATGGCACTCGAAGACGAGTTCGAAACCGAAATCCCTGACGAAGAAGCCGAAAAAATCACTACGGTGCAACAAGCCGTTGATTACATCACTTCGCGTTCTAAGGCATAGGCTGTCGCCGACGTTGCTTAAGGCGCAAGCCCAGAGCAACACAGCGCAGGGTAGGGTTAGTTAGGCGGTTCAGGCGTCTGGCGCGAACGCAACGTGGGTTTTAATCACCGTTGGGTTTCGCCGCAGGCCTTGACCGCCCTTATCACATATAAGGAGTGATCCGTGAAACGACGTGTCGTCATTACAGGTCTTGGCATCGTGAGCCCGGTGGGCAATGATATTGCCACGGCCTGGGACAATATCGTGAACGGTCGATCGGGTATCGGGCGTATCACGAGGTTTGACCCCAGTGCCTTTAATGCGCACATCGCGGGCGAAGTCAAAGACTTCGACGTCACCTCGATTATTCCTGCCAAAGAAGCGCGTACGATGGATACGTTCATTCACTACGGCATCGCGGCAGGCTTGCAGGCCTGGAAAGACTCCGGCCTTGACCTTGCACACACGGATCCTGAGCGGGTTGGTGTGATTGTAGGCTCGGGTATTGGGGGCCTGCAACGCATCGAAGAAACCCAAACAGAATATTTACAGCGCGGTCCGCGTCGGATCTCGCCGTTTTTTGTGCCCGCCTCGTTGATTAACCTGATCTCGGGCCAGCTCACGATTATGCTAGGACTAAAAGGCCCGTCTTACGCGGTGGTATCGGCCTGCACAACGGGTTTGCACTCGATTGGTGACGCGTCCCGACTGATTGAATACGGTGACGCCGATGTGATGGTTGCCGGCGGTGCCGAATCCACTGTTTCCCCTTTGGGCATTGGCGGGTTTGCGGCCATGCGTGCGTTGTCGCAGCGCAACGACGATCCGACGACCGCTTCGCGTCCTTGGGATCGAGACCGTGATGGTTTTGTGCTGGGTGAGGGCGCGGGCGTGCTGGTGCTTGAAGAATACGAGCATGCCAAAAAGCGTGGCGCACGTATCTATGGTGAGTTTGCGGGCTATGGCATGAGCTCAGACGCGCATCACATTACGGCGCCCGACCGAGATGGTCCTCGACGCGGCATTAGTAACGCCCTGCGCAATGGCGGACTGAACGCCGACGAGGTTCAGTACGTGAATGCCCATGGCACCTCAACACCCTTGGGCGACAAAAATGAAACTGAAGCCCTGAAGCTTGCTTTTGGTGATCACGTAAAAAAATTAGTGGTGAACTCAACCAAATCCATGACCGGTCATCTTTTGGGTGCGGCAGGTGGAATCGAGGCGGTCTTTGCGACGCTGGCCGTGTACCACCAGATTTCTCCGCCAACGATTAATATCTTTAATCAAGATCCAGAGTGTGGCCTTGATTATTGCGCCAACACGGCGCGCGATCTTAAAATCACTGTAGCGCTGTCAAATTCGTTTGGTTTTGGCGGCACAAATGGTTCAATGGCAGTACGTCGTCTCTAAGTGCTGCAGGATGCATTGACTGAGTACCCAACCCTACCTAGGCAAGTGAAACTGACCCGGCCCCGCTGGGCAGCTTACTTGGGCTGGGCGGCCTTCGTCGTGGCACTGTTAGCGGTCGCACTCAGTGCCTTCTGGCAGGGCTTGCCCTTTTGGATGCTTGCGCTGGGCGCTGCCCTGAGCCTGGTGGCCTTTGCTGTGGTGCAAACACGCCAGCAAGCCTGGCTGAGTACCCATTGTTTGTATTTTGAAGCTACGCTCAGCGCGCGTTCGGGGCCGCCAAACGGGTTCTTGGGCACTTTTTCGAAGAAGCTGGGTCAAACAAACCTGACACCTGTTACTTTGCAACAGTCTTGGTCTCATATTTTTGGTTTAACCCTCCGTTTGAAGCTGCCTACTCTTTCTGCGCACAAACCCAAAGTGATCGTCTTAACACTTTGGCGCAACCGTCTGTCTGCTCAAGGCTATCGTCAGCTGAGGGTCTGGGCGGCGTGGCAGTCCGAACATCCGTCGTCGCTTCCCAAAGGCTTAGGGGAAACCGCTTGAGTGAACGCGATGTCGACGCCGAGCTAGTTGCCCGCGTTCAGGCAGGCGATAAGCAGGCCTTTGACCTGCTGGTGCTTAAATATCAGCGAAAAATCATGCGCTTACTCTCGCGCATGATCCGCGACTCGGCCGAAATCGAAGACGTTGCTCAAGAAGCCTTTATTAAGGCTTATCGCGCCTTGCCCCAATTTAGAGGCGAAAGTGCCTTTTATACCTGGTTGTATCGTATTGCGATCAACACGGCTCGTAACTGGCTGGCTGCAAATAAACGGGCGCCAAGCGCACCTTCTGCGTTTGAGAACGAAGAAGGTGAAACTTTTAATGAATCTGACGTACTAACCGATGGAAGCAACCCCGAATCCGAAATGGCGAGCCGCCAAATTGCCGAAACGGTGAATAAAGCGATTAACGATTTGCCCGAAGAATTGCGTAACGCGATTGTGATGCGCGAAATTGACGGGATGAGCTACGAAGATATTGCCGAAAGTATGAATTGTCCGATTGGTACGGTTCGGTCTCGGATTTTCCGGGCCCGCGAGGCGATCGCGACACGTTTGCGTCCTTTGCTGGGTGATACCGGCAAACGGCGTTGGTAAGGAGCTATGGTGAAAGATCAGTCGACAACTTCGCAGGCGAGTGCCAGTTCTCTGAGCGAGATCACTCAATCGTCAGATGAAAAAAATACGTCAGAGGCGGTTTCGGTGACGATCTCGGCCTGGATGGATGGCGATGAACAAACGACTTTGCCCTCTGAGCTATTCACTGACTCGGGTCATGCGACCTGGCAGGTGTATCACCTCATCGGCGACACGCTGCGTACGCCCGAGTTGGCTTTAACGCCTCAGGCCGATTTACGCCGGCGCGTGGCGCAGGCTCTTTTAGACGAGCCAGCACTGAGTCAGGTCGTCACGTCTGGCGCGCCACGCGAGGCGGGCGCAAGCGTTTTAGGGCTCGGTGCAGCACGGGCCAAGCCCGCGATACAAACGGTCACACCGCTGTCCAAACTGTTGCGTCGGGTGGTGTGGCCAAGCCTGGCGATGGCCGCCGCGGCCGCCGCGGTGGTGTGGGTCGCCAAGCCTTTGCTGGTGCCTGAACTCTCGGCGCCCTCAGTGCAAGCGGCAAAGGCCAACAGTACCGACGTTGTGGCTTCAAACCTCGAGTCGTCTGTCGTGCGTGACTATGTCACTGCGCATCGACAACTATCGGGCCCAGCCAATGTTCGCCCTGCGGCGTTTGGTGCTTCGCGCTAATGCGTGGCATGCCGCAGACGAGGGGCCAACACCCCGCTCAGTTAAAAAAGATGCCGCGTGTAGTCAGGCGTTGGGGGTTGCACGCGGCGCTTGCAGGTCTTTGTCTGTGCCTGCCAGTCTTTGCCTACAGTCAGGGTGCGCCGCTTGCGCCACCAGGGTCTAGCTCAACCGCGGCAGTCTTTACGCGCCCGAGTTCGCAAGAGGCAACACTATTGCGACAAATACAGCAGGCGGCCCGACACCTGAACTACGAGGGAGTATTCACGTTTCAACAAGGTGACGCGATCGAGTCTTCGCGTATCACGCACGTGTTTGATGGCAAGGACGAAAAAGAACGAATTGAGGTGCTTGACGGACCACCGCGTGAATACCTTCGGCGCAATGATGACGTGCAGTGTTTGCTGCCCGAGCAACAAACGATCGTGCGCGAGCGGCAACGTGGTGATCGTTTTCCGGGCTTACTGTTATCAGAATCCACCGCCCTCGAAGATCACTATCAGTTGCGCGTCTTGCCCGAGCCTCATCGGGTTGCGGGGCGCTTATGTCGCGCGATCGAAATAACTGCGCGCGATGCGCACCGTTATGGTTATAAATTGTGCGCTGATATCGAGTCAAACTTATTGCTGAAGGCGCAAACTCTCACGCGTGAGGGCACGGTACTTGAACAGGTTACGTTTACGCAGGTCAGCATCGGTCAGACGATTCGCGAGCAAGCATTAAACGCTTCGTGGTCTACCGTCGGCTGGCAGCTTCAAGACACTGCTCAGCAGGTGATTGACCTAGCTGCGTTGGGTTGGCGTGTGCCTGCGCCTGCGGGGTACCTCACGCGCTCACAGTTCGCGCGGGTGTTTGCTGATCAGCGCGTGGTCAATCAACTGGTGTTGTCTGACGGGCTTGCAACGATTTCAATATTTATTGAACCTTATCGCGCACAGCGGTCTGAGTATCTATCCCAGGGCGCTGCACGCAGCGGTTCTGTCAATATCTTTGGGATACGTGTTGCTGACTTCTGGTTGACGGTTTTGGGTGAAGTGCCTGCCACAACACTCGAGCTGTTAGCCCAGTCGATTCAATACGTTCCACCAGCTGGATCGCGTTAGCGATTCTTCTTAAAAGGTTTCACTGGAGTTCATGATGCAAGAACAAGTTCATTTCTCTCTGTATCAGTCTGTGGGCCGTGCGCGTCGCGCGTTGTTTGCAGTGATGATGGGCGTCGTGCTCGTGGCGGGCGCCCTGCAACACGCGAGGGTGCACGCACAGGCTGCGGGCTTGCCTGATTTCACGACGATTGTCGAAAAAGCCGAGCCAGCTGTTGTGAATATTCGCACGACAGCCAAAGTCAGTGCGCGTTCAGGTCCGCAGGGTCAAGACCCCTACGAAATGTTTCGACATTTTTTCGGTCCTGATTTTCAACCGCCTGGTGGACGTCAGGGGCCACAACAAAATCCACGTAATAACAAACCACGCGCCGAGCCCGAAGAGCGCTCAGTGCCTCGCGGCGTAGGCTCTGGTTTCTTTATTTCTGAAGATGGTTATCTTTTGACAAACCATCACGTTGTCGAAGGTGCGACCGATATTTTTGTCACGCTTACCGATTCACGTGAATTCAAAGCTAAGGTGATTGGCAGCGACAAACGCACCGACGTCGCCTTGCTTAAAGTCGAAGCAAAAGGGATGGCCTTCTTGCCGATTGGTAGCGCTAAGCTGCTTAAAAAAGGTCAGTGGGTGATGGCGATTGGCTCACCTTTTGGTCTTGAGTCGACCGTCACCTCGGGGATCGTGAGTGCGTTAGGTCGTGAAACCGGAGACTACTTGCCGTTCATTCAAACCGATGTGGCTGTGAACCCCGGCAACTCGGGCGGTCCCTTGCTCAACCTGAAAGGCGAGGTGGTCGGGATCAACGCGCAGATCGTATCGCGCAGTGGCGGCTTCATGGGGATTTCGTTAGCGATTCCGATCGAAGAGGCCATGGCTGTGGTTGACCAGTTGCGTGCGTCAGGCTCGGTGACTCGGGGTCGGATTGGCGTTCAAATTGGCGAGGTCGGCAAAGACGTTGCGCAGGCCATTGGCTTGCCCAAGGCAGAGGGTGCGTTGGTTGGGGGGGTTGAACCTGACGCACCGGCTGACAAAGCAGGCGTCTTGCCCGGTGACGTGATCACCAAGTTTGGCGACAAGCCAATCACGCGCTGGTCTGACTTGCCTCGTTTAGTGGGCGAAACCAAGCCTGGCACCACGTCAACGCTCGAAGTGTGGCGTAAAGGTAAGCCCTTGACCCTCAAGGTTACCGTGGCCGAGTTAAAAGCCGACAAAACCGCCGCTGCTGAACCCACGCCTCCTAAAGTCGCAGAAACCGTGACGACAGTGTTGGGCATGGAGATCGTCCCCGTAAAAGAGGAGGTGCAAAAAAAGCTGCGTATTAAGGGTGGTGTTCAGGTGACTGCGGTTGCCGCTCCCGCAAGTACGGCCGGCGTAGCAGAGGGCGACATCATTTTGGCAGTCAATGATACCGACATCACGAGTCCGACTCAGTTTGCCAAGGTCGTGGCAGGTTTGGATCAGGCTCGGCCCGTGGGCTTGATGGTCAGGACCGGCGAGCAAACCCGCTGGGTCGCCGTTCGAACCGAGAAGTAAGCCGTTTGCACGGTTAAGTTAGCCTAGACAGGCTAGAATAGCGGTTTGCCGCAAAAGGGGCGCAGAGCGCCCCTTTTGCTTGGTATCTTACTTTTAGGCGTTATGCAGCACATCCGCAATTTCTCGATTATTGCCCATATCGACCATGGCAAATCCACTCTGGCAGACCGACTGATTCAGCGTTGCGGGGGCCTAGCCGACCGCGAAATGTCTGCTCAGGTGCTCGACTCGATGGATATCGAACGCGAGCGCGGCATCACGATCAAAGCGCAAACCGCCGCGCTGCACTATAAGTCGGCGAGCGGGCAAATTTACAATCTCAATCTGATTGATACCCCAGGCCACGTTGATTTCTCGTACGAGGTCAGTCGCTCGTTGTCGGCCTGCGAGGGCGCGCTGTTGGTGGTAGATGCCTCGCAAGGTGTCGAAGCCCAAACCGTGGCCAATTGCTATACCGCGATCGAGCTTGGCGTCGAGGTCGTCCCTGTCCTGAATAAAATGGATTTGCCCTCGGCCGATCCTGAAAGTGCCCGCGCCGAAGTCGAAGAAGTTATCGGCCTAGATGCCTCTGAGGCCATTTTGGCAAGCGCCAAAACTGGTATGGGCATCGACGAAATCCTCGAGGCCGTGGTGGCACGTATTCCGGCCCCAAAAGGTGATCCGACAGCCCCCCTGCAAGCCTTAATTATCGATTCGTGGTTTGATAATTACGTGGGTGTCGTCATGTTGGTGCGTGTGGTGAACGGCGTGCTTAAACCGAAAGACAAAATTTCGTTTATGGCCACGGGTGCGGTCCACCTGTGTGAGCAAACCGGTGTGTTTACGCCTAAGTCGCAGCCTCGTCCCCATCTGTCGGCTGGTGAAGTGGGTTTTGTGATTGCGGGCATTAAAGAACTTGCCGACGCTAAAGTGGGCGACACGGTTACGTTGTTGTCCAAGCCTGCCACTGAGGCCTTGCCCGGCTTTAAAGAAGTCAAGCCGCAGGTGTTTGCTGGTTTATATCCGGTTGAAAGTAGCGAATACGATCAGCTGCGTGATTCGCTCGAAAAACTCAAGCTTAACGACTCGTCGCTGATGTACGAACCCGAAGTTTCGCAGGCGCTGGGCTTTGGCTTTCGTTGCGGCTTTTTGGGTTTACTGCACATGGAGATCGTGCAAGAGCGTCTTGAGCGCGAGTTTGATATGGATATCATCACGACCGCGCCGTCGGTCGTGTACGAAGTCGTGCTGCGTGATAACAGTGTGATCCAGATTGAAAGCCCGTCGCGCATGCCTGAGGTTGGGCAGTATCTTGAGATTCGCGAACCGATCGTGACGATCACCTTGTTTATGCCCCAAGAGTACGTAGGCCCTGTGATGACGCTTTGTAATAACAAGCGCGGGCAGCAGCTGGATATGACGTATCACGGCCGTCAGGTCCATTTGCATTACGAGATGCCTTTGGCTGAAATCGTGCTCGACTTTTTTGACAAATTAAAGTCAGTGTCGCGCGGCTACGCCTCGATGGATTACGAATTTAAAGAATACCGTACGGCCGATGTGGTGAAAGTTGATTTGTTAATTAACACCGATAAGGTTGATGCCCTGTCAAACATTTGCCATCGCTCAAATGCACGCTATCGCGCGCGTGATGTGGTGGCGCGCATGCGCGAACTGATCCCTCGCCAAATGTACGATGTGGCGATTCAGGCTGCGATCGGCGCCGAGATCATTGCCCGCGAAAACGTTAAAGCCTTGCGCAAAAACGTGTTGGCAAAGTGTTATGGCGGCGACATCAGCCGCAAGAAAAAGCTACTTGAAAAACAAAAGGCTGGTAAAAAACGCATGAAACAAGTCGGGAGTGTTGAGATTCCGCAGGAGGCTTTTCTGGCGATTTTGCAAGTTGATGATCGATAATTTTTCTACGAGGTTAAGCCAATGAGCTGGAATTTTGCCCTGATACTCTTTGTGCTGATGGTCGTGACAGGCATTGTCTATGCCCTGGACAAGTTCTCTTTGCGCGCTGCGCGTCAGCGTCGGGTCACTGAGGCTCTGACCTTGGCGCGCCCGAGTTGGGTCGGTTTGCCGCAGGTTGAGGTGCAAAATCGCGAAGAGCAAATTCGCACCGAAGTCGGGCATGTGCCATGGTGGGTCGAATACGGCGTCAGTTTTTTTCCGGTCATTTTGTTTGTGTTTGTGTTGCGCTCGTTTATCGTCGAGCCTTTTCGCATTCCGTCGGGCTCAATGTTGCCGACCCTGCAATCGGGCGACTTGATTCTGGTCAATAAATTCACTTACGGGTTGCGCTTGCCGGTCATTGATAAAAAGATCATTGCGCTTGGTGAACCCGCGCGCGGTGACGTGATGGTGTTTCGCTATCCGGTTGATCCCTCAGTTGACTACATCAAACGTGTGGTGGGCTTGCCTGGCGATCAACTCGCCTACCTGGATAAAAAGCTCTTTATCAATGGTAAAGAAATTCTTATAAAGCCAGAGGGTCAATATTTTGAGCCTGATCGTGTTGCCTATACGGCACAGTTCACCGAGCAGTTGGGTGAAAGAGCGCATAAAATATTGTTAGATGAGCGAAGATCGCAAGAAATCGGCCCAATTAGCAACTTTCCGTATCGTGAAAAATGTGAATATCTCAGAAACGGTGTGCGCTGCACCGTTCCGGCGGGCGTTTACTTTATGATGGGTGACAATCGCGATAATAGCCTTGACAGCCGTTACTGGGGTTTTGTCCCCGAGGCCAACATTGTCGGTAAAGCTTTTTTCATCTGGATGAACTTTAGTCAGCTAGGCCGTATCGGGCCCTTTCACTAAGTTCTTTTTTTTCATTGCTTCTTGTCATTTCTTCATGTCCTTTGCCGCACTAGAGACTTCGCTTGGCTATCAGTTCGTCAAACCTGCTTTGCTTGAGCAGGCGTTGACGCACCGAAGTCATGGCGCGCGTCACAACGAACGGCTAGAGTTTTTAGGTGATTCTGTTTTGAGTGTGTCGGTGTCGGCGCTGCTCTTCAGTCACTATGGCACGCTTGACGAAGGCGATCTGTCGCGTGTGCGTGCCAACTTAGTCAAGCAAGCCTCGCTTGCCGAGATCGCACAAAAACTCGAACTGTCAAAATACTTGCGACTCGGCGAAGGCGAACTCAAAAGCGGCGGGTTTCGTCGCCCTTCGATTTTGGCCGATACCTTTGAAGCGATTCTGGCGGCAGTCTTTTTAGATGGCGGTTATGTCGCAGCCCAGCAGTTAATCGAGCGCGTCTACGTGCCGATTTTGGCAAGCGTTGATCCCTTAACGCTGGGTAAAGACGCCAAAACCTTGTTGCAAGAGTTTTTGCAAAGTCGCCAATACGCTTTACCGATTTATAACGTGGTTGCCACCCATGGCGCTGCGCATAGTCAGCAGTTTGAAGTCGAGTGCTCGGTTCCGGTGCTTGATATTAAAGTGGTGGCGGCAGGTGCAAGTCGTCGTGCAGCCGAGCAGTCGGCCGCAAAACTTGCACTTGTTGGGGCCGAGGCCGCTAGTCCGGCCCCTGCTAAAAAGCGTTCATCCCGGGCGCGCAAAACGGCACAACTTACGCTGCCGGTTGCGGTTGCCCAGGAACTTAAATGACAGAAACAGCTTATCGCTGTGGTTTTATTGCAGTCGTTGGACGTCCAAACGTTGGTAAATCTACCCTGACCAACGCGCTCATTGGCAGCAAAATCACGATCGTTTCACGCAAGGCGCAAACCACACGTCACCGTATCCAAGGCGTGCTCACACGAGAGCACGAGCAATTTGTGTTTGTGGATACGCCCGGGTTTCAGACCAGGCACGGCGGCACCATGAACCGCATGATGAATCGCGTCGTGACGCAAACGCTTGGCGGTGTGGATGTGGTGCTGTTTGTGGTCGAGGCCGGCAAATGGTCGCCCGGCGATGCCAAGTTGTTAACCTTGCTGCACGATCCCGCGCGCACGATTCTGGTGATTAGCAAAATTGATCAGCTTAAAAATCGCGACGAGCTCTATCCGTTTGTGGCAAAAATTGCGGCTCAGTATCAGTTTTCTGCGGTGGTGCCAGTCAGTTCAACAAAGAAGCATCAGCTTGATCAGTTGCTCGACGAAGTCGCCAAGCGCTTGCCTGAAAACGAAGCCTATTTTGACGCAGATACGCTCACCGATCGCCCCATACGCTTTATCGCTTCTGAACTGATTCGCGAAAAAATCTTTCGCTTAGTGGGTGACGAGTTGCCCTATGGCTGCACCGTGATGATCGAGCAGTGGGAAGAAACCGATAAGGGCGTGCACGTCGCCGCCTGTGTGATTGTCGAGCGCGATAGTCACAAGCCAATTTTGTTGGGTGTGGGTGGCAGCCACATGAAGCGCATTGCCTCCGAGGCAAGACAAGATATCGCCAAACTGCTCGACAAACCGATTCACCTTGAGGTGTATATCAAGGTTAAAAAAGGCTGGGCCGAAAAAGAGGGCAGCCTGCGCGATCTGGGCTATGAATAAACGCGCAACGCGCGTGCACGAAACCCCAGGCTATGTGTTGCATGCAACGGCCTGGCGAGAAACCTCTTTGATTGTTCAGGCGTTTTCACGCGATCATGGCTGGGTCAGTCTGGTGGCTAAAGGCGCCAAACGCCCGCACTCCGTGTTGCGCCCGGCGTTGTCTTTGTTTCAGCCCTTGCTCCTGTCTTTTACGGGGGCAAGTGAGGTCAAAACACTGACTCGGGCTGAGTGTGCGGGCGTACATCCCTTGCCTGGGGCCGCGTTGATGTCGTGCTGGTACATGAACGAGCTACTTTTTCGGCTGTTACCCCGCGAAGATCCACATCCAGGCTTATTTGATGCCTACGTGATGGCCTTGCAACGTCTGGCCACAGGGTCGCCCGCGGCTGGTGCCTTGCGTCGGTTTGAGTGGGTGTTGCTGCAAGAAACAGGCTACGGGCTAGATGCCGAACCGCCAGACTTTGAAGACATACAAAAAGAGCCCGCTTTACGGACTTCGTTGCGAGCGCGTCTATCAGAACACCTGGCGGGCAAACCGCTGGCCACCCGGCAGGTGCTGCTGGCTTTGCAGCGTTATCAAGCCGCCAAGCCAGTCTCTGCAAGCTGAGTGTTTAACAGAATGCGCTTTCTTTTTAAGCTGTCAGCACAGCTCGCCCCGTCACCTTGCCCTGACGCAGTGAGGTCAACACTTTGTCGGCATCGGCTAGCGGATGCTTATGGACGGGGATTGGGGTGATCTTGCCGTCTTTGACTAATTGCAACAGTTCGCGCATCTCATTGAGCGAGCCGGTGTAGCTGCCCAGAATTTGTGCGGCCTTCATTGGAATGAAAGCAATCGGCCATGGGGCTGCACCACCAAACAATCCAACGATGACCAGCTTGCCGCCTTTAATCATCACGTTAAAACCAAGCTCGGTGGTTGAGGCTGCGCCAACCAAGTCCACAATCCCTTGCAGCAGTTTGCCACCATTGGCGGCAATGATTTGCTGAGCGGCGTCGGGTGCTGCGCCATCGATGGCGGCCAGGGCGCCGGCGTCAAGCGCGGCTTGGCGTTTGACTGGGTCGATATCCACCACAATTGCGCCCACGCCATTCAAGGCCTTGACGAGTGCCAGGCACATTAAGCCCAAGCCCCCCGCACCCATGATCACGATCGGGTGCTTTTGATACAGACTCGCGCCGATTTTGTTCAGCGCGCTGTAGGTCGTGATGCCTGAGCAGGCATAGGGTGCAATCGCTGCAGGGTCAAGATCACCAATATCAATTAAGTAGCGCGCATCGGGCACAAGGATGTGGTCGGCATAGCCACCTGGGCGATGCACACCCAGATATTGCGGGTTGGAGCAGTGATTTTCGAGTTGATCTAAACATGCGGGGCACGCGCGGCAACCAATCCAAGGGTATACCAAATAGTTGCGACCTTTTTCAACGCCTTTGGCTTGTGGGCCCAGCGCCACGACGGTACCCGCGGTTTCATGACCCATGGTCATGGGTAACTTGATGCCGCGATCCTTTAGTGAAAGCGTACGCCCATTACCGAGGTCGTAACCGCCTTCCCAAAAATGGATGTCACTGTGGCACACACCAGCCGCTCGCACTTGCACCAACACTTCAGTACCAGTGGGTTCAGGCGTTTTAGTCTCGATCAATTCGAGGGCTTCACGAAAATTAACGACGCAATAGCATTTCATATTTTGAGTCTCATGTATTCAGAAAAGAGTTTTAAAAGGTTATCTGCTAATTAAAAAATTTGAAATTTTTATTCGGTGATACTGCTTCGTGTCGTATTGACACGAAGCAGCGCAACGTAATCTTCGTGCCTTAAAACACCAGTTCAATCAGACGTGGACCCTTTTCTTTGGCCGCAATGCGCATCGCATTCGCAAAGCCTTCAAGCGTCGTGACTTGACTGCCAGGTACGCCGTGTCCTTTAGCCAACGACACCCAATCCAAAAATGGGCGATCAAGGTCAAGCATGCGCTTGGCGTTATCACCCGCTTCGGGGCCGCCCATATTGGCCAGCTCGCCGCGCAAGATTCGATACGAACGATTGGCAAAAATCACGACGGTCACGTCGAGTTGTTCGCGCGCCATGGTCCAGAGTGATTGCACGGTGTACATCGCACTTCCGTCACCGATAAAGGCAAACACTTTGCGATCTGGGCAAGCCACTGCGGCGCCAACGGCGGCAGGCAAGCCCCAGCCGATTGCGCCGCCGGTGATATCGATGCAATCGTGTGCTGCCGCTTGCGGCAGCGTTTTGGCAAATTGACGACCCGAAGTAACGGCCTCGTCAACCATGATGGCGTTTTCGGGCAAGGTGGCCGCAATGATGGCGCCAAAGTGTTCGACCGAGGGTGTGCCAGTGGGCAAGTCAGTGATGATGGGGCCGGTCGACAATTGCGCGGGGGCGGTGTTTTGTGCGCCCAAGGCATCTACCAACGCTTGCAGGCTCGCTTCGATGTCATGCGTAAGCGTAGCCAAGGTGTGCACTTCGCAATCAGGCTGCTTGATCATGCGTGGCTTGTTTGGGTAGGCAAAAAAGGCCACAGGTGGGGCGCTACCCACCAGCACCAAATGCTTGGCATCTTTGAGCACGGCGACCGCACCGTCTACCGGAAAAGGCAAGGGCGCAATATTGACCCGACCGCGGCCGCGCTCCATACGCGGGTTGCGTGGCTCACAAGCCAATTTACAGCCTGTGTGTGCGGCAATTTTTCCAGCGAGTGTGGCTGACTTTGCACGTAGTGCGGGCCCGCCCAGCAAGAGCGTGGTCGCTTCGGCAGTTTTGCGATCGGACAGCAAACGGGCCAAGGCCAGTACGGTATCGGCCAGCGGTGCTGCAGCAGGGTGCGCAGGTGCGGGTGAGTAGTGACCTGGGTCAGAGGGCTCCCAAGCGCAGTTGGCTGGCAGCACCAGCGTAGCGATGCGGCCAGGCGTGCTGCGCGCTTGTGAAATTGCCTCGGCGGTGTCAAGCGGTGCGGCGGATGCCGACATGGTGGTTTTGACCCAGTTCGACATGGGGCGCGCGACCGCTTCAACATCAGAGTTCAGTGGGGCATTATTGTGGATGTGGTCTAGTGCATGTTGGCCGACAATATTGATCATGCCCGAGTAGGCGCGTTTGGCGTTGTGGATATTGGCCAGTGCAT
>CAMCZQ010000041.1 GCA_945887835.1 Bordetella parapertussis | reverse complement strand
CAACGCACACTCAATAAATTTTGTAGTCTGGATTTAGCGTTAGAGCACTTTGGGGTTGGTGCTGCAACCAATACGCGCTTTGGACATATCGGCATGACGCTTACACGCGGCTCTGACGAACTCACTTTTGAACTGTTAGTCTTTAGAGGCTATGCCGAACACGTGCTTGAGGCCTTGCTTGAGGCCGGTGCCGAGTTTGGTTTGAGGGTAGAGCCCTAAAGAACTTGTTCAAGAAACGCCTTGGTTCTTTGGACTTGTGGTTCATCAAAAATCTGCTGCGGCGTGCCTTCTTCGACAATCACACCTTGATCGGTGAAGTACACGCGATCAGCGATTTCGCGTGCGAAGGCCATTTCGTGCGTGACTAAGATTGAGGTCATGCCCTCTTCGACTAACTGGCGAATCGTCAGCAACACCTCTTTACGCGTTTCGGGATCAAGGGCCGCGGTGACCTCATCAAACAACATCACTGAAGGTTGCATGGCCAACGCCCGCGCGATGGCCACGCGCTGCTGCTGCCCGCCAGAAAGCTCACCAGGATAATTATTCATTTTATCTTCGAGCCGGACTTTTTTTAACAAGCCCAACGCACGCTCATGCACTTCGTCTTTATTTTGACCCAAGACTTGTATTGGCGCCATCATGATGTTTTGCAACGCCGTCTTATGCGGAAACAAGTTGTACTGCTGAAACACAATCGACACATCTTTACGCAAGGCGATCATGTCGTGATCGGATTTAAGGGTATGCACCGCATGCTCGCCCACAAAGACCTCGCCGCGATCTACCGGGATCAGCCCATTGATACAACGCAGCAAGGTTGATTTACCCGAGCCCGACGGCCCGATGACACAAATCGCCTGCCCAGCACCCACTGCTAAGGACATCCCACGCAAAACTTTCACCGCGCCAAATGCTTTGTGGACGTCGTGAATTCGCACTTGGGGCTGAGTGAGTTGGCTTGAACTTTTTTCAGTAAACGACGAAGTCATCGTGCGACATCCTCTGCCGCATTGGCGGGCACAGAAATAATTTTAGGTTCGTGCCCGGTGGCGGCTAAAAATCTGACTAAGTCGGCGTGTGGCACCACCAGCGTCGCCGTATTGATCAACGGATGCGCTTGCACAGCGGGGGCATTCCACAAGGCCTGATCAATCACAAATTGTACGTTGTGCCCCGCGTCGTTGACCAAGCCTAGCAGGCTCACCGAGCCTGGCGTGACGCCCAGATGCGTGAGTAGCCGCTCGGCCGAGGCAAAGCCTAAACGCCCAGCACCAAGTACATCACCCAACTGATTCAGATTCGCACTGAGCGCAGCGGGGATTGTGACCAAAAAATGTTTAAGCCCTTTTTTATCACGCAAAAACAGATTTTTTGTTTTGGCCCCGGGTAACAAGGGAACAAGCAACTCGGACTCAGCCACCGTCATCACGGCCGCATGTTCGTGACGCTCGAGCTTGATCGCGTGCGTAGTCAAAAAGTCTTGTAGCTTCAAAGTGAGTGACTGCTCCATTGAGATCTCTGATTAGGTTTCAATTAAGGTTTGCCAGGCAATCGATCCAATAGCATAGAAGATCTAGACATTATTTAACGCTCAGCAAAACGCGCTTCAAGGCGACGCGTGTAACAAGCGATCGGATAGCAGTATATAAAGAACCACAACAGCACATAGCTATAAATGGGTATTAAAAAGTCAGTGCGCGACTCGGCGGCAGTAATATGGCCCACCGTTGTCATCACCTCTGAGACCCCGACAATCGAGGCGAGCGTGGTGGCCATTGTCAAAATGGCATACCAGTTCATCCACGACGGCAGCATCCGCTTAATACACTGCGGCAGAATAATCTGCCATAAAATTTGCCGACGATTAAAGGCAAGCGAACGCGCGGCCTCCCATTGCGCCGAGGGAATCGACTGCACGGCACCGCGCACAATCTCTGCAATGTTGGCCATGATTGGCAACGCCAGGCCAATGGTCGATTTGATCCAATCCGGAAACGGAATCGTGTGCTGACCAATTTTGAATTCAAACGGCATCAAAAACATGACAAAAAATAGCAACACCAACCACGGCGCATTGCGAAAAAACTGTACAACCAGCCATGAGGTGCCACGCACTGGCGCAAACAGTGAAACTCGAGCCAACCCCAACACGACACCTGCGGCAGTCCCTAGCAGCATCGCCATGAAACTAATCGCAAGATTGAACAAGAAACCTTGTGCCAGCAGAGGTGTCCACTTCAGTAGCAAGCTCAACACCGAGGCCTGAGCAGCCACTGCCTGGGCCTGTGCGGTCGCGACCGAGCCGATCAAGGCAACCAGTAGTAGCAGACCTGTTTGC
This sequence comes from Bordetella parapertussis, assembly GCA_945887835.1. Taxonomy (GTDB): domain Bacteria; phylum Pseudomonadota; class Gammaproteobacteria; order Burkholderiales; family Burkholderiaceae_B; genus Zwartia; species Zwartia parapertussis_B. The sequence continues at coordinate 20,530 of CAMCZQ010000041.1, read as the reverse complement.
CAAACGAATAAACCGCCCCCGCTCGAGCGATCAATCAGCCCGACCTGAGGCTGCAAACGAAAAGGCAGCATGACCGGCAGACGTTTCATTGACCAAACCCCGGTACGTACAACCTTTTTTCAAACCACTGCATCAATTGATTGATCAAACCGACAATCGCAATATAGGTCAGCAACAGCACAATCATCATTTCAGTCACATTGACTTGTTCAGACCAGATTTGACCAGACATATAAAGCAATTCTGGCACGGCAATCGCGTAGCCTAAGGTGGTGGTTTTTACTAGGTTCACCAGGTTGTTATTCAATGCTGGCATCGTGACGCGTAAGGCGAGCGGAAACACGACACGCCTGAAAATTTGCGTACGCGAATAACCAAGCGCCTGAGCCGCTTCAATCGTCGCCTTGGGCACCGCTTCAATACCCGCCCTAAAAATCTCTGCCGTAAACGCGGTTTCAAGCAAAGTCAAAGCGACAATCGCCCAACCCAGCGAGCCCAACAGCGGCGCACCTCCCACCTTCGGCAAGAGTGGGCCAATCGCAAAATAAAAGAAATAAATCTGAACGAGCGGCGGCGTATTACGAAACAGTTGAACGTACGCACCGACACAACGGCGAAGCCATTGATACTTCGTGCCAACCAGCCAAGCGACAATCGCACCAAAGAAAAGACTCAACACAATCACGATGGCCGACAACTCAAGCGTGGTGCTCAGGCCTTCAAGAAAACGCGAGCGGTCATAGCGATCGTAAAAAATCGTTAGCTTGATGCCGCTCGTCTGGTGTAGCCATTTAAACCAGGCCGCAACACTATCCATCACTTGCTCGGCCTGTTACCCAACCAAATTATTTGAATTTTGCGTTCTGCTCGACCAGATATGGCGAGGGCGAGATGCCCCACTTCTTTTCAAGCCCGATAATGAAACCCGTTTTATGCCATTCTTTTAATGTGTCACTAATAAAGGCCGCAAACTTAGCATCTTCTTTGCGCAGACCCATGCCCCAAGGCTCTGGATCAATCAAAGGCAACATGATGGCGTAGTCAGCCCATTTTGCCTCACCGGTTAGGCCGGCATAAAAGGTTGAGTCAAAAACCATCCCTACACAATTGCCCGCCTCGAGCGCGGCCAGGGCTTCAGTTGAGCCTTTAAAAGTTAGCAGTTTTGCACCAAACTCATCGCCCGTACGGCGGTTGTAGTACGCGCCCTGAATACCGCACACCGTTTTGCCTTTAAGGTCTGTCCAGGCCTTTAAGCCAGAATTCTTTTTAGCAAAGAGTGCAGCAGCACTGGCGTAATAGAAAGGCTCGGGGATGGCCACCACTTCAGCGCGATCGGGCTTGTAGGACATGGTCGCGATCATCAGATCGGTGCGACCCTGCTTGACAAACTCCATGCGGTTAGCAGCCACAACAGGGATCAATTCGATTGATACGCCTAATTTTTTGGCGATTTCGTTAGCCATGTCGATTTCAAAACCGACGATTTTTCCCGACGGATCCACATAACCAAAGGGTTTGTAATCGGCCTTGACGCCCACTACCATCTTGCCCTTTTGTTTGATACTGGCCAGTGTGTCCACCTGCGCCGAGGCACTATTGATTGAAAGTAAGGCGGCGGTTGCAAGCAGACCCAGCACCTTTAAAAACGACGGTTTAAGATAAGACATGAAGAAGCTCCCTTTTTGTTGAAAAATATTCTTTGGTGTTAAACGACTCAACATCCAACAACCGAACCAAAGGTTTACGACAATATCGTCGATCGTGCAACTACTTTTACAGTCACTTAAACCGGTTTAGACAACTGATCCAAGATCGCCGGGTTTTCAAGCGTTGAAATATCTTGCGTAATCGCCTCGCCTTTAGCCACTACGCGCAACAAGCGACGCATAATTTTGCCTGAGCGTGTTTTGGGTAAGTTATCGCCAAAACGAATCTCTTTTGGCTTGGCAATCGGGCCGATCTCTTTGGCGACCCAGTCGCGCAGTTGCTTGCCTAGTGCGATCGCTTCGTCACCTTCAGGGCGTGCGCGTTTGAGCACGACAAAGGCAACGATCGCCTCGCCGGTGGTTGCGTCTGGACGCCCAACGACCGCGGCCTCAGCCACCATTTCGTGCGCCACGAGGGCGGATTCGACTTCCATCGTACCCAAACGGTGGCCAGAAACATTCAACACGTCATCAATACGGCCCATAATCCAGAAGCAGCCGTCTTTGTCGCATTGTGCGCCATCGCCTGCCAAATAATAGCCGCCCAACTCTGGCGGAAAATAGCTTTTGACGTAGCGCTCAGGATCACCCCAGATCCCGCGAATCATTGAAGGCCAAGGGCGCTTAATCACCAAGAAGCCACCGTTGCCTGCGGCAACGTCGCCCCCAACTTCATCGACAATCGCCGCGGTAATGCCAGGCAAACGCGTGGTGCACGAGCCCGGTTTTAAGGGTGTCGCGCCTGGCAGTGGCGTAATCATATGTCCGCCAGTTTCTGTTTGCCACCAGGTATCGACGATGGGGCAACGCCCACCTCCGACATTGGTGTGGTACCACATCCAGGCTTCTGGGTTGATGGGCTCGCCCACCGAACCCAACAGGCGCAAACTCGACATATCAAAGCTTTTGGGATGCACAGCAGGATCTGCATCTGACGTTTTAATCAACGACCGAATCGCTGTAGGTGCGGTGTAAAAAATCGATACTTTGTGCTCTTGAATCGTCTTCCAAAAACGCCCCGCATTCGGATAGGTGGGCACACCTTCAAACACAATTTGCGTCAAACCAGCCGCCAGAGGACCATAGGCGACATAGGTATGGCCCGTGACCCAACCCACGTCGGCCGTGCACCAAAAAACATCCTTCGCTTTTGCATCGAATACCCATTGCATCGTGAGCTTGGCCCACAGCAAATAACCACCCGAAGAGTGCTGTACGCCTTTGGGCTTACCGGTTGAGCCTGAGGTATACAAGATAAACAGGGGATGTTCAGCACCGACGGCGACAGGCTCACAGGTGGTGGCTTGTTTGTCAACGAGCTCGTGCAACCACAGATCACGTTTGGCATCCCAGGCGATTTTGCCGCCCGTGCGCTTATAAACGATGCAATGACGCACAGCCTCGCAACCGCCCATCGCCAAGGCCTCGTCGACGGCCGGTTTAAGCGCAATTGCCTTGCCGCCGCGCATTTGTTCATCGGCCGTCAGCACTAAGCTTGCACCCACGTCGGTAATGCGCTCGTGCAGACTTTTAGCCGAGAAGCCGCCGAACACCACGGAGTGAATGATACCCAGGCGGGCACAGGCCTGCATTGCCACAACCGCTTCAATCGACATCGGCATATAGATGATCGAGCGCTCGCCCTTCTGGTGACCCAGTGCTTTGAGACCATTGGCCAACTGACACACGCGATCGTGTAGCGCTTGATACGTAATTTTTTTAACAACACCGTCATCGGCTTCAAAAATAATTGCGACTTTGTTGGCGTTGCCATTTTTCAGATTGACGTCTAAGCAATTGGCCGAGACGTTAAGTTCACCATCAGCAAACCACTCAAAGAACGGCGCACGCGACTCATCGAGCACCTTGGTAAACGGTTTAGTCCAGTACAAATGCTCACGCGCCTGCTTGGCCCAAAAGGCCTCGGGATCACGATCGGCTGCCTCGAGCAGGGCCTGATAGCCTGCCTGACCCGCCACATTGGCTTGTTCAACAAAGCCCTGAGGCGGTTGAAATACGCGCGTTTCAACTAAGGTGGATTCGATTGAGTTCGCCATGTGTCTGGTCTCCGTGATGTCCAGGATCAATACGTTTTGATCATTTGCTGGAGTCTTTCAATAAATTAAGCTGTCAACGCAGCAATGCCGGCCGCAGCGATCTCTGCGTCTTCTGAAGATTTCACGCCCGACACGCCGACGGCGCCGATCACTTGACCCTCAACCATAATTGGTACGCCGCCTTCGAGCATGCCTTGCAAGGTTGGCGCCGACAAAAAGGCAGTTCGGCCATTGTTGATAATGTCTTCGTAGACTTTGGTTTCGCGACGCGCAAGCGCCGAGGTGTGCGCTTTGGCGGGTGCGATGTGCGCGGACATTGCAGCGGCTCCGTCAAGGCGTTGCAAGCCCAGCAGATGACCACCATCGTCTACCACCGCAATGGTCACGGCCCAATTGTTTTTATTCGCATGGGCTTTAGAGGCAGCCAGGATTTTAGAAACATCGGCATCAGTCAGTACGGCTTTGGTTTTCACAGTGAGTCCTTAATTTGTTCAAGTGCAGAGGGGTCTTCGATTGTAGTGAGATCGCCGGGGTCGCGTCCCTCGCAGACGGCCGCAATCGCCCGACGCAGCACTTTACCAGAGCGCGTCTTGGGCAGCGCCGTCACGAACCGCACGCGCGAGGGTCGCGCCACGGGGCCAAGTTGTTCATCCACCAGACGCATAATGTCGCCTTCGAGTTTGAGCAGTTCGCCCGGTTGCGCAAACAAGCTGGCATCTTTGAGCACAGCAAAACCCACTGCAACCTGACCCTTAAGCTGATCGGCGATGCCGACCACTGCAGATTCTGCGACTGCAGCGTGGCAATTAATCGACTCTTCGATTTCGCGAGTACCCAGGCGATGCCCTGCAACATTAATCACGTCATCCGTGCGACCTAAAATGAACCAGTAACCGTCTTCATCGGTCAGGCCCCAGTCAAAGGTTGAGTAAACCAAGCGGCCGGGCACTGAGGAAAAATAGGTCTCCACAAAGCGCGCATCATCGCCCCAAATCGTGGTCATCGCACCCGGGGGTAATGGTGGCACGATCGCAACGACGCCTTTTTGGTTCGGGCCAAGATCCTCGCCGGTTTGTTCGTCTAGCACGCGCACATCAAAGCCGTACACCGGAAACGACGGGCTGCCGAATTTTGTGGGAACCGCAGCAATACCCGGCTGTGCCGCCAAAATCGGCCAGCCTGATTCAGTTTGCCAATAGTTGTCAATGATGGGGCGACCCAGCCCCTCAGAAATCCATCGGGCGGTGGGTTCATCTAACGGTTCACCCGCCAGATACAGCGCTCGCAAGCTGGACAGATCGTATTTTTTGAGTAACGCAGGGTCGTGTTTTTTGAGTACCCGAATCGCGGTGGGCGCTGAGAACATGGTGTTGACCTTAAAGCGCTCGACCAGACTCCATAAAATACCACCATCGGGGCGCACAGGCGTGCCCTCGTATAACAGTGTCGTTTGACCGCCGATTAACGGGCCATACACAATGTAAGAGTGTCCGACCACCCAACCAATATCACTGGTGCACAAATACGTATCGCCGGGTTTGCCGTTAAAGATACGCTGCATCGACGAGGCCAAAGCCACTGCGTAGCCCCCCGTATCACGCTGCACGCCCTTGGGTTTGCCGGTTGTGCCTGAGGTGTACAGCACATAGCTAGGCTCCGAAGACTCAAGCCAGGTCACGGGCACCACGGCCCCTTCGAACTGGGTGCGAAGGCTCGCGTAATCAAGGTCTTGGCCTACCACGGGTTCAAAGGCAAACAAGCCACGATCGACCACGATGACTTTTTGGGGTGGTCGCTTCGCCAGCGCGATCGCTTTGTCTAACAAAGGTTTGTAGGGCGTGACTTTACCCCCGCGTGAACCGGCATCCGCGCACACAATGACCTTGGGTGAGGCATCGTCGATGCGCTGCGCCAGGTTCACTGAGGCAAACCCGCCAAACACGACCGAATGAATTGCCCCCAGACGTGCACAGGCCAACATCGCAAAAACAGCCTCAGGCACCATCGGCATATAAATCAACACCCGATCGCCTTGCTCAACACCCTGAGCCTGCAACATTGCCGCGACCGCATTGACTTCGCGATACAGTTGCCGACGACTGTAGGTGAGTTCTTGCTCGACCTCGGTCGAGATCCAGATCAAAGCTGGGTCGTCGGCTTGGGTGTCCAGCCAACGGTCAACGGCGTTAAAACATAAGTTTGTGCGCCCGCCGACAAACCAGCGGGCAAAGGGTGGCTTTGAATAATCAAGCACTTCAGTAAAAGGGGTCTCCCAGTGGATACCTGCGGCTTCTTCGCGCCAGAACGCATCTTTTTGCCGAAGGGAGTGTTGATGGGTCAGCTGGATCGGGTTCATCAGAGGTCTCGTGGGTGCTTTTTGTGGCAACAATCGCTTTTTGTAATAACATTGTGACAGGTAAAGCTTGCACGAGGCTTGCCATCTTTGCAACACCCTTTGCTTATTGTTGGTTTTTTTTACGTCGACCCGCAATTTTTTACCTTGGTCACTTTATCTTGGCCGATGTTTATTCTCTGGTCTGTTTGTTTTTGACCCTTACCACTCAACTCGATAATGCCTGACAAGATTTTCACCTCTCTTGCATCTTGTACTTTTTTTCGTTGGCTGCGTCTGTCGCTGCTTGCAGGCGCATGCGCGCTCACAGCGGCGTTGAGCGGGTGCACGGGCACCGGTGGCTCAGGCCTGAGCGCCTCGACAGACTGGCGCACTTCGGCGGATCCGATCGGCTCGTTTTTATCCCGCTCTAAAAACGGTGCCGGCTTACTTACAGACGATATCCACCATCCCTTAGCATTGCAGGCACTCACTCAACTTGGTATTCGATACCGTTGGGGCGGAAAATCACCCGAAACCGGTTTTGATTGCAGTGGCTTAGTGCTGCACTCAGCCCAGCAATCGCTTGGCCTGAAACTGCCGCCACGCTCTTATGATATTGCCCTGTTTGGGACCGAAGTGCCGCGCAGCGATCTGCAAGTGGGCGACCTGGTGTTTTTTAATACCCTTGGGCGTCGCAACTCGCACGTTGGGGTGTATTTAGGGTCGGAGCAGTTTGTACACGCGCCGGCTGCCGGCGGTGTCGTTAGAATTGAAAATATGAATCTGGCCTATTGGACAAGGCGTTTTAATGGTGCGCGCCGCCTTTAAAGGTGCGCACCACCCTCGCGAGCTCTTACGGCCTAAGCCCTCTTTGCCTTTAGTTCGCAACCCTCAGCCTGACACAGGCCACCTTGCGCAAGAGCCTGCTGCATCGCGCAGACAGAGCGCCGACAAGCCACCACCTGAATCCCCCCCTTTTGGGCTGCGTTTCTGAAGGTTTTCATGACGTTGTGGCCTAAAAAGTCAGTGAGCAAAATCACCACCTGTGTCCCGCTGGGGAGTTGCAATGCCTTTTTTTGATGCGACGGGTCGCGCCCAGTAATGTGATGCGTGATGGCGATATTGTGTTCGCGTAGCAGGTTAGGGATATTACCGAGACGGTCGGCACCAACCACTACTGCACTAAGGGAAGGGATCATAGCTGCTCCTTAAAATTAAGAATGAACAGACTAGATGATAATGATTCTTATTTATAAAGCAAGCGTAATAATACCTATTCTCATTTGTATATTATTTTTCTTGTTTATTTTCAACACGTTCGCGTATTTCTGTCTCGCTCAACTCTGGCGTCAACATGGCGATAAAGGTGTAGACGTAGTCCCGTAAAAATACGCCTGACTTCAAGGCCACGCGTGTCGTTTGCACCCCAAACAGGTGCCCACAAGGGATACTGACCAGATTCGTGTCACGCAACGGCTCATAGGCCACGCCTGCGATGATCCCGATCCCTAAACCCACATCAACGTAGGTTTTAATCACGTCGGCATCAATCGCCTCAAGCACGATATCAGGGGTTAAACCTTTGGCGTCAAACGCACGGTCAACCGAACGGCGGCCTGAAAACGCTCGGTCATAGGTCACCAGAGGATAGTTCGCTACCTGCTCTAGGGTTAAAACAAAGCCCTTTTTACCTGACAAGGCCACCAGTGGATGCTCGGGTCGCACCACCACAGTGTGTTCCCAGGTGTAGCAAGGCAGGGTCTCGAGGCCCGGAGTCAGGCCGAGCGACTCGGTTGCAATCGCCAAATCCGCCTGCTCGTGCAACACCATCTCTGCAAGCTGTGGCGGGCTCCCCTCGGCCAAAGACAAGTGCACCTTTGGAAACTGCTTTCGAAATGCAGGAATAATCTTTGGCAAGACGTAGCGCGCCTGCGTGTGCGTACAGGCGATCACCAAGCTGCCCTCGTCGCGACGAGCGAATTCGTCACTCACTTTTTTAAGATTATCGACTTCGCGCATAATACGCTCGACCACCTGCGCCACCGCCGTGCCAGGCTTGGTGAGGCCTTTAATGCGCTTGCCATGACGCTCAAAAATCTGCACCCCGAGTTCGTCCTCAAACTCGAGAATGGCTTTTGAGACGCCAGGTTGCGAGGTAAACAAGCTGCGCGCCGCTTCGGTCAAATTGAAATCGCGTCGAATGGTTTCTCGAACAAAGCGAAATTGCTGCAAATTCATTATTTTCTCCGTAAAACTGCGCCGGCTTAAAAAGGGCGTCGCCAATCTGGCAAAAAGCCAAATAACGATTATAAGTAATATAGAAAATAATTATAATAACTTTTTGGAATAAGCTTCTATCCTCTTGGCAACTTGCGAGATAATTCAAGCATTGTTCACGTTTAGAGGTCGTCCTCATGGATTTCAGTGTCAGCATTTCAGCAAGCCCCCATCAAACAAAAACGCCGGCACTTGCGGTTGGCGTCTTTGCCGACGGCGTCTTAAGCACCGCCGCCGATGCGCTTGACCGCGCTTGCGCAGGGACGCTGCGCGCCGTCGTCAAAGCCGAGTTTTCGGCGCGCGCGGGTGCCACATTGGTACTGCGCAACTTGGCAGGCGTGGCCTCGCCTCGGGTGGTCTTAGTGGGCCTGGGCAAGCAAGCTGACTACAACCCTCGCGCGCACGCACGCGCCGAACAGGCCTTTGCCTCGTTTTGTGTGCAAGCCCGGCTCGCAGACGCCACCTCAACCTTGGCCGCGATTGAGTGTGGCGCGACGTCCGTGCGCGAGCGCGCTCGCGCGGCCGCTGCAGCCTGTGGCGAAGCCACCTATCACTACGACGCCACTTTTGGTAAGCCCGATCTGAACGCGCGTCCAAAGCTCAAAAAAGTGACGCTGCAATTTGCAAATGCTGCAGACCGCGCCAGTGCCACGCTTGGCCTAACCGAGGGCAGTGCTCTGGCAAACGGTATGTCTTTGGCACGTACCTTAGGCAATTTGCCCGGTAACATCTGCACCCCAACTTATCTGGGTGAAGCAGCAAAAAAACTCGCCAAAGAATTTAAAAGTATCAGCGTCAAGGTGCTTGACCGCAAACAGATCGAAGCCCTCAAAATGGGCTCGTTTTTATCCGTTGCGCGTGGCTCAATTGAACAACCTCGGTTTATTGTGCTGCACTACAAAGGCAAAGCCGTCGTCGCAAAGCGCGGCGCAAAAGTCGCGGCGGGCCCAATTGTTTTAGTCGGTAAAGGCGTTACCTTTGATTCGGGTGGTATCTCGCTCAAACCAGCGGCCACCATGGACGAAATGAAGTTCGATATGTGCGGAGCCGCAAGTGTTTTAGGAACGTTTCACGCCTTGGCTGCAATCGGTTTGCCGGGCGAAATCATTGGTCTGATCCCTACCTGCGAAAACATGCCTAGCGGCACCGCCAACAAACCGGGCGATGTGGTCACCAGTATGTCGGGCCAGACCATTGAAATCCTCAACACAGACGCTGAAGGTCGGTTAATTTTGTGCGACGCCCTGACCTACGCCGAACGTTTTAAACCCTCGGCCGTGATTGACATCGCAACCTTAACAGGTGCCTGCGTTGTCGCCCTGGGCAAGGTCAATACAGGTTTGTTTTCAACCGACGACGCGCTAGCCGAGGCTTTGTTAGCGGCCGGCAGACAGTCAATGGATACGGCCTGGCGCTTGCCGCTTGACGACGCTTATCAAGCACAACTGAAGTCGAACTTTGCGGATATGGCTAATATTGGCGGCCAGCCCGGCGGCGCAGTGACAGCCGCGTGCTTTTTATCGCGCTTTGCCAAAGCCTACCCTTGGGCCCACCTCGATATCGCCGGTACTGCCTGGCGTGGCGGTGGTGAAAAAGGCTCAACCGCGCGACCCGTGCCTATGTTGCTGCAATATCTTATCAACCGAGCCTAGGTCAAACAAATGGCCCGTATCGATTTTGCTTTTGGCGCAACTGAAAAAATCGGGCAGGCGTGTCAAACCACGCTCAAGCAATATCTTGCGGGCCATCAAATCGTGGTCTATTGCAGCGACGTTCAACGACTCAAAGCGTTTGATGACAAACTGTGGGCCGTTGAACCTACGGCTTTTGTTCCGCACGTGATGGCCACGGACCCTTTAGCCGAGCAAACACCGATTTGGCTGGTCTCAAGCGACTTAGGGCCAATCTTGGCGCGCGCACCCGCCGCGGCCTGGCTGCTCAATCTTGACGATCTGTGTCCGCCCACCTTAGGCAGCACCGCTCGCGTGATCGAAATTGTTTCTGACGACGAAGACGACAAAATCGCCGCTCGTCTGCGCTGGGCGCAGTACAAAGCGGGTGGGCACGACCTCAAAGCCCATCAGTTGACCTGACCGCACACCTGCCTGAACTGCAAGCGATTGGTCTCGTACGCGTCAAGTCGTTGCCATGTTTGAACCCGGGCGAGTGAGGGTCTTTTCAGTTTCGTTGCGAAAAACACCACAATTTGTAGGAAATCTAGCCATTCAGGGAACTGTCAGGTATGCTTTCGGTCATAGACTGAGGTGAACACAATTTACCTAAGTCCAATTTTGTGACAGGAGCTAACTATGTCTGAATTTCGTCCTTCTTTAAATCCCGGCCAATATAGTGACGTCGCTGACGTCGCGGTACGTAATCGCGTGCTGCGCAACACCTATTGGTTGCTGGCCATCTCGCTGATCCCGACTGTTCTGGGCGCAGCCTTTGGTATGTACAGTGGCATCAATCAAGTCATGGCAACCAGCCCGTTCATTTCAATGATCGTCTTTTTGGTCGGAGCCTTTGGCTTGATGTATTTGATCGAAAAGAACAAAGAGACCTCGCTCGGCGTTGGCCTGCTGCTGCTCTTTACGTTCTTCATGGGCATGATGCTCTCGCGCCTGCTGGGCCACGTGCTCGGCATGAGCAACGGCACACAACTGGTGATGTTTGCCTTTGGTGGCACGGCAGCCGTGTTTGGCACGATGGCAACGCTGGCGACGTCGATCAAACGTGATCTGTCTGGGCTTGGTAAGTTTATGTTCGTCGGCGTGGTGATCTTGATTCTTGCCAGCGTCGCCAACATCTTCTTGCAGTTACCTGCCTTGATGCTGACGATTTCGGTGGTGGCGATTGTGATCTTTTCGGCCTTTATGCTGATTGATCTGCAACGTGTGGTGAACGGCGGAGAAACCAACTACGTGTCAGCAACGCTTGCGATCTACTTAGACGTGTACAACGTGTTTGCTAACCTGCTTGCCATTTTAGGCATCACCGGCGGCAGTCGCGATTAAGAGTGAGGTTGTTACGCGCATAGGCAAAGCACTTGGGGGTCGCGGCTCAACACTGAACCCCCTCTAGTGCAAGCAAGCGTTATGCGTTACAAAGAAGGATCAGGCACCTAATCAGTGTCTGGTCTTTTTTTACATTTGCGCCAGGCAAAGAGAACATCAAATGAGCGATACCGTTTTAACGCACGAAAATAATGGCGTACTCACGCTGACGATCAATCGCCCCGAGCGTCGCAATGCGCTTGACGTTGCTACCTATCTGTCTTTAGCTGAGCACGTGCGTGCCGCAAGTACAAACAAAGATTGTCGTGCCCTCGTGATCACGGGTGCAAGCAACTATTTCACCGCAGGCAACGACCTAAAAGATTTTCAAAAACCTCGCACCGAGTGCGATAGTGGTGGCATCATTTTGTTGCGCAGCCTGATCGATTGTGATTTGCCGATCATTGCTGCTGTTGAAGGGCGTGCAATCGGTATCGGCGTGACGATGCTGCAGCACTGTGATTTTATCTGTGCGGCTGACAACGCCTTGTTCACGATCCCGTTTGTGGCACTGGGGCTTTGCCCTGAAGGCGCCTCAAGCGTGTTGCTTGCGCAAATTGTGGGCGCGCGGCGCGCCTCAGACTGGCTGCTGCGGGGCAAAACCTTTGGCGCACAAGAGGCGTTTGAGGCCGGGTTTATCACTCAGGTGACCCACGCTGGCCAAGCCTTGGCGATCGCGCAAGCGCTAGGCGACGAGTTAGCCGCCCTGCCCCCCCAAGCCTTGCAGCTGTCAAAGCGCATGATGAAACACGCGCAGCGCCCCATTCTGCATGAAACGCTGAATTATGAGTTTGGTTTGTTTTCTGAACGCCTGCAATCAGAAGAAGCGCAGGCGGCTGTGGCGAAGTTACTGAAAAAATAGCAATCGCGGCGCACTGAACAGGCGAAGCATCGCCTACTAAAAAAACGCGGCGCTTGCTGGGTGCAAGGCCACGTTATCTGACTGAGACTAGAACGTGTGCGCTTAACGAGCGCCACGCCACCAAGCCTAGGCTAGAACACTCGCACGTTTACCGTGCGTTAAACGCAGGCGCTGGGTATACACCCTTTGCTGTAGCCACCGCAGGCGGATAAATTACTTCAGGGCCCGCTGGCATATTCTGCATGATGGCAAATTCATTTTTAAACTGTTTACCGGTATTGTCGATCTTGTACTCGCCTGTAATGGTCACCATCTTGTCGTTCAAATCCAGCGCCGCCTGTTTAAGTTTGGCAGCGTCTAAGGACTGCGCCTTCTTAATCATCTCTTCTGCAACCACACCTGCACCGTAGGCTAAAGCAGTCTGAAAGTCAGCGGGGTATTGGGCATTCGGAAACATTTTTGCATAGCGTGCCGTCATTTGTTCGCGATTCAAACCATGCGTGACCTTCCAGTTAATTTTGTCATGTAATAGCGTTTGGCTTAAGGCGTATAAGCCATCCTTACCCGCCTGCTGTAAAAACTGCGGCTGTGACGCATACACAAAATAGACGGCTTTAAATAACGCATTGGTTTCGCGTAACTGCCGCGCAATGGTCATCTGGTCGCCTTCGTAGGCCGTTGGATAAAATGCCTCGGCACCACTGGCCTTGGCTTTCTGGATCATGATATTGAAATCTTTGGTGCCTTTGGCAAATTTTTCATTTTGCGTGACTTCCATACCGAGCTCTTTTGCCAAAGCGACAGCGCCTTGGGTCAACGAGGCCGGAAACGGCTCGTCAAGATAGGCAAACGCAATCTTTTTGACGCCCATCGCGTGCAAGGCACGCACGCCGTTTTGGCCCAGTAGTGTGCCAGCAATCTGCGTAGCCGACACAATCGACTTAAAGCCTTGTGCGTAAATTGAATCTGCAGACGCCGACCAAATAATCATCATCTTGTTGTTCGTTTCGGTCGTACTGGCTGCCGCACTGGTCAGCGTCGAGCCAAAGGGTCCAAACAAAAAGTCACACTTTTCTTCTTTGATTAGAGTTTCGTACACTTTTGGAATAATCGTTTTATCACTACGATCATCGAGCTTAACCAACTCAAGCTTGCGTTTGACTCCTCCAATATCGATTCCACCGCGCGCATTCACATCATCAATCCAAATCTCAACACCGCGCTGGCCAGACTGCGCCGCCAAAGCAAACGTACCACTTGACGAGACTGTCATACCAATTCGAATCGGCTTATCGGCCTGCGCATAAGCTTGTGCAGCGGGTAAAGACAACACACTTGCAGCCAGAATGGCTTTGAACAATTCACGTTTGAACATGTAAGTCTCCTTAAGGGCTTAAGAATCGATTTTGTAATCCACCCATTGCGCGATTAAATCCCGCAACGTATGGTCTTGCGCGAAATCCTGCACACTGCCACTGACTTTGTTGCGACCTAACTCCAGTACATAGACATGTGTCGACACTCTGACACATTGACGCACATTCTGATCAATCAGCAATACCGAAATGCCTTGGGCGGGCAACCCGGCAATAAAATCGTAGATCTCGGCGCTCAATCTAGGCGCCACCATCGCCGTGGGTTCGTCAAGCAACAACACCTTGGGATCCAACACCAACGCACGACCGAGTTCTAGAAATCGTTGCTGACCGCCGCTCATCGCACCTGCCATCTGGTTGCGCTTATCTTTAAGCATTGGAAACCGACTGTAGGCACGCTCAAGCGCTTGCTCGACACGCACTTTGTCGCCACGAAATGTCCAGCAGGCCAGTCGTAAATTGTCGTCAACGCTCAATTCATTAAACAGACTACGACTTTGCGGCACCATGGCCACACCATGCGAAATAAAAGACCAAGGGGCGATACCGGTGACGCACTTGCCGCCCACGTACACATCGCCTTTCACAGGCTTGAGCAAACCAAACAAGGTGCGTAAGGCGGTCGACTTACCCGCACCATTAGGGCCAATCACACCTGTAATGCCACCTTGTTCAACTCGCAAACTCAGGTCTTGCAAAATTCGAATATCCCCGTGATAAGCCACGTCGACATCGTGCAATGCCATCGCTGGCATTGGCGCATGCAAGGTTGAGATTGTTTCAATGGCCAAGATAAGCCTCGATCACATCAGGGTTGCTGCGAATGTCTTGTACACCGCCTTGCGCAATCACCTGGCCTTGGTTCATGGCGATAAGGTGGTTAGACAGGCGATAAATAGACGTGAGGTCGTGACTAATTAACAGCACCGCCTTACCTTGCTCAGCCATATCGCTGATGCGCTCGATCATAAACGCGCATAAATCAGGATGAACACCGGCGAAAGGTTCATCAAGCATCACCACGCGAGGATCAGGCATCAGCATACGAGCCATCTCAAGAAGCTTTTGTTGCCCGCCCGAAAGCTCTTCAGCAAAGTTGTGCCTCAAATCGATGAGCTTAAACTGCTCGAGAATCATCTCAGCTTTAGACATTAATTCTGTGTCGGACTGTGACCATGACAGCACCGGCACCATCAGATTGTCGATAAGCGACATTTTTCTAAACACGCGCGGAATCTGAAACGTGCGACCGATGCCCCGTTGCGCCACCTCGTGTGAGGGTCGACCTGTCGTGTCATGACCATCGATGCGCACCGTGCCACTGTCGGGCACATAGAGGCCGCAGATACAGTTCATGAGCGTCGTTTTACCAGCGCCGTTTACACCAATGATCCCTAACACCTGGCCTGCACTGGCCGCCAGACTCACGCCATCAAGCGCCGTCAAACCACCAAAGCGTTTGGTCAGATTTGCAACCTCGATCAAGGCCGTCATCGCAACGCCCTGAAACCAAATAAACCGGTCGGTCGAACCAAGATTGTCGCAACCAACAGGCCAAAGCCGACAATCTGCGCGAGCGCTTGCGCCAAAAATACCGTCGCCATCTGCTCGGCAATGCCGTAGAAGATTCCGGCAATCAAGGCACCCATCGGATTGCCCAAGCCACCCAGTACAATCACAATAAAGCCAATGATCGAATACTCAGCACCAGAGAACGGTCCAAAGGCCGGAAACACCAAGGCAATCAATACCCCCGTCACGCCAGCAATGCCAAAGGTCAGGGCAAACGCAAACGCTGACAGGCGTTCGATATTGACGCCAACAATTTGAATAGCCTCGCGATTCATCGTCGCCGCGCGCAAGGCCTTACCTGGCAGGGTGCGGAACAAAAACCACGTCATCACGGCAGACACCACCGCAGTCACAGCAAGCGCCACAAGGCGCGCAGTCGATACATTGACCGGACCAATGGGAATCGAAATGGGATCAAAAGAGTAATCAATCGAACGCGAGTCGGCTTCAAAAATCAACAAGAGCAACGCAGCCATCGCAATTGAAAACCCATACATCAACAGAAACGAAGCGGTCTCGGGATCGTCGCTTTTAGACAGCCTAGGGATTAGTACAAAATACGCACCCCACCCCGCAATAAAAAAGCTAATCGCGGCCAGTGGCAGCGCCGCAAGCGGCGACAAACCAAAGGTACTGAACAAAACATACGCGACATAAGAGCCTGCGATCACGAGTTCGCCATGCGCAAAGTTCACCACGCGCAAAACACCGTACAGCAAGCTTAAACTCAAGCCCAGTAAGGCATAGAGACCTCCGACAATCACGCCGTTGACCAAGCCATTTATCATCAATGCAGTCATCGCGGCCTCAAGGAATAAAACGGCGCCACCGCGGCCGTGCGCGCAACACGCTTCCGACAATGCCACGCGGCAAAAACAGCACCAAGGCCATCACGGCCACACCCAAGATCAGCAGATTGGCCAAAGGAAATCTACGCCACACCAACTCGTCGATCCACGACATGGCAATCGCACCCACGATTGGCCCCGTGACCGTGCCTAGCCCGCCTGCCACAGCGTAAATCACTGTTTTGGTGGTCACTAAGGTGTTGAACGCCGTTTCAGTATCCACCACGTTGGTATACCAAGCCTCGACTCCGCCGCACAAGGCCGGAAAAAACGCCGCAAGCATCCAGCCCTTTAAGCGTACCCACCCAATATTGACACCCATCATGCTTGCGGCTTCGGGGTCATCACGCACCGCCTTGAGCGCTTTGCCTAAGCGCGAGCGCGACATCCATAACACGCTTGCAATCGCCAATAGCATCACCGCCATCATCAGAAAGAAGGCATTCAAAGGCTCTGCACGGCTACCAAGCTGCAGACCAAAGCTGCCGCCGGTCCACTCTTCGGGTAGGTTCGTAATAATCAAGCGACAAATGGCGGCCAACGCCAAACTGACGATTGCAAAATAAATGCCAGACAAACGTAGCGTCGGCGCAAACAACAGACTCAGAATCACCCCTGCAACGCCAGCCATCGGCACGGCTGCGATGACGCTCCAGCCCAACTTTTTGACCAGGATCGCTGTGGTGAACGCGCCAATGCCATAAAAGGCGACATAGCCAAAGGGCATATAGCCTGAAAAGCCAGAACTAATGTTGAAGGCCGTCGCCATCGTGATCCACATCATCATGTAGAAATGAAACGCGATGTTCAAACCAAAGTAGGGCACCAGGGCAAAGTAGGTTGTGACAATGACACCTAGCAAGACCGCGAGCTGCCAAAAAACTTTATCGCCGTGTTCGCGATCTTGTTGCGAAAGAGTAGCGCTCACGACACTCATCAATCAAGTCCAAGCGCCGACAGATCAGGGTGCTGACGATGAAACTCAGTGGCCGACTCAAACGCCTGACCAAGCGAGAGTACCGTGCGCTCAGCGTAAGGTTTACCAACGATCTGTATGCTCACCGGCAGGCCGCGCACCAACCCGGCGGGTTGAGATAAGCCACAAAGCCCCAAATAGTTTGCGGGTCGCGTCAGGTATCCCGGAATAGGCGAGGCTTCATCGACCTCAGCCACAGGCATTGCAGGGATCGCAGCGCTGGGCAGCAGCAAGGCGTCATAGGGCTCGAACCACTGAACAAACGCTTGGCGCAATTCACGCATGGTGCGAAGCTCTTGCGCATAAGCGCCCGGCTCGAACGACTCGGAAGCCTGCATGCGCTGCCTGACTGCCGGGCCTAACTGCGCTGTGGCATCGTTGACATAGGCGCGATGCAAGGCATAGGCTTCAGACGCGACAATTCGGCCAGCATTTACAGACAGATTAAAGTACCAATCAGGCAAACGCACCGGCACAATGGTTGCACCTAAGGACTCAAACACACGTGCGGCCGCTTGCCAGGCCGCTACAACGCCGGGGTCCATAAAGGCGGGCAACTGCTCGGCCGCCGGCAGCGCTAACTGCATACCCTTAACGCTGCGTGGCTCACGCGCGAAGATTTCAAGCGGCTGATCAAGCGTGGCGGGGTCTCTTGAGTCGGGCCCGACCAACGCATCCAAGACCAAGGCGCAATCACGAACATTACGCCCCATGGGGCCGATCGAATCAAACGTCCAACTTAACAAACCAGTGCCGTGCAGGCTGATGCGGCCAAACGTGACCTTCAGGCCAGTTATCCCGTTAAACGCTGAAGGGATCCTTACCGAGCCCCCCGTGTCGCTGCCGATTCCGATCGGAGCATACCCCGCTGCAATCGCCACACCCGTTCCACTTGAAGAGCCACCTGGCACGCGATGTGTTTGAAGATCCCACGGATTACGCGGCGTGCCCATCAAGGGGTTCGTGCCCCAACCGCCAAAGGCGAACTCGGTCATGTGAACCTTACCCAGCGGGATCATCCCTGCCTGCAATAAGCGCTCGACGGTTGCGCTGGTTTGGGTCGCACGGCGTGTCACATAATGTTTTGAACCAAGGGTGCAAATCTGACCGTCGATATCGAGCAAATCTTTTAAGACCACCGGCAGGCCGTGCAAAGCCCCTAAGGGTAGGCCTGAGGTACGCGCCTGATCGGCTGCACGCGCGAGTGCAACGGCTTGGTCTGCATAGACCTCGGTGAACGCATGCAGGGTTGAGTCTGCTTGACTGATGCGTTGCAGCAAATGCTGCGTCAATTCAAGCGACGAAAGTTTGCCGGCTTTCAGCAGGCCCGCGAGCTCTGTTAGTCCCATCCAAGACAGCGACATGCTTAGGCCCCTTTAGTGATGCAATGTTATTGTTGTGTGCGGTTATTATGCCCGAAGTTGGTGCGCACACTTGCGCTTTTCGGGTTTACACCAACAAGATCGCTTGACGCCGCTTGCCCACACATGCAAAGCTTGAACAATTACAACGGAGAACACTCACTATGCTGACCGCACGCACCAACGATGGCGTTGACCTTTGCTATGAAACCACCGGTTCTGGCGACCCGATTATTTTTGTTCATGAGTTTGCTGGGCATAAAGAAAGTTGGGAACCGCAGGTGCGGCATTTTGCACGTCGCTATCAATGCGTCACGTACAACGCACGTGGCTATCCACCGTCTTCGGTGCCGCCCGAGGTGTCCTCGTATTCGCAAAACCGCGCGGTGGCCGACATCCTCGCTGTCATGGATCACTTAAAGATTAAAAAGGCCCATATTGTGGGCTTGTCGATGGGGGGCTTTGCCACCTTGCATTTTGGTTTGCAACACCCTGACCGCGCCTTATCTTTGGTGGTGGCGGGCTGCGGCTATGGCGCCGAACTTGAGCAGGGCGATCAATTTCGCAAAGAGGCCGAAGCAAGCGCCAAGATGTTATTAGAACAAGGCATGAAAGCCTTTGTCGACAAGTACGCCTTTGGCCCCACGCGCTTATCATTTGAGCGCGCTGACCCGCGTGGCTTTGCTGAATTTATTCAACAGTTTTATGGTCACTCGGCGCTTGGCTCTGCCAACACGCAATTAGGTATTCAACGCGAACGACCTTCGCTGTACAACCTAAAAGATCAGCTGCAAAAACTGACCGTACCCACCTTGATCTTTAACGGCGATGAAGACTGGCCTTGCTTGAAGCCTGGGCTGATGCTGAAAGAAATCATCCCGTCTGCGGCGCTAGCGATTTTGCCTAACTGCGGACACACGATGAACATTGAGATGCCCAACGAGTTCAATCACGTGCTTGAGCAGTTCTTGCAGCACGCCAGCAGTGGTCGCTGGCCGCAGCGCGATCCACGCGCCATGGTGGCGTCGATGACAGGGATGAAAGACTGAACACGCTCATTGGCGAAGTGCGATGCAACTAACCCTTGCTGAAAACTTCAGAGCAGTTTTTTATACGCCCTTTTATTTGCTCAAAGAGTTAAGGCTCGCCGAGCAAGCGGGCCTGCACATCGATTGGTTAGCGCCGGGCATACCGGGTGGGGCAGTCGACCAGATCAAAGACGGCTCGGTCGATTTGACCTGGGGTGGGCCCATGCGCGTCATGAAAGACCGTGACACACGCCCCGCAGGGGGCTCTTCGCTGCTTTGCTTTGGCGAGGTGGTTGCGCGGGATCCATTTTTTTTAGTGGGTTCTCAAAAGAGTTTCTTACTACAAGATCTGGCACATTTACGCTTAAGTTTGGTGTCTGAAGTTCCGACTCCTTGGCTGTGCTTGCAGGCTGACCTCAGAGCGCTGGGCCTAAATATCGAGCAACTCGAACTAAGTGGACGGCTCAAGCGCGACTGGACGATGGCCGAACAAATTCACGCGCTCGACACACAAGCCATCGATGTCATTCAGCTCTTTGAGCCCTTTGTCAGCGAGGTACTAAAGTCAGGTCAACATAAAATCCTTTATGCTGCCCACGGTCGTGGCCCAACGGTGTATACCACGCTGATTTGTTCGCAAGATGGTTTCGCCAAAAAACGGGCGGCGTTCGCGCGGCTCAATGAGGTGCTCGGTACACTACAAACATGGCTGCACGCTCACTCTGCGCAGGATATTGCTCAAATCGTACAACCATATTTTGCTGAGCTTGAACTTGACGTATTGACACGCGCAATCGAGCGCTACCTTCGAGGTCAGGTTTGGGCAACGACCCCCGAGGTTTCTAGAGCTGGCTTTGATCGCTTGGCCGATAGCCTACACTCAGGAGGCTTTATACAAACTCGGATTCTTTATGACTCTTGCGTCAAATCCTTCAGCTAAAAAGAGGGGTTGTACAAACTCGCATTCTTTACAACTCTTATGTTTAATCCTTTTACTAAAACATCTGTAGAACATGAAATATTTCAAAATCATCCAAGCAATCATCGCATTTTTTCTGGTGTGTGGCGCTTCGGCACCG
>CAMCZQ010000040.1 GCA_945887835.1 Bordetella parapertussis | reverse complement strand
TAGACACAGTCTGATCCGTTTCGCGATCAAAAGCTTGCTGCAGAGTCGTTGTGTCTGAATAGTACCTATCGTTTTTACGGCTCTATTTGATAGGGGTCAACATAAATTTGCTATATTTTTAACGCGCTAAGGGTTAACGCTTGCCTGCACTTCAAAACTCGTCATACGAATATGCGTCTAGAAGCTCGACGATTTTTTAGCGGCCTCGATCAAATACACAAGCAGTTCATACAACGCGTTAGGCTGGAAGATATCTCGCGACATAAAACACGCCAGTAAATGCCATGCCGACTACGATAGTCATCCAGCTGATCATTTTCCAGGTGCATGATGTGATTTCGTGATGGATGGTTGTGGTGAGTTCGAGCTCTAGCCTCTTGAGGTCTTCTTTGGTTGCAAGTGTCGGGAGAATCGTGTCAAAGCGAGTTTCAAGCATCGTCATTCTGGTTTCCATTGGGTTATCCTAAAAGCCTCGGTGATTGAGCATTTTAAGATTTTAGGTCTATCGCAAGAATGGTATCGGATAGTTTTGTCTAGTAGCAATCCGTCAATTGCATTTGCTTACATTTATAGAAAAACATAGAACAATATGAAAAATTTAATTGCCCGTAATGTTGCCGCCACGCTGCTCGCGACTGTCTGCGCAGGTCTACTTTGCGCCTCGGCCGTTGCGCAGACCGCTCAATGGCCGACGCGCCCGATCAAATTGGTGATTCCGTTTGGTGCTGGCGGAGGCACCGATGTGATTGGTCGGTTTTTAGCGCAAAAATTTACGGAAGGTCTAGGCCAGACCGTGGTGGTTGAGAATCGCCCCGGCGCGGGCGGTAGCCTGGGTAGCGCTGAGGTGGCGCGTGCACCGGCTGACGGTTACACAATACTGATAGGTTCAAGCTCAACGCATGGCATCAATCCGGGGATCTATGCCAAGCTTGCTTACGACCCACTCAAAGACTTCGAACCGATCGGTTTGATTGCCACAAATTTGTTTGTGATGTCTGTCCCCAAAGACTCACCGGTAAAAACCGTGGCCGACTTGGTGAGGCTCTCGCAGGCGTCGCCTGGCCAGTACAATTACGCCTCTTCCGGAAATGGCACCACCAGTCATCTGGCAGCCGCGTTGTTTGTTTCGATGTCGGGCGCCAAGCTCACGCATATTCCGTACAAAAGTAATGTGCCAGGTCTGACCGATTTGATGGCGGGTCGTGTCGCAATGATGTTTGACAATATCACGGCGATGCAAACGCAGATCAGCGCTGGAACAATTCGCCCACTCGCGACGACCGGTTTAAAACGTAATGCGGTGTTGAAGGATGTCCCCACGTTGGATGAGGCGGGAGTCAAGGGCTATGATTTGAGGGGCTGGTTTTGCTTGTTGGCGCCGGCAGGAACCCCTGCTGCGGTTGTGACCAAGCTTAATCAAGAACTCGTGAGAGTGATCGCGTTGCCCGAGGTAGCAGAAAAACTCGTTGCCCTGGGCGCAGACCCTGAAACGAGCTCACCACAAGAACTGCAAGCATTGATCGCCTCTGAAATGATTAAATATAAAAAGATTATCGATATTGCGGGTGCAAAGGCTGAGTGACGCATCCACTGTTTGCGAAGGGCGCGGTAGCCACCCTTTTGCGCATCGCTCTGCGACAGTGACAAATTGTTGCACTTCGATTGTTGCAGCTGCGATTAGAAATTGAGATACTTTCGATATCGTGCTTAAGGAGTGATTTAAATGGAAGCTAGAGTTATTGCTTTAGAAGATTTTGCTATCGAAACCCGAGATCGTTTAGCTCGTATCGAAACGCGGTTAGGCACTTTTGTGACCAAAGCCGATTTACATCAAGAACTTCATTCCATGACTTGGAAGCTGCTGGGGGGCGCCATGAGCGGGGCTTCAGCCTTAGTCGGTATCGTGTACTGGATTGCTCGCAATATTCACTAGTACCACTGCACTGCGCTGGCAACGAACGCCAGCGCATCCTTCGCCACAATAACTGCCTCGCTTCAAATCAGCACTATTTTGCAATCGCGCAGTGACCACCGCTCGAGACTTTGCCAGAGCCCGCTGCGATAAGCGGCGGTTCACGTCGCAGGTCAACCGGCGGCGCTCGGGTGGTGTCCCAAACCAAGAAGGCCATCAAGCCGCACCAAAAGAGCACCTGAAGTTTGCGATTAGAAATGCTCATAGTTGATCGTGTTTCATAGCTTGTAATATCTTCGCATGCGTACACCGATCAAGGTGCCGGCGAAGGCGAGCGGTACCCAGATCCAACCGTGGACGCTGCCTGTTGAAATACCACTGAGCATGGCACCAATGTTGCAACCAAAGGCCAGTCGCGAGCTGTAGCCCATCAAGAAGCCTGCAAGCAAACCGACGCACCACTGCGTAGCGGTCAGGGCTTGGCTATCGCTGCCGACGCGCGCCGAGACCCACAATGCACCGCCTAAAATTCCGATGTTGGTAATCGATGTGATGTCCATTAGGATCATTTCGTTTAAGCGTTGCGCATGACCGGCCTGACTCCAGAACGCATTGGACGTTGGGTCAAACAGGCCCGCCGCGTGAGCAAGCTTTGCGGCCCACAGGCCAAAACCGTATACGACCCCCCAGGGTTGACCGGCGATCAGCAAGTTGAGCGCCGCCAGCACCGCGAGTGCTACCGCGCCAAGCAGCCATTTGCGCTCGAACCAGGTGCGCCCGGGGCCTACCCAAAGTCTGGCGGCTAAGCCAAGCAGCGCAATCCCCGCGAGCGTGATGAACAGTGCTTGCGCAGTGCCAAACTCAGTCACTAAACCAAGCGGTTCAAGTTGCCCAAGCTTAAGCCATTCGTCCACTTGCACCGAGCCCAGAAAACTGCCCAGGGCAAACAGCGGCAAAATCCCCATGTTTAAGGGCACGCCAAGCCCTGCCTTATACAGCGTGCCAGAGCCACAGCCATCGGCAAGCTGCATGGTTAAGCCAAACACAAAGGCGCCAATTAACAGGCTGAAACTGGGTGGGCCCAAAGCTGCAGTCAATTCAGCATACTGTCCAAGAAGTATCAGCGAAAATGTCGACGCTAAGGCAAGCAAAACCAACTGACCCGCCACGCCGCTTGGATCGCGTTGTTCAATTAACAGGCGCCAACCGGTCGTGAAACCAAAGCGGGCGCCTGACAGCGCGGCTCCCATCCCGATGCCGACTGCAAACAAGGCGGCTTGTCGAACGGACACCGACCAACCCAGGTAGACAAAAAACAGTAAGAGCAACAAGCTCAAGGGCAGACGTTTCATGATTAACTTTGTCAAACCTCATCGTTTGGGATCAGACGATGATCGGTGAAGCAAATCGTTATTTGGCGACCCACAGCTGTGCGTCGATGTACAGCTGCTTGAAGCGATTAGGCACGTTATCCATTGGGAGTGCACCCTCGGCTTGAGTCCAGTCAACCATCGAGCCGGCATAGAGCCTGACGTTTGGCTGGCCAACAAGCTCTGACAAGACGAACCAATTTGTTGCGGCCCAGTGGCCAGTATTACAAAAAGAGATGGCGTCTTGATCGCTTTTAACCGACGAGGCGAGGGCAAGTTTTTTTACCTCGTTGTTAGGCACGACTAGGCTGCTGTTTGGCGCAAACCACGTTGAATGTTCTACGCTGACTGCACCTTGTAAGGTACCTGGAACCTTGGCAGCAGTATGCCGTGTTGAGCCCTCATAAAAAGCGGTGGGGCGTGCGTCAATCAGTTGCGCCTTACCCGATTGAACGCTACTTGCGACCTCGGCGCGTGTTGCGATCATATTTTGGTTGATGCTTGGTGTGTACGTGCTTGCTTTAGCCGACGCCGCCTTGGTGTCGAGGCTAAATCCCTCCGCTTGCCAGGCCTTTAAACCGCCGTTTAATACCGACAAGTTTTGTAGGCCTAAAACCTTGAGCGTCCAGTACACGCGCGCGGCCGCCCCAAAGTCGCTTGCGTCTTTGCCCGATGAGGTCACAATGACATGCGTCTCGGGTGTCAAGCCTAAGCGTTGCACAAGCTTGGTTAAGTTTTCCAGTGAGGGTAATTCGCCAGGGTTGCTCTCGGGGCCGCGCCAGACGCCGTATGGAGCATTCAGCGCACCCGCGATATGACCCGTTGCATAGGATTTCGGGTCACGGATGTCGAGGATGACGGTGGCTGGCGCGGTCAGTGCAGCCTGCGTAGCCTGAGCATTTAATAAGGGTTCGGCTGCCATTGCACTTGCGCAAAACAACAGACTTAACAGACCAGAAGCGATTTTTGTGAGCATGATGCAGGCCACCTTTAATTTTTGTATGTCGGGGGATTGTGCGCTCTACCTACCCAAAGCGGAAGTACATATTTTAACTCTTCTTATACTCAAAAGAAATATAGAGTTATTGAACCTACAACGCTCGCCATGAGCAAAAACGTGATCGCGAACCTTAGGTGGGAAATAGGCTTTGGACTAACCACATGAGACGTCACTAAAACCGATAGCCTAAACCGAAGAGTGCATTTTGAGCGCTAGAGGAAACATTGCCAGAAAGGGTTGCTGGGCCGGATTTTGCCGTTAGCGTTAAGTCAGCGTACTGGTAGTAGTTCAGTTCTGCGTAGAGGTAGAGCTTGTCAGTTAGCAAAAGTTTGGCACCGACACCAACAAAAGGGCCATTAAAGTAAGCAGTTTGCGCGTTGAGTGCTACGCCCGGTATCGAGGTCTCGATTGTCGTAGCCATATAGGCCCATCCCAGTTTTGCGTAGGCCTGTACATTTTGTGTCAAAGCGTAGCTCGGGATTAGAGCAAGGGCAACGCGACTGCTCTTTGGGTTGTATTCCACCCGAACGCCCAAGCTAGCGGCTTCACCAACGGCAAGTGAGTAACCAACGTTTAATGCGTAGGGTGTTCCTTCGATGCGCTGATCTTGCTGCGCCCAACTTAAAGACATGTTGTTGATTTTGACATCGCGCACTTTGAGAGTCATCTCTTGATAACCCGTCGCGGCCTCGATTGCGAAGCCTTTGAATCCCTCGGCCTGTGCGAAAGCCGAGGGGGTTAACACAAATAAGCTCACGAATAGGATGGTTGTTTGAAGCTTCGCTGAGTATTTTTCTTCCTGCAATTTGAAGGCCATCAGTTCGTTTGAGTCAAGGCTCTCTCTAAAGTTTTTTCCTAGTTTTCTAAATTTACTCGCTTATTGCACGAACTGGTTTTTTTTGGTGTTAGCGGGTTGCGTGCTCGGCGCAATAGCCGTGTGTGGTGTCTCTGCATGCAGGCACTAAATTATGCAATGTTTGGTAAACTGTGAAGCGGTCTCTATGCGCTAAACAGCTAAAGCCCTTGCCAAATTGTGCAAAATTTTTTTAGCAGTGCAGGCAAAAGAGGGCTTAGTGGTTCAACAAAATGTTTAAGGTCATTCTTCCCCGTGTTGTCGACTCCTCAGTGGCAAGCCATGGCCATAAAGCTCAAGGCTATTGGTACAAAGTTTGTGATTGAGCCGTATACTCGTTTCAAAGGCGAAGCCGGCGAGCAATCAACTATGTTTTTTATGGATCCCTCTGGCAATGCTATTGAGTTCAAGGCCTTTGCAAATATGAGCGCACTGTTCGCAAAATAAGTCGAGCAAAACGCACGCCGCGGTCAAGTTAATTGGCTTACGGTGTTTGAAACAGTCCAAGCCGCCCGCGGCCGGGGTGGTATGTCAAAAAAAGTAGTCGAATCTTTGTTGCTGCCCATCGGGGCGGTCTCTCGCAAAATAGAGTGGCCCTACACCTTGACGGTGATCGCTTATCATTTGCTTGCTCTGCTCGTTTTCTGGCCCGGAATGTTCAGCTGGTCCGGCGTATGGACGCTGGTGTTGGGTTTGTTTGTGTTTGGTAGCCTGGGCATCAACCTTTGCTACCACCGCTTACTCACTCACCGAGGGCTAGTGTGTCCAAAGTGGCTTGAATACACGTTCGCAGTGCTAGGTTGTTGTTGCATGCAAGACACGCCAGCAAGATGGGTCGCTGTACATCGTCTGCACCACGTTCATTCTGATTCACGTGAAGATCCTCATAGCCCCTTGGCTGGACCGTTTTGGGGGCATATGGGATGGATGTTTGTAAAAAATACTGACCTTGAACGCCTTGAGATTTACTCACGATACGCGAAAGATATTTTGCGTGATCCTTTTTACAAGAGGCTGGAGATCACGGCGCTTTATCCCCTCATCGTGCTGGGGTCCTGGGCACTGTTTTTTGCGGCGAGAGTGCTCATCGAGCTAAGCCTCGGTGGTTCTTTTTACGAAGCCTTACAGCTTGGCGTGAGTGTTTGTGTTTGGGGCGTGTTCGCGCGTACCGTCGTTGTGTGGCACATCACGTGGTCTGTGAACTCTGCCGCGCATCTCTGGGGCTACCGCAACTACAACACTGCGGATGATAGCCGTAATAACTGGTTTGTCGCTCTAATAGCAGTGGGCGAGGGGTGGCATAACAATCACCACGCTGACGCGCGCTCGGCGCGACATGGACATAAGTGGTTTGAACTGGACTTGACGTTTTCGTGCGTCCAGATACTTGAGTATCTAGGCTTGGCCACTGAGGTGGTGCGGCCAGCTGCACATACCGTTGTCACTCAGGCACCGTAAGCGAAGCCCTGAGAGCGAAGCTGGTTTCAAGGCAAGCCTAGTTCTTGACGTACTAGGTGTGCGCCGGCGCTCAGGGCGCAAAGTTTGCCAAACGCCACGCTGCGGGGGAGGTATTTCATACCGCAATCGGGTGCTGGAATCAGCTGTTCTGCCTTGACGAATTTAAGTCCTGCGCGAATACGGCTCGCCACTTGTTCGGCCGTTTCAACGTGCGGGTCGCCTAAATCCAAGACACCAAGCATGATTTTTTTACCTGCCAAATCCGTCAAGACGCCGAGATCAAGTTTGGGTTGCGCGGCTTCAATCGAAATCTGCGTGGCAATCGAGTCGCCCAGCCCCGGCAAAAATGAATAACCGGTTGGTTTTTGTCCTTTGACTACGGCAGCATATCCAAAGCAAAGGTGCACAACTGTTGGCACTGTGAGGCCTTGCAGCGCTCGGTTAATCGCTTTTACTGCATAGCGTTTGGCTGCTGCTGGGTCGTGGCGCAGCCAGGGTTCATCGAGCTGAATAAAATCCGCACCAGCGGCTTGTAAGGCCAAAGCTTCGGCGTTGACGGCTGCAGCAAAGTCCATCACCATGGCCTCTTCGTCGTGGTAATACTCGTCTTTTGCCTGCTGACCCATCGTGAATGGACCAGGCAACGTGACTTTGGTCAGTCGCTTAGTGTGATCTTTCAAAAACCTGAAGTCGTCAACCTCAACAGAGTTCACCCGGGCGATCTTAGCCACCACGCGTGGAATCTGCGTTTCAAGACCGTTTTGTGAGCGAATGACGGCCGGGTTGTGATCGTCGATGCCGTCTAACGAATTAGCGAAGCGATTTGAATAGCTTTCTCGCCTGATCTCGCCGTCAGTGATGATGTCGATACCTGCGCGTTCCATGTCTTGTATGGCGAGTCGTGTGGCGTCATCTTGGGCAGCTTGAAGCTGCTCGGGTGCAACGCGCCAAAGTTCTCGCAGGCGCGTGCGGGGCACACCTTGCGCCAGCAAGGCATGATCCACTAGCCAGGCTGGTTGGGGGTAGCTGCCGACAACGGTTGTTGGTAGTATTTCAGGTGCTGCGACTATTGTCATAGATTAGTTTGCCGAGGCCCCTGAGTCTTTGACAATCTTTGTCCACTTCACTAATTCAGTCACTGTGAATGCATTAAAGTCTTTCGTATTCATGGGCGTAATGATCAAACCGAGATCAATAAACCGCTTCTGTGTGGCGGGATCTTTTAAAATCGTCATAGTCGCTTCAAAGAGTTTATCGACCACATTCTGTGGCAACCCGGCAGGCCCTGCCAGACCCCACCATGGCCGGATGTCGTAACCTTTGACCGTGTCGCTAATCGGTGGCACCTCGGGTGCAATCGGGCTACGTTCACTCGTCGCGATACCCAGTGCCCTCAGACGGCCAGACTGCACATGCGGATAAATGACGGGTACGTGATAAAACGCCATGGACACCTCGCCTGCAAATAAATCGCTAAAGCCTTGCGTAATATTTTTGTAAGGAATGTGGCGGATATCGATACCCGCCATGGTTTTTAACAGCTCTCCCGCCATGTGGGGTGAGGTGCCTGAGCCGGCGGAGATGTACGTAAGTTTGCCAGGGTTTGCCTTGGCGTAGGCGATTAGCTCAGCCATATTGTTCGCGGGGATCTTTGGGTTGATGGCCAGCATATTGGGGGCGGCCACCATCAAAGCGATATGGGTAAAGTCTTTGATCGGATCAAAAGGAATGTTGGCGTACAGCGATGGATTCGTAGCATGCGTGGCGCTGGTCGAGAAGCTCAGGGTGTAGCCGTCGGGCGCAGCCTTTGCGGTGGCGTCAGCCGAGATGTTGCCTCCGGCGCCCGCTTTGTTGTCGACCACAACGGTTTGACCCAATAGGTCGCCTAGTTTTTGAGCATACAGCCTTGCAATAACATCGGTGGTGGTCCCTGCCGAATAAGGCACTAAAAATTTAATCGAACGATTGGGATAGTCTTGCGATTGTGCCTGTGCAGAGCCTGCCGACAAAATACTGGTCAGACTCAGAGCCAATACGCTGGCCACTTTGGTAAGTTTTGAAAGTGAAAAGTGCAACATTGCGGCTCCTTGGGGTCAATTGTTATCTTACGTTGTCAGATGCAAGTGTAATGTGCAAATTGTTTTCTAGAACGAGTTTTCACTACAGGTCAATCAGTATTGACATTTTATTGGTTTGTATCGCGGTTAGCTGCGGACTCGTTTAAGCAGTGCCTCGGTAAAGGCATGCGTGGTTGCCTCGCCACCTAAATCCATCGTTCTGATCTTGTCTTGATTCAAGGTCAGGTCAATGGCAGTGCGCAAGCGCAGGGCAAGGTCGTGGTGACCGACATGGTCAAGCATCAGCCCAGAGGCTAGTAGCAACGAAATTGGATTCGCGATTCCTTTGCCTGCAATATCGGGCGCTGAGCCATGCACAGCTTCAAAAATCGCTACGTCTTTGCCGATATTGGCGCCTGGCGCCAAGCCTAAGCCACCGACTAAGCCTGCGAGTTCGTCTGACAAAATATCGCCAAAAAGGTTTGTACACAACAGCATATCGAACTGCCAAGGGTTCAGTACTAATTGCATCGCACAGGCGTCGACGATGCGGTCATCCACCGCGACGCGACCCTCGTAGTCGCGCGCAACGTTTCGAGCCTCTTCTAAAAATAGGCCTGTCAACACTTTAAGCACGTTCGCTTTGTGCACGATCGTGATTTTTTTACGACCGTGTTTAACTGCATACTCAAACGCATAGTGCGCAATACGATTGACGCCCGCGCGCGTATTGGCACCCGACGACAACGCCACGGCACGCGGGTCGTCGCCAACAGCTAAATAGTGCTCGTGTGCAACATAAAAACCTTCAAGGTTTTCACGAATCAGCACGATATCGATTTTTTCAAAACGCCCTGGCACGATGGTGAGTGCCGGGCGCACGTTGGCGTACAAGCCAAAGGTTTCACGCAGCCGCACGTTCGCCGAGCGAAAGCCTTCGCCAATGGGGGTGGTGAGCGGCCCTTTCAGTGCCAAGCCATTTTTACGAATGCTATCGAGCAGTGCCTGCGGCATCGGGTCGCCACAGGTATGAAACGCGGCCATCCCGGCGAGTTGGGTGTCCCACACGAATGGAGCACCTAGGGCCTCAAGTACCGCCACTGTCGCCTTAACGACTTCGGGGCCAATGCCATCGCCCGGGATCAGGGTGGCTGGGATGGGGGAACTCATTGTCATTTTTTAGCTCTTGTGTCTGAGGCGGGCTTGGAGAACTGGGCGGGTGTGGCGAAAAGCCGCGAATCCGCTAATATTACTGTTAATGCGATGCCTAGCTTAACCGAGAGACTCATGATGAACTTGACCCCCACACAACTCGCGCAGTTTGATAAAGACGGCTATTTATTTTTTCCGGGGTTGTTTACCCCCGAAGAAACCAAAACCTTGAACGCTGCCGTGCCAGAGCTTTACAGTCGGCGCGAGGCGTTTAACGTACGTGAAAAAGATAGCGATGCCGTTCGCACAAACTTTGCGGCACATATGTATAGCGAACCCTTCGCCAAGCTCGGGCGTCATCCACGCATGATCAAGCCTGTTCAAGAGCTGCTTGGTGAAGAGCTTTACATGCATCAGTTCAAAATCAACGGCAAAATGGCCTTTGAAGGTGATGTCTGGCAGTGGCATCAAGATTACGGTACGTGGTTGAATGACGACATGATGCCCACCGAGCGCGCGATGAATATTGCGATTTTCTTGGATGAAGTGAACCCCTACAACGGCCCCCTGATGTTCATTCCTGGCAGCCATAAAAAGGGCGTGATTGAGGCCAAACATGATCTCACTACGACTAGCTATCCGCTTTGGACGGTCGATAACACGTTGATCCGGCAGTTGGTGGCTCGTGCAGGTGATAAAAACGGTGGCATCGTTAGCCCAACGGGGCCCGCGGGGTCAATGATTCTGTTCCATAGTTGTTTGGTGCATGCAT
Organism: Bordetella parapertussis; assembly: GCA_945887835.1. Taxonomy (GTDB): domain Bacteria; phylum Pseudomonadota; class Gammaproteobacteria; order Burkholderiales; family Burkholderiaceae_B; genus Zwartia; species Zwartia parapertussis_B. The sequence continues at coordinate 12,760 of CAMCZQ010000040.1, read as the reverse complement.
CGGGCAGTAATTTGTCGCCCTGGAACCGCAACGCGGTCTACTTAAGTCTTTGCGCGGTTTCTAACCACATTCGCCGTCACAAGCGCCCCGAATACATTGCCCATCGCGACTTCGCACCGATTGAATGCTTGCCCGATGATTGCCTGACCAAGTCGTACCCGGTCGACTTACCCTGGGGCAAAGGGATGCCCGCCAGTGCGCTTGAAACTTCGCTCGAAGAACTTCAGGTGGCTGCATGAGTTTGTATGCCAAGTTACAACAACGTGCTGCAGACAATCGCCCAATTCGCATTGGTTTAATCGGAGCCGGAAAATTCGGCTCGATGTACCTGTCACAAATCCCGCGCACGCCTGGCGTGCATTTGGTGGGGATTGCCGATTTATCGCCAACGGCTGCGCGTGCGAGTCTGGCGCGCGTCGGTTGGGCGCCCGAGCGTCTGCAAGCTAAGTCACTGGATGATGCCGCTAAAAACGGCACAACTTTCATTTCTGAAGACTGGCAGTCCTTGGTGCGTCATCCGTCAGTAGATGTGGTGGTCGAATGCACGGGCTCACCGATGCATGCGGTTGACCATATCCTTGAAGCGTTCGCGTATAAAAAACATGTGGTGAATGTGACGGTTGAAGCAGATGCTTTCTGTGGCCCGTTGCTGGGCTCACGCGCCTTGGCCGCTGGCGTTGTCTACTCGCTGGCTTTTGGTGACCAACCCGCTTTGATCTGTGATTTGGTCGACTGGGCGCGTACCTGTGGCTTTCCGGTCGTGGCCGCAGGCCGTGGTCATAAATGGTTGCCACACTTTTCTGAATCGACGCCCGAGACTGTTTGGGGTTTTTATGGCTTGACCCCCGAGCAAGCCGAGCGTGGCGGCTTAAATCCAAAAATGTTCAATAGCTTTTTAGATGGCTCTAAGCCATCGATTGAAAGCACAGCCGTTTCAAATGCAACGGGCTTGGGTGTGCCCTCGAATGGGTTGCTGTATCCACCTGCCAGTGTTGAAGATATCCCGTTTGTGACGAGGCCCATCAGCGAAGGTGGTGTGCTCGAACGCAAAGGCATGGTTGAAGTGATTTCAAGCCTTGAAAAAGACGGCCGTGTGATCCCGTACGATATTCGCATGGGGGTCTGGGTCACAGTCGAAGCCGAAACCGACTACATCAAGAATTGTTTTGAAGAGTACAACGCACACACCGACCCAACAGGGCGTTATTTCACGTTGTACAAGCGTTGGCATTTGATTGGGCTTGAAGTTGGTATGAGCGTCGCAAGCGTAGCCTTGCGTGGTGAGGCCACTGGTGTTGCCAACAGCTGGAACGCCGATGTGGTGGCCACTGCTAAGCGCGACTTAAAGCCTGGCGACATGCTCGATGGTGAAGGGGGTTATACCGTTTGGGGTAAGTTATTGCCGGCCTCGACCTCTAAGCGTATGGGCGGCTTGCCCCTTGGGATGGCCCACAGTGTCAAGGTGCTGCGCGCTGTTTCAAAAGGGCAGAGCTTGTGTTGGGATGACGTACAGATGGATCCCAACACGGCCGCGTTCAAGATCAGGCGTGAAATGGAAGCGGCATACACGTTCTAATGAAAGACGTTTGTTTATTCTGCGAAGCACAAGTTAGCGATCGCGCGCGAATCGTTGAAGAAAATGATCTCGCGTACGCAACGCGTGATGCGTATCCAGTGACGCCTTTTCATACGTTGATTATTCCAAAGCGTCATACGCTCGATTATTTTGGCGTGACGCCAGACGAAGCGTTAGCGCTGCACGCTTTGATTCATTCGCAAAAAAAAATAATCGATACACTTGATCCCACGATCGGCGGCTATAACGTTGGCATGAACTGCGGCGAAATCGCTGGGCAATCTGTCTGGCATTGTCATGTGCACCTGATCCCAAGGCGCTTGGGTGACACAGAGTTTCCAAAGGGTGGTGTGAGGCACGTGATCCCCTGGAAGGGGCGGTACATCAATCCAAACCGCTGATCGACTGGCCAATCGATCAGCGCTGGGTGCTCATCTTCGGGTAAGAAGAATCAATCTGAATCAAGCGCACTGTGCTGCGGTGGTGCATGGCCTTGGGCGGTAACCTGAGGCTGCTTGTTCACGACTTGTGACGCTATTAAAGCCTTATTTAATCTATCTGTATAATATTATTTATAGATACATCTATCTGTTTATAAGATATTGCTTTCGAATGCTTTTCGATTCCTTGGTCGTTCGTTTGGCTGTTTGCTTGGGGCTCGTAAATGGAACTCAGACAACTTCGCTATTTTTTAGCCATCGCCGAGCACGGCACGTTTTCAAAGGCGGCCAGCAAAGTGTATGTGGCGCAGTCTGCGCTTAGCCATCAGTTGGCACAGCTTGAAGACGAACTGGGTGCGCAACTATTTGTGCGGTCTCGTCGCGGGGTAGAGTTGACTGAGGCGGGTACGGTGTTTCACACCTATGCGACTTCGATTTTGCGGCAGGTCGAAGACGCTGCCTCAAGCGTGGCTGGACTGACCGATTCGCCTGCGGGTAAAGTTGTGTTTGGCATACCGCATAGCGCTTCGCATGCGCTGGCCTTACCTTTACTGAAAGCCGTTCGCCAAGAGCTCCCCAACGTTCAGCTTGAGCTGACAGAAGAGCTGACGGGCAACTTAACGCGTCAGCTGCTGGCGGGTTCGCTGCATATGGCGATCTTATTTGATGATGGCACGCTTGACGATTTTATTGCAGAGCCCTTGGTGTCTGAGAAGATGTCTCTGATTTATCGCCCCGAGTCAACAGGCGACGCGTCGCGCAAGGCGAGCATTTCGTTTCGTGATGCCTTGGCCAAGCCGCTGATTTTGCCAGCGCAACCCCATGGCGTTCGACCTCTGATCGAGCAGCAGGCCGCTCAGGCGGGTTTGCTCGCCCCGAACGTGGTGGCTGATATCAGTTCAATCAGCATTTTGCGTACCTCGTTGCTTGCGGGCTTGGGGTGCACCATCTTGCCCGTCATGCCCTTAAAAGCCGAGCTCGATAGCGGGGCCTTGGTTGCCTTGCCAATTCGTGCCCCTCAAGTGCTGCGAGTGGTGGCACTGTGCCGCTCGCGTCACATCCCGCTCTCAACGGCTGCCGCCTCGGTCGGGGCACTCACAGCCATGGTGGTGCGCGCCCTTTGCCAACAGGGCTTGTGGGTGGATGGTCGGTATATTCAATGACATCGGTATGATGTGACTAGTTTCAATCTTACCCGACCCGAGAGACCCCAATGCTGGCTTCAAAACCTTCATTTTTTAATACGTTTGAAGTGAACCAACAGGCGATGGTGCAAGAACTGTCTCAAGGATTACTCAGCGCGCAGGCTTTTTGCTCGCCGAAGTATTTTTATAACGCTCTGGGATCCACGCTTTTTGAGGCAATTACTTGTTTGCCTGAGTATTATCCAACCCGCAGCGAGGCAACGATTTTTGCAGATCAGGCGCAGTCGATTCATGCGCAGCTGCCCAACGAGGCCATGTGGGTAGATCTTGGCGCGGGCAGCTGTCAAAAGGCCGCTCGTTTGTTTGCACACACCTTGCCCGGCGTCTACGTTGCGGTAGATATTTCCTTGGACTACCTGCGAGGCGCGCTTGCCCGACTTCAATATGAGCACCCTCATATCTCAATGGTTGGCGTCGGAATGGATTTTTCAAATACGCTCGCGTTTCCGGCGGCGTTGCAACAGCAGGTATCGGCCAGGCCCTTGCTAGCGTTTTATCCCGGTTCGAGTTTAGGTAACTTTAGTCCTGACGAAGCGCTAGGTTTTTTGCAGCGAATTGCAGCGCTATGCGCACAAGGCCAGTCCGGTTCGGGGCTGCTGATCGGTATTGATTTGGTCAAAGATCACAGCGTGCTTGAACGCGCCTATGACGACGATTTGGGTGTGACAGCGGCTTTCAATTTGAACGCACTCAGGCATATTAATGAGTTACTAGGCTCGGATTTTGATGTGCGTGACTGGCGCCACAGCGCGCGCTTTAATATCCAAGAATCACGCATTGAAATGCACCTGCACGCGCGGCAGAAGCTGACTGTAAGTTGGCCCGGGCAGCAGCGTGTGTTTGAGGCCGACGAAGCAATCCACACAGAAAACTCGTATAAGTGGACACCAGACAAGTTCACCAAACACTTGCTCAAAGCCGGCTTTTCTCAGACCCAGCACTGGACAGACCAACAAGAGCAATATGCGGTCTTCTGGGCCAGTTAACGCGCGCGTGGCGTGCGGAGTTTAAAGAGTGCAGGTTCTAAACCCTGCATAGATATCGCAGCGCTCAGGCGTAAAAAAATTGCGGTAATTTAAGTGGCGTACAACCGGATGGGTGAGGTGCGCGGCGCCACGCAGGACCTTTCGCGAGCCAAACCACGGAGCCGAGTATTCGGCGTATGGATGCGACACGAAGCCCTCGAAAGGGGTAAACGTATCTTGCGTCCATTCCCAGACGTCTCCCCACTCAAAATCTTGTAAAGTTTTTGCGGCGCAATCCCACTCGGCCTCTGTCGGTAAGCGGCATTTTGCCCACGCGCAGTAGGCCTGCGCGTCATGCCATGACATATGGGCTGCGATATCAGTCATTGCGAGAGGTCGCCAGCAGCCAAAGACTTGCCTCTCAAAGCCAGAGCCCGTCGTTCGAAGATACGGTGGCAGGCGGTGGCCGGTTGCCGCAACAAAGGCCAGGTATTGTCCCCAGTTCACGGGTTGCAAGGCAATCTCATAGGCGTGAAGGCCAAAGCGTTGCACGCTGAGTTCGTTATCAAAGCAAAACTGCAGGTGATCAGAACCTAGTGTCCAGGTTTGTGCGGGCAGACGCACGCGTTCGGGTAACGGGGGTTGATTTGTCTGACGCTTTGCAAGGTGCCGCCACGGGGTATCAAAGGCCACTTCAAGTGCTTGTGCCATGTAGGCACTCGCCTCAAGATGCATCGCTTCGTGCTGTAACACGAGCCAATAAAAATAGAGTGCGGGGCTATCATTGGTTTCTTGCTGCAAAAGCTCAAGCGTTTGTGTCAAGGTTTGCTCGGCGTACTGCAGGCACTGCTCTTGAGTAGGCAGCGCTTGATGCCAACGGGTTGGGTGAGGGACTTTGGCGCTGTCAAACCAAAGGTCGGCCGTTGTCAGTGCCGAGGGCAGTCGCGCGTGGGTCAAGTCAAGCGCCAGGCCACATTGACGCTGTTGATTGCGCGCGATCCAGTATTCTTGAAACCAGGCGACATGACCGAGCTCCCAAAGCGGGGGGTTGAGTCCGGTGGCTAAAGGAATCAAGAGTTTGTCGGCGCGTTGGTAACAAACAAAAGCGCTAAAGGTGTGCTCTCGAAGCTCTTGAAGTGCTACTGTTAGCGTTTGGATATTTGCCTGACGCATTGCCTGTTCTTGCCCTAAAAGTTATTTGCCGAAAACTGAAATGAGCCAGTCCACTAAGCCTAAGCCCCAGCCAAAGTTGCCAAGCGTCGTCATTGTAAGTCCGGCGCTGGCAAGCGCCAATAACGGTAACTGGCAGACAGCTAAACGCTACAGACAAATGCTGGCTGGGCAGTTTCGCGTGCGTCTGGTCAGCGAGTGGGACGGCGCCGAGTCCGACACTGTTCTGATCGCTCTGCACGCAAGACGCAGTTATGCTTCCATCGCAGCCTGGTTTGCCGCGCGCGGTTCAAACGGCTTGGTAGTCGTGCTGACAGGTACCGATTTATATCGAGATATCAAGCAAGACGCGCAGGCGCAGCAATCGCTTCAATGGGCTGCGTGTTTGGTTGTGTTGCAAGCGACCGGGCTCGCTGAGTTGGCTGCGCCGCTGCATAAAAAGACCACGGTGCTGTTGCAGTCGACGACTCCCCGCGTCACGCTACTCAAAGCTATCGGTCGCGTGCGTGCGGTCATGGTTGGCCACTTGCGTCCTGAAAAAGCGCCTCAGACCTTGTTTGAAGCGGCCGCGTTACTTGCAACCCATCCCGACATTCACTTTAAACACATCGGTGGTGAGCATGATTTGCAATTGGCGCAGCGGGCACGGCAAACTGCGGCACATTACCCTCAGTACCAGTTTATCGGTGCGTTGAGCCACGCCGCGACGCGTCGTGAGATACAACGCGCACATGTGCTGGTGCATACCAGCATCATGGAAGGCGGCGCCCATGTGCTCATGGAGGCCATCTGCAGCGGCGTGCCTGTGATTGCCTCGCGTATCGCGGGCAATATTGGAATGCTGGGTGATGACTATGCCGGTTTGTTTGAGGTGGGCGACGCGCAAGGTCTGGCAACTCTACTGTTGAAATTTAAAAATGAACCGATTTTCGCGACACACTTGCAAAAACAATGCGCGCGTCGGGCACCTCTGTTTGAACCGGCGCACGAGCGCAGCGGATTGATTACAATCATTAAAAATACGCTTTTGGCGTAACGCCCCTTTTAGTAGGTGGCGCTTTAAACCCAGACGCGTTGTCGTCTTTTATGCCTGAGGATCCTCATGAATGCTCCTGAACCCCGTTTGACTTCGCTCTCGCATGGTGGGGGTTGTGGTTGCAAAATCGCCCCGGCGGTGTTGTCTGAGATCTTAAAAGGCACTTTGCAAATGCCTGTCCCAAAAGAGTTGATGGTGGGCATCGCAACGGCCGATGATGCGGCAGTTTATAAAATCAATGACGAACAGGCCTTGATCGCGACGACCGATTTTTTTATGCCAATCGTTGATGATCCGTATGATTTCGGGCGGATTGCGGCGACGAACGCGATCAGCGATGTCTACGCGATGGGTGGCAAGCCGATCCTGGCTCTAGCCTTGGTCGGGATGCCGATCAATGTGTTGTCAACTGACACAATCGGCAAAATTCTTGCGGGAGGTGCGTCGGTTTGCAATATTGCTGGTATTCCCATCGCAGGCGGCCACACAATCGACTCGGTCGAACCGATTTATGGTTTGGTGGTGCTCGGGTTAATTCACCCTGATCGCGTCAAGCGTAATGATGGTGCGCGCGAGGGCGACGTCATGGTCTTGGGCAAATCAATTGGGGTGGGGATTTTGTCGGCCGCGCTAAAAAAAGAGGCGCTTGACGCGGCGGGCTACGAAGCGATGCTCTCGAACGCAACTAAGCTCAATACGCCGGGCCCCGAGCTAGCTGAGTTGTCGGGCGTGCATGCCTTGACCGATGTCACGGGCTTTGGCTTGGCTGGTCATGCGCTAGAAATCGCGCGTGGCGCAAAGTTAACTGTGCAACTGAACTGGGCGCAGGTGCCTTTGTTACCCAACGTCACGGCTTTGATTCAGCAGGGCATGGTCACGGGCGCGTCGGGCCGCAACTGGGAGGGCTATGGCAGCGAGATCACACTTGGCGCGGCTTTACCCCCCGAATGTCAAACGCTTTTGTCTGATCCGCAAACGAGCGGTGGCCTATTGGTCTGCTGTTCGCCCGAGACCGTGCCCGAGGTGTTAGCAGTATTTAAGCGACACGGCTTTCATGATGCCGCAGTGGTGGGTCACGTTAGCGAGGCACAGACCACTCGCTTGATCGTCAGCTAGTGTTCAGGCTAAGCAGCTGGCTACTGGGGCTGTCGTACTGTGTGTGGGTAGCTCTCGCGCAGGCGGCGCTTGCTCAGCCTCTGATTGTCGGCTCTAAGCGCTTTACTGAATCATATATTCTTGGAGAGATCGTCAGCCAGGCAGTCACCGCTGGCGGTCACGACCGTGTTCGCCTCAAAGCGGGCTTGGGGAATACGGGAATTTTGTTGTCGGCGTTAACCAGCGGCGAAATCGATTTATATCCTGAATATACCGGCACAATCACCCGAGAGATTTTAAAAACCGAGCAGGCGCTTTCGCTGGCGCAGATCAACGAGCGCCTGCTGCCGCTTGGACTCCAGGCTGGGGTCTTGCTTGGGTTTGATAATTCTTATGTGCTGGCGATGCGGCGGGAGTTAGCCGAGCAGCTGCAAATCAAAACGATTTCAGATTTGACTAAACACCCGCATCTGGTGCCGGGTTTGTCACACGAATTTATTGGCCGCAGTGATGGCTGGAAAGGTCTATCAGACACCTATCAGCTAAGCAGACTTTCACCGCGCGGACTAGATCACGGGCTCGCCTACGAGGCAATTGCAGCAAAACAGATCGATGTGGTGGATGCCTATGGTACTGATTCAAAACTAAAGCGTTACGGTTTGACGGTGTTGCTTGATGACCGGCAATTTTTTCCAACTTATGAAGCGCTATTGTTGTATCGCGCGAACGTGCCGGCTAAGTTTCCAGAGTCCTGGAAAATCATCTTAGCGTTGCAAAATAAAATTTCTCAGAAAGCCATGCTCGAACTCAACACCCAGGTTGAGCTTGAAGGCCAAACGTTTGCAGCGGTAGCGCAGCAGTTTTTGCTGACACAGCGTGCTCAATTTGGTGACTCATCTGGTACGGCAAGCGTACAAGATGGGCAACGTTTAGTTTCTAAGCAGTCATTTTTCAGTGCGCTTTTTGGTGTGGATTTTTGGCGCCTAGCGGCGCAACACGTTTTTTTAGTGGTGCTGTCGTTGCTTTTGGCGCTGCTGGTTGGGCTGCCTTTAGGTGTTGTTTGCTTTTATCGGCCGCGCACCGGGCAAGTGGTCTTGTCGCTCACAGGGGTCATTCAAACGATTCCGTCTTTAGCGTTGCTCGCCTTTTTAATTTCTTTGTTTGGGATGATCGGTACCATACCCGCCATCGTGGCGTTATTTTTGTACGCCTTATTACCCATCGTACAAAGTACCTATACGGGGCTTAGTGAGATCTCTGTGTCGCTGCGACAAGCCGCCACGGCGCTGGGTTTGAGCGACCGCGATCGGCTCTGGCTGATTGAACTGCCTCTTGCGCGTCCGATGATTTTAAGCGGCGTTAAAGTCGCGGCCGTTGTGAGCGTTGGCACCGCAACGATCGCGGCGTTTGTCGGGGCGGGGGGCTTTGGCGAGCGTATCGCGCAAGGCCTGGCCTTAAACAACACTTCACTTTTGCTGGCTGGCGCAATTCCGTCGGCTGCTTTAGCGCTGCTGCTGCAAGTTGGATTTTTTGTCTTTGAGCGTCGTCTCAAACGCGCAACGCGTTAACGGCGCCAAGCGGCCTGGCTGCTGCCAAGTGGTCCGGCCGGTATCACCCAGTGTACGTCTACGCCGGTGACGTGAACAGGCCAGCGAACTCTGCAGGCAGGACCCCAAAAGGTTTGTTCGTGGGTGCTGGCAAGGTCTGCAGGCGTCTCGGGTGCCAGGGGCTGCGAGGGCTCGCCGCTGGTGTTTAACGTTTGCATCAGCAGGGCGCCGGTGCGTGCCAGCGACGCGCGAACAATGCTGCCGCGACCGGTGTTCAGCCGCGTGTGCAGTCCGCGCAAGGCAGCGGTGGCCAAGAGGTAACCGGTGGCGTGATCAAGGGCCTGCACCGGTAACGGCTTAGGTTTGTCACTTGCGGCCAACTGTTGTCCTGCGTGCGCGATGCCCATGCTCATTTGCACCAGGCTGTCAAAGCCGCGGCGGTGTCGCCAGGGGCCGGTAAAACCATAGGCATCTAACGAGACATCAATCAAACCAGGTCTGAGGGCTTGCCGTTGTTCAGCCCCCAGCCCAAGTGCCGCTAGCGCATCGCTGCGATAGCCGTGTACGAATACGTCGGTCTCACCCAGCAAGGCGCTCCAGCGTTCGCGTTGATCGGGTTCGCGCAAGTCAAGTCGCGCGCAACGCTTGCCCAGCGTCATTTCGGGCGCAAGCGTGGGTTCATCCCACCAGGGCGGATCAAGCCGCAAGACCTCGGCGCCCAGACCGGCTAACAGCCGGGTGGCAGACGGCCCTGCCAGTACGCGGGTCATATCAAGGACTTTGAGCCCTTGCAATGGGCGTGCGGGGTTTAACGCCCAGTTTGGCTGTGCCATCAGCAGGCCCGGTTGCCAGTCGAGCAGGGGTTCGCTTAACACCGCCTGTCCTTGTTCATGTGCCTGCCAGTCTTGCCAAGACCGCATCGTCGCCGCACAGCCGCCTGCAGCTAAGACCGCGGCTTCAAGGGCGTCGGCGCGCCAGGTAGCCACTGCTTGCGCCACCTCCGCGCGCGCAGTGGGCGCCGTCAGACCGAGCGCGCGCAAGGCTGCGGCCCGGTGGTGTGGGGCGTTGGTGTGCAGCCTGATCCAACCATCGACCGCTGGGTAATCGCCCATCACAAAGTCTTCGGCATTTTCTATCCGCCAGCCTTTGGGGCGCAAAGATTGTGCAAACCAAAATGAGGCAAGGCGGCGATCAACCGTGACGTTTGCTTGAGTGTTTGCTCCGAGCAGTGCGCACAGGGCGAGGCCGGCCGCCCCCATCGAAGCCGCGGCTAAATCGGTGACTGCGAAGGCCGAAGGTAGCTCGCCCTCGCCAACAAAGCGTACTCGCCCAAGTTCGCGTTCGTCGCCTTGGGCGGCAGACCAGAGTGTTTTAAGCAATTGTGCGGCTGGATGATTATCTGTCATGGATCGATTGAATCGTATTTCTTGACTTGGCTCAAGGCAGGTGTGACTGGGCGAGACACAAACTAAGTGTGTACCTAAATCTACTGTTACTATCTCAAATAGCAATTATTCTCATTTAAAAGCTCGGTCTAGCTTAACCTTGTTGTGAAAAAAGTTATTGTTTTTATTCGAAGTATGCAGTTTTTAGGAACACAAATTGTTTCTTATCCACTGCTGTATCAAATTAAACAATTTTGGCCGCACTGTCATTTGAGGGTGGTGGCGCAAGATGCGGTGAGCAAACATTACTTAATATTGCCCTGGGTTGATGCGTTTACACAGGCCGATACGTTGACCGAAGTGTATCGGGCGATGGACGGTGACGCAGACCTTGTCATTGCTTTGCATTTTGCGAGCGACAAGTACGGCATTGCCGCCATGCTTAAGCGCCCTCGCTATCGTCTTGGTTTTAAAAATCGAAGAGTGACCGATGTGGTTTGGACGCACGCGTACCGCAAAGATTTTTCTCAGTACATGGGGCTGGCGAATCTGCGGTTATTGGCCGTCTTTAAAGATTTTGATCCGGCGCAAGCGGCCCGCAAGTGCGTGCAGGCGCTTGCCGCTGGCGGCGAGACAAGCGCAGCAGAGGTCGTGCTCATGCCAGGCGGGGGCGCCGGTGACTTTAAGCGCTGGCCCATACAGCACTATGTCACACTCGCCGACCTTTTAAAACCAGCGTTGCCACTGCAGTCTACATTCTGTTTCGTGCTCGGCCCCGACGAAGCCGAGCAATATCGTTGGTTGCAAAGCCTAGAGCGTACCGATTTTGTTTATTTGATGACTCGTCCACTTAACGACATCGCAACAGCGGTGCTAAGCGCAAAAGTCGTGGTGGCCAACGATTGCGGTCCTTCGCATTTGGCTCAGTTTTCAGGCGTGCCCTACGTGGGTGTGTTTCATCAAAGCAATCGCGAGTGGTTTTGGACGCGTGACACCAGTCTGGATGTGTTGCCAAGCGACGGCACGACCGAAATTAAGAACGTGACACCTGCGCAGGTCTTCGAGGCCTGTCAGCGGTTGCTGTCAAAGTAGCTAAAGTATCGTTTGACATCCTCCCCGCCCTCAGTCGATGACTGCCGCTTGCGCGCAAAGGACGGGGATTCCTACGGTGCTCAGGCAAACGCTGCCTGAGTCACTTCGGTGGGTTCCTGCTTCATCGAGCGGTCTGACTGCACCGACTCTCCACGGGCTAACAAGCGGTATCCCCGCTCTAAAACATTAATCGCGCCGACAACGTCAGCGTGATTTTCATAGCCGCAATCGATGCACAGGAATTTCGCTTGTGTTTGTCGATTCTCTTTTGACACATGGCCGCAGGCCGGACACGTTTGGCTTGTGTGCTGCGGCGGTACGGCCAACAATATGCCGCCGTTCCACTGGGCTTTGTAGTCTAGCTGTCGCCTGAACTCAGCCCAGCCCTGATCGAGGATGGCGCGGTTTAGGCCGGACTTCTGCGCGACCTTTTTGCCGTGCTGCTCGCGATTACCCTTAGACGACCGTGACATGTTCTTAACCTGCAAATCCTCAATACATACGAACGCGTGATTTTGGCTGATCGTGGTACTGGTCTTATGCAGGAAATCTTTTCTGGAATTCGCGATTGCGGTGTGAATCTTCTGAACTTTAGCTTTCGCCTTTTTCCAGTTATTACTGAACTTTTGTTTACGACTCATGCGTCGCTGATAGCCTGCAAGTCGCTGCTGGTGCGTCTTGAAACTATTCAGTGGTGCAACATAGCTGCCGTTACTCAGCGTAGCGAATCGGGCGATTCCGACATCAATACCAATTGCCGTTGTGGCTGTTGGTAAGGGTTGTTCAAGCTCGCGTTGTGTCTGAACAGAGATGAACCATTTTCCGCCTGACTGACTCACGGTGACGTTACGAACCTGCCCCAGTGCCTTACGGCTGTTGCGGTAACGCAGCCAGCCAAGTTTTGGCAACAAAATACGGTTATTGCTCTGGTCTAATTGAATCTGTTTTGGCTCAGGATAGCGGAAACTGTCACCACTACCTTTTTTCTTGAAGCGTGGAAAGTCAGTGCGTTTTGCAAAAAAACCCTTGAAAGCTTTTTCTAAATTTTTCAGGGCATGTTGCAACGCTTGTGAAGGCGTTTCTTTCAGCCATGCAGTCCCTGCTTCACGTTTCCAAACAGGCAGCTTAGCTGCCATGGCTACGTAGCCGATGAATTTATTACCCGCCGCGTGATTCTCTTTTTGCAGTGCCAACGCCTTGTTGTAGACGAACCGACACGAGCCAGAGAATCTACGCATAGTGCGCAGCT
>CAMCZQ010000039.1 GCA_945887835.1 Bordetella parapertussis | reverse complement strand
TGTCAACGGTGTCTTCGTGCATCGTGGCATTGATGATGTTTGAGTCGGCCTGGGCGACCTCGGCGGCGATTCGACTCAAAATGCCACGCTCGTTTTGCGCCATGATTTCGATGCGCGCTGAAAAGTGTTTTGCGGTCTCTTGATCCCAGACCACGTCTACCCAGCGCTCGGGTTCTCTCATGCGGGCTCTGAGCGCCACCGGGCACTCGGCGGTGTGCACCACCAGACCATGTCCGATGCGCACGCCCGCCACAATCACGTCGCCCGGTAAGGGGCCGCAGCAGGGCGCGAGCTGCACCGCCTGACCTTCGTGACCGCGAATTTGTATCGGCATTGTTCGCGCTGCGGTCATTTCTTCGTCTGCGGCAGCGGTGGTGGCAATCAGTGGATGATCGGGTGCAAACCGCCGAGCCACCACAGCGGCCAAGCGCTTGCCCAGCCCAATATCCGCGAGGATCTCGCCGCGTGACTTTGCGTCACTGCCTCGTGCAAGTTTTTCCCAGACCGGATCGTCGGCGGGCGGCATGGTCAGATTGATTTCTTCAAGTGCCTGCGTCAGTTGACGTTCGCCAAAGGCGGCGGATTCGTCGTATTCACTGTTACGCAAAAAATGCCGAATCTCTGAGCGTGCGCGTCCGGTGCGGGCATAATTTAGCCATTGAGCGTTGGGGCGCGCCGAGCTTGAGGTAGTGATCGAGACCGTATCGCCGCTCGAAAGCTCAGTACGCAGTGCGACGTTATCGCCATTGACCTTGCAGGCTACAGCGTGATTGCCGACGTCGGTGTGAATGATGTAGGCAAAGTCAATCGGCGTGGCTCCGCGCGGCAACGACACGATCTTGCCTTTCGGGGTAAATACATAGACAGCATCCGGAAACAAATCGACTTTGACATGTTCAAGAAACTCGCTTGAATCGCCATTTTGACTTTGAATATCGAGCAGAGATTGCAGCGATTGGCTGGTACGGCTTTGAATGTCTTGCAGCGAGGCCGTGTCAACTTTATAAAGCCAGTGTGCAGCAACCCCTTCTTCGGCCACCTGGTGCATGTCGTTCGTACGAAACTGAAATTCAATCGGCGTACCAAAGGGGCCAACCAAGGTCGTGTGCAGCGACTGGTAGCCATTTACCTTTGGGATGGCGATGTAGTCTTTGAACTTGCCGGGAACCGGTCGATAAAGTTGGTGCACGATGCCAAGCGCCATGTAGCACTCGGCAAGCGTGCGCACAATCACGCGAAACCCATAAATATCTAAAACGTTGGTGAAGCTTTTCTTTTTCTCAACCATCTTATGGTAGATGCCGTAAAGCGTTTTTTCGCGGCTGAGGACCTCACTTTCGATTCCCGCAGCGGGTAGCGCTGCGCGAACTTGTTCATCGATTTTTCCTAACACTTCGCGTCGGTTGCCACGCGCGGCGAGCACGGCTTTCTCGAGCACGCGATAGCGATTCGGGAAAATCGCTTCAAAGCATAAATCTTGCAGTTCGCGGTAGAGGGCGTTTAAGCCCAGCCGATACGCGATCGGTGCATAGATATCGAGCGTTTCTTGGGCCACACGGCGACGCTTATCGGGCGCGACTGCGTCAAGCGTGCGCATATTGTGCAGACGATCGGCGAGTTTGATCAGAATGACGCGAATGTCGCGCGCCATCGCCAACAGCATTTTTCTAAAACTTTCGGCCTGCTGCTGGGCCTTGGTGGCAAATTCAAGGCGATCAAGTTTTGACAGACCATCAACGAGTTCAGCCACGTCGTCGCCAAATTGTTCGAGCAGGTCTTGCTTAGCGATACCTTGGTCTTCAATGACGTCGTGCAGCAGCGCGGCTTGAATCGCCTGCGCGTCTAGTTTCCAGCCCGCGCAGATTTCGGCAACTGAGATGGGGTGTGTAATGTACGGCGAGCCACTTGAACGCAGTTGCCCCAGGTGCGCCTGATCCGAAAAGCGATAGGCCTCGCGAATTGTGGCGATCTCTTTGGTCGAGAGGTAGGTCGATAAAATTTGTTGCAGGTGCGCCATAGAGGCGACTGCTGGCTCAATTTCGGTTTCAACTGGGGTGGCGGCTCCGGCGACCACGCCCAAGCCTGACTTTTTGTCTTGCTGACCAGCTTTCAGTCTGGCGCCGACTTTGAGGGCGGCCCTTAGCCCGGAGGATGCGTAGCGAAATCCGGGAAAGGCCATTTTTTGGTAGCTTAGGTTGGTACCTTACGCAGCATTTCGATTCCTACTAAACCATTTGCGATTTCGCGCAGTGCGGTGACGCAAGGTTTGTCTTTGGTTTCGAGACGAGGCGCGTGGCCTTGCGCGAGTTCGCGCGCACGATACGTGGCTGCTAGCGTGAGTTTGAAGCGATTTGGGATGTGTTCAAGACAATCGTCAACGGTAATGCGAGCCATGGTGATCCTGAGAATAAAAGGTGTAAATAAATAGGTTGCACTGCAAAATTTGGCCCGAGAGCTTAACTCGCAGGCCCTAGGTGGCTAAGCCAAGCGAGGCAAATAAAGCTTCGTTTTTGGCTAGCTGACTGCTGTAGCGTAAACGCGCAACGGCGATCACCTCGGTGAGTTCGGCAAGGGCAATCCTAAACTCTTGATTAATAATAACATATTCGAACTCTGGTGCGTGCGAAATCTCTTCGCTGGCGGCCTCGATTCTGCGTTGGATCACCTTTTGGGAGTCTTGTCGGCGTTGTTGCAGGCGCTGCTCGAGTGTTTGAATAGATGGCGGCAAAATGAAGATGCCAATTGTTTGCGCAAACAGACGCTTAACCTGGCGTGCACCTTGCCAGTCGATTTCGAGCAAAATGTCGCGGCCTTGATGAATCGCCTGATCGATCTGATCGCGCGGTGTGCCGTAAAAGTTGCCGTGTACCTCTGCCCACTCAAGTAATTGATCTGTTTGCTGCAGTGCCGCAAAATCGGCTTGAGTAACAAACCGATAGTCTTTGCCATCGGTTTCGCCACTGCGAGGCGCGCGCGTAGTGGCAGAGACCGAGAGGCACAGAGAGGCGTCTTGTGCCAGCAACGCATTGACCAGGCTTGATTTTCCGGCCCCGCTTGGCGCGACCACGACAAAAACGTTTCCGGTGGGCTTAGACATGAGTGACAATATAGTGTTGACGCAAAGCAAAAGCATAGCAGAGTGGCTCGCGCTTAGTTGTCTGTTTGATTGGTATTCTTTTTCAGGAACCCCGCGATGTCTTCTTCTAATTTAATGACGCCTCAGGCGCTTCACGCACGCCTCACGCAAAGCCCCGAAACAGTCTTAATTTGCGATTGTCGTTTTGATTTGGTTGACGCCGATCTTGGGCAAAGGGCGTACGACGCGTCGCACTTGCCCTCTGCCGTTTATGTCGACCTCGGTCGCTCGTTGAGCAGCGCAAAAAATGGTCTGAATGGGCGCCACCCTCTGCCCGAACCCGAGGTCTTCGCGCAGTATCTCAAGGCGATGGGTGTCAACGACGATACGCTGCTTGTTGGTGTCGATGCCCACGGCAGTTTGTATGCTTCTCGGCTGTGGTGGCTGGTGCGTTGGGTCGGGCACAAGAATGTTGTTGTGCTTGATGGCGGGATGCCGGCCTGGGAAAAAGCCGGTTACGCCTTGACTGCAGACAAACCAGCAGCGCGACCACAAGGTAATTTTAAGCGTGCTGCTGCGCTCGTGTCGTCGGTGGATTTGGCCAACATGCAGGAAGGCCTTGGGCGCCCTGAGCGGTTAATTGTCGATGCCCGACCGGGCGATCGGTTTCAAGGTCAAAACGAAACCCTGGATGCGCGCGCGGGCCATATCCCCGGGGCGGCAAGCCGACCGGTCAAAGAAAATCTTAACGAAGATGGCACGTTTAAACATCCTGAGGTGTTACGCGCTGAACTTACTGCGCTGTTGGGTAAGCATTCTGCAAAAGATTTGGTGGCAAGTTGCGGCTCTGGCGTCTCGGCCTGTCACTTGTTGCTCGCTTTAGAACTGGCCGCCCTGCCAGGCGGTGGCTTGTACGGTGGCTCTTGGAGCGAATGGAGTTCGCAGCCCAACGCCCCAACAGAAACGGGTCCTTCAAAAGTCGTTCCTTCTGCACGTTGATCGAACTGATGTCAAAATGATAAAACAGGCTGTGAAGCGCCAGTGTGCGGTCCAGCGGTTTGAGGCGGCACAATGGCTTGCAGTGTTTAAGTGGCAATTTTTAGATGAAAATTTTCAAGCACCGTCCGCTCAGGACAACAACAACCAGGATGAGAAATGTCTGAATTAAAAGTGGCAGTGGTAACGGGTGCAGGCTCAGGGATTGGTCGTGCAGTTTCGCTGCATTTGGCGCGTGCGGGCTATCAGGTCGCTTTGGCCGGGCGTCGTGCCGACGCACTTGAAGAAACCCGTGCTGAAGGCGGCGAACTCGCCTCACAATTGCATCCCATCGTCACGGATGTCAGTGATGAGGCTTCGGTTAAGCATCTATTCGCTGAGATCGTTCGACGCTGGGGCCGCTTAGATGTGTTGTTCAATAATGCAGGACGTGGCGGCCCGCCAGTGCCAATTGAAGATCTGCCCATCGAGATCTGGAAAGACATCGTTAACATCAACCTGACGGGTATGTTTTTATGTGCGCAGGCTGCGATCCGGATCATGAAAGAGCAAACTCCACAAGGGGGGCGCATTATCAATAATGGCTCGATTTCTGCACATGCGCCACGTCCGTTTTCGATTGGTTATACCGCCACTAAACATGCGGTGACGGGTTTAACCAAATCAATCTCGTTGGATACACGCAGCTATCGTATCGCTTGCAGTCAGGTCGATATCGGGAACGCAGTGACGCCGATGACAGAACGTATGACTAAGGGAGTGCCACAGCCTGATGGCTCGGTGCGCGTTGAACCACGCATGGATGTCAATCATGTGGCACAGACGATTACGCAGATCGTCGGTTTTCCGCTCGAGACTAACGTTCAATTTGTCACCATCATGGCGACGACGATGCCGTTCGTTGGTCGCGGTTAACCCCTGAGTTGCTTTGAGAGGATCAGGGCAAACTCAATCAGGGCCAGATCGCTGCCGGCCGGGCCGATCAGCGACACGCCAACCGGTACGCCGTCCTTGTTTTTGAAAGGGATGCTGACCTGACAGACGCCACTGATGCCCGCCACGCAGGTGATGTGCATGGTTCGCAGTCGTAGTGCGTCAACCTCCTGGCCGCTGGCCTGAAGCAAAGGGGCCAGGCCGGCCGCAGAGGGCACGATGACAACCGAGTCAGCCCCCAATCGTTCTCGTATCTGGCTGCGAATCTGCGCCACCTGTGCGCCGGCGGTTTGTGCTTGAGTCGGTGTCACGGCTTTTGCTTGCTCCCAGCGTGCCGCGATCGGCGCAGCAAACGTCGGTTGATGGCGTTGTATCCAGTCGCCGTGCAACGCCCAGGCTTCGTGCGCGCCGTGGGTGGCATAGGCTTGGCGCCACTGTTCAAGGGTCTGAGTCTGCTCGGTAAACGACATCGTTTGCGCGTCTACGCCCAGAACAGTTTGCGCAGCTTGCAGAACCGCTTCAAGGGGCGCTGCGAAATCTTCGCTTGCCAACTCCCATAAGGCTTGTGGTTTGAGCAGACGTTTGGGCACAAACGCTGAAGGTGGCAGTAAGACCTGCCCAACACGCTTAAAGGTTTCAGGGTCGTGTGCAAACCAAGTCATCGTGTCATACGAAGTATGCAGAGGCACGACATGCTGACGCGATAATAAGTCGTGCGTGCTGCGCAAACCCCATACGCCGCAATAGCTAGCCGGTACTCGGGTCGACCCGCCAGTGTCGCTGCCCAAAGCAAAGTCGCAAAGTTTGGCAGCAACCGCAGCAACCGAGCCACTCGAAGACCCTCCGGGTACGCGGGTTGGAGCGTTGCTGTTTAAAGGAGTGCCATAGTGAATGTTATCGCCGTTCAGGCTGTAGGCTAATTCGTCGGTCAAGACCTTGCCTGTCATCTGAGCACCGGCCGCTCTGAGTTGCTCAATCAAAGGGCTGGTCTGCGTGGGTATCGCATGGGTGGCCAGCCAAGTCGGGTTGCCGGCGCTGGTGGGATGACCCGCAATATCAAAAATATCTTTTACCGCAAAACTGAGTCCGTCTAACAAGCCTGAGCCCGTTGGGGCTAACGTAAATTTGCCATGCGGCACGCAGGCGCCGATCGGGTCGTGTTCAGGAAATAAATGAGGAGGCATGGCAGGGTCGCTCGTGATTGTTTGTTGGGCGCGCGCGCTTGCGACAAGCCTGTGCATGGGTTATACAAGCGGATCGTAACCTTTTGCAAGTGACTGCTTTTATGACCGTAACGCTAAACCCCCAACTTGAGTATCCCTGCACACTTTTTGTGATGAACGATATCGACGCTCACGTTGAGGCCGAATTCAACGAATGGTATCAAACCGAGCATGTGCTGCAGCGAATGAATCTTGCGGGCTTTATATCGGCTCGGCGCTACCGCGCCTTGGGAGACTCCCAGGCGTACATGACGTTCTACCGTTGCACAGACGTCGCGGTACTCGAGCAGCCGGCTTATCAAGAAATCTTAGTGAACCCTACGACACTGACGAAAAAAATGATGCCGCATTTTCGGAATATGGTGCGGTCAGCTTGTGACGAAACCTGGTCTGCAGGCAGTGGGCTGGGAGGCGAGGCGGTGGTCCTGCGCTGTGCGCCTAAACCCGGTCAAGAGCAGGCGGCGCGTACGTATATTGCGCAGGAACTGTATCCACAACTTGCGCAGGCAAACTGCTTAGTGCGGCTTGCACTCTGGGAGGCCTCGCAAAACGTGGGTGCGGCGCCAAGCCCTGAAGAAGCCCGGCGCGGCGTGCCCGACCAACGCGTGCAGTGGGTGTTATTTTTTGAAACCTATAACTTAAAAAACTGCGAGACCTTGCTTGCAAGGCCGGCCACGCAACAAGCGGTGTCGCAGCATGGCTTGAGCGTGCAGCATCAGTCGAGTTATCGTTTGATTAGCACCTTTGAGGGGCAGACTTAGGCTCGGGTAGATAGGGTCGGACGACCGACTTGGGCGCGGCACGTTATTCGATATTCATAGCTTGCTCGCGCATCTGCTCGATCAATAGTTTGAGATCCATCGCTGCCCGTGTCATCTCAAGGCTGCCAGCTTTTGAGCCCAGCGTATTGGCTTCGCGATTCATTTCTTGAAATAAAAAGTCTAGCCGCTTGCCCACGCTACCTGCTTGTGCGGCTGTGGTCTGGGTGGGTTGACTTTGCTTGAACGGTTGCCCAGAAAGTAAAAAATCCAGTTCGGTCAGATGCGAGTGCAGTCGCGCCAGTTCTTCGGCCACGTCAATACGCAAAGCAAACAAGCTGGCTTCGCTTGTGATGCGTTCAAAAAGCTCAGCCCCCGAAATATGGGTGAACCCCGCCGGAAACGCAGCGTGCAGCGTGTCTTTTAGTTTTTGTGCAAGCTTGTCACGTTGCGTGGCAAGCAGGACAGGCAGATGGGCTTGAACCTGAGCAAGAATGGCTGCGATTTGGGCAGAGGTGTCAAGCATGGTTTGAGCCAACCGCGCGCCTTCCCTGTGGCGTCCCTCGAGCAGTTGCGTCAGCGCGGGTTCGAGGGCGGCTAAGCAGGCCTGCGCCCAGTCTTCGGGTTCGGCTTGAAGTTGCTGACCACCTGCCGAGCTGAGAATCTCGTTAAAGCGGGGCGGCTCGGTGTCGGGCAAGACGGTGCGAATTTGAGCCAGTTGCGTCGCGATTCGTTGCAGCGCATCTGCACTGAGCGTTTGCTCGCCGCTTGCTGGCGGGCGTGTAAAACTCGCACGCACTTCAATCTTGCCGCGCGCTAAGCCCTTGGCTAAGCGCTCTCTGATGGGCTGTTCAGCCAGGCGCATTTCGTCAGGCATACGAAACAGCAGATCAAGATAGCGGCTGTTCACGCTTTTAATCTCGAGTGACACGACCCCGCAAGCGGCGGTGACTTTACCTTGCCCGAAGGCGGTCATGCTTGCAATCATTCTGTGCTCCGTAAACGTCTATTATCCCGCAAAGTGAGCGCCTCTTGCTGACGGGCTTGGCTGGCTTTAGTCGACACCGATTGCCGCGCCATCGGGATTGCGCGGATCAGACGCGCCAAACAGTTGGTTGCCTTGGCGCTGTACCGTCTGCATGCGCCCCATTACGGGCAGGATTCTGACCTCATGCCCCATCTTTTTTAGTAATGCGATGGTGTCTGGACTAAAGCCGCGTTCCAGCCGCAGGTAGTCAGGCACCCACTGGTGGTGCATGCGAGGTGTGGCGAGCGACTGTGCAATGTTCATCTTGAAGTCAATGACATTCACAAGGTTTTGCATGACGTTGGTGATGATGCGTGAGCCACCGGTTGAACCCGTTGCCAACACCGGCACCTTGCCGTCAAAAACAATGATGGGTGTCATCGAGCTAAGCGGGCGTTTGCCGGCTGCGATTTCATTGGCGTTTCCACCGATCAGGCCGAAGGCATTGGGTACGCCTGACTTGACTGAGAAATCGTCCATTTCATTGTTTAGCAGGATGCCGGTCCCACGCGCAACAATGCCAGAGCCGAAGTTCAGGTTCAGCGTATACGTACCGCTGACCACGTTGCCTTTTGCGTCCATCACTGAAAAATGGGCAGTCTGATCGCTTTCGAAGTCTTGTGGTGCGCCAGCCTTGACCACGGCGCTTGGCGTCGCACGGTTAGCATGGATTTTTGGCGCCAAATGATCGGCATATTTTTTTGCTGTCAGGCCCGCTTGCGGAACCTTGACAAAGTCAGGGTCCCCTAGGTACTCGGCACGGTCGGCATAGGCCAGACGCGCACTTTCTGCCATTAAGTGAAGCGTCTGAGCGCTGCCGGAGCCGTACTCTGCCAGCGGATAACGTTCAAGCAGATTCAGGATTTGCAGCAGGAGTACACCGCCCGAGCTCGGCGCTGGCATTGAATACACCTCAAAGCCACGATACGATCCCTGAACCGGTTCGCGCACCACGACCCGATACTCTTGCAAATCTTTCAGGCTCAAATGTTCAGTGTCGGTGGTGAGTTCGGCTACGATCGCTTGTGCAACCGGGCCCTCGTAAAAGCCTGCTGCACCGTATTGCGCGATACGTCGCAAGGTTTTTGCTAAATCTTTTTGAAGCAGTCGCTCGCCGGCGACGTAGGTGGTGAGCGCCTCGAGCGGACAGGCCGCCAGGGCACAGGGTGCTGCAGTCGCGAGGTGTTTAAAAAAGATTTCTTTTGTGCCGGGCCAGCGCCCCAGATGCGAGCGATGTATGTTGAGCTGTTCTGCCAGCACAGAGCTCACGATAAAACCTTTTTCGGCCAGCTCAATAGCGGGCTCGAGGACTTCAGCAAGCGAAAGCGTGCCAAAGTCTTTTAGTGCACGCACCAGGCCCGCTACCGAACCGGGCACGCCAACCGCGGAAGGACTTTGCGTGGATTTGCCAAGGATGACATTGTCGCGAGCGTCAAGATACATATCGCGCGAAGCCGCTGCGGGTGCGACCTCACGAAAATCGAGCGCCACAGGTTTGCGTTGCGCAGGGGTGCTGATCAGCATAAAGCCGCCTCCACCCAGGTTGCCGGAATTGGGTAAAACGACCGCTAGTGCAAAGCCGACGCCCACCGCGGCATCGATCGCGTTGCCACCCTTTGCCATGATGTCGGCACCGACCTGCGAGGCCAGACCTTGTTCGCTCGCAACCATGCCCCGCTTGCCGGTGACGGGGTGAAACACAGAATAGGAGTTGTCGTAGTGGGTGATGCTGGTATTAGGAGCTTGCGCGGGTAGCGTGACCGCTTGCACTTGCGCCTGGCTGACGCCCCCAACGGGGCACAGCAGCAAAACAGAGGAGACGTTCAAAAAAACGCTGCGTATACTGTATGACGATGACCATTGCCTGAGACGTTGTTTAAGCATGTGTTGCCCCCTAACTGAGTCATTTGTGAGAACCTAACGTGTCAAATACTAGCACTAGCCAGCCTCGTCCCTCTGGGCGCGCGTATGACGCCATGCGTGAGGTCCAGATTCGCCGTCAGTTCACCCGCTACGCCGAGGGTTCCGTATGGATAGCGATGGGTGAAACGCAAGTTTTGTGCACCGCAAGCGTGCTCGAAAAAGTGCCGCCTTTTTTGAAGGGTAAAGGACAGGGCTGGGTGACGGCCGAGTATGGCATGTTGCCGCGCTCGACGCATACACGCTCTGAGCGTGAAGCGGCCAAAGGCAAGCAGTCAGGGCGTACACAAGAAATTCAACGCTTAATCGGCCGTAGTCTGCGCGCGGTGATGAACATGAGCGTCTTGGGCGAACGCACAATTCAGATCGATTGTGATGTGTTGCAAGCGGATGGCGGAACGCGTTGTGCAAGCATTACCGGGGCTTGGATTGCGGTCGCCGATGCAGTAGACGGGTTGCTGAAGAAAGGTTTGCTCAGCGTCAATCCCTTAGTGGACTCAGTCGCTGCCGTGTCGGTGGGAATGGTTCAAGGGCGCGCGGTGCTTGATCTAGATTACCCCGAAGACTCGGGCTGCGACGCTGACATGAATGTTGTCATGACCGGAGCAGGGCGTTACGTTGAGGTGCAAGGTACGGCAGAAGGGCACACCTTTGATCGGACCGAACTCAACGCCTTGTTGCAACTGGCCGAGCAAGGGATTAGCGAACTCGCTCGGTTGCAAGCGCGTTCGCGAGCCTAGTCTGAGGCTCGCGCTTGGTATGTGGCCCAGGCGCGATCTTTGCAGCTAAATCGTTCGGCCGCCATCCACTGGCAACTCCACACCGGTCAAAAATGAGGCTTCATCAGAGGCTAGAAACACGGCTGCGTTGGCGATGTCGCGCGGCTGACTCATGCGCCCCATGGGGATGGTTGCAATAAAACGTGCGCGATTTTCTGGGGTATCTGGCACCCCCATAAAATCACCCAACATCGCCGTGTCACCAATCACCGGACAAATCACGTTAACTCGAATATTGTCGCCGGCCAACTCTACCGCAAGTGATTTTGTTAGTAAGTTTGCGGCGCCTTTTGAGGCGTTGTACCAAGTCAGGCCGGGCCTGGGGCGAATCCCTGCGGTCGAGCCGGTGTTGATAATGCAGCCTGATTTTTTCTGACGCATCAGTGGTACGACTGCATTGATCATGTGATAAATCGCTTTGACGTTGACCTCAAAGCAGCGGTCAAAAGAGGCTTCATCGACATTTAAAAAGGGCTGATTTTTGTGAGTGTAGCCAGCGTTGTTGACCACAATATCCACACCGCCAAACTTCTCAAGCGCCAACGCGACGGCACGATCGACGTCGGCTCGTTTGCTGACATCGCACTCGACCGCCACGGCGGCCTGACCGAGTTCAGTGGCGACTTTTTGTGCGCCAGCCTCGTTTAAGTCTGCAATAACAACCTTTGCACCCTCGCGAACGTAACAACGCGCAATTTCTGCACCGAACCCGCTGGCAGCGCCGGTGACGATGGCGACTTTATTTTTTAAACGCATAGTGAAGTCTCCTTAGGTTAAGCCTGACTCGGTTAAGCCTGACTCAAAATATTACCCAGCACGTTTTGGCCACGCAGGCCCCAAACAGTGTGAATCAGCGCCTTGACTTGTGCCTCGGTTGCAGCGCCCTCATAGGTTCCCAGGCGCATTGCCTTGTGTTCGATTTCAGCGCGCGAAAGAGTGTTGCCAGGGTCACCCTTGGGTTCGTCCACGCGGCCTGTCAACGAACGGCCATCGGTTGTTTGAACCGTCACCTTGCCAATCCAGCGCTGCGGGTAGGCGGTGTCGACTTCTTCGTCGAGTTCCATGGTGACGCGGTCGCGAAAGTTTGCAACCGCAGCGTCTTTCAGGGCACCATCAAAGCCCGCCAGATCGGCCGAGTTACGCAGCGCGATGAGCGCGAGCACCGTACCCATTGAGAATTTTGACTGATGAACCGTCTGCGGATCGGTCACGGGGCCCAGCACATCAATCGCGCCCTGATGTACGTGCGTGATCACCGAGGCAATATCGCTGGCCTTTAGCTTGTGCTGCTTCATGGCCTGTTGCAACGCATCTGCAGCAGGATGGGTGTGGCGGCACGAGGCGTGAAATTTAAACGAGGTTTCGGGCAGCGCCCAACGGGTGCCCAGCCGGTCAACAAGCTTTGCTGGATTGGCATCGGTTGACATACCGGCCGCCATGCCTTGCGCACCTTCAAGAATGCGGCGCGCGCCCGTAAAGCCCTCAAGTGCCAGATAGGCAGAGGCCAGACCATTTGCTGCGGCGTGTGCCGTGTGCAACTGTTTTGAGTCGGCGGCGTCGCGCAAAAACTCCCAGAGACCGGCGGCTTGCGTACCGGCCGAACCAATCGCGTGCAGCATTTGTTCGGGTGTCAGTTTTAGCAGTCGACCGACCGTCACCGCAGCGGCCACGGTGCCCGCAGTGCCAGTCGTATGAAAAATCTTGTAATGCGAGCGACCTAAAAACTCACCAATACGAATACCGACCTCATAGCCCACGACCGAGGCAGTGATGAAATCTTTGCCAGAGGCGCCAAGGGCCTGAGCGACTGCGAGCGCAGGCGGGAAAATCACTGCGGCCGGGTGAAAGACCGAACCGTTGTGCACATCGTCTTGCTCGACGACGTGCGCTGCGGCGGCGTTGACCATTGCCGCGAACACGGGCGAGGTGCCTCGCCGGTTCACAAAGTCTTCTGACTTGCCAGAGGCAGGCCCCATCAGCTCGGCGTATTTGCCCATCGCCTTGACGGCACGTGCGCCCGAACCGGCCAGGATTGACGCCATGGTGTCCAAAAACAGGTCTTCACAGCGCAGACTGACCTCTTCGGGGATGTCGCTGTATTGAAGTTGTGAGGCAAACGCTGCAAGGTCTGCACTGGGGTGCAGGACCAGAGGTGCGGCAGAAGAGCGAATGGCGGTCATGTGTATCACCTATTAAAACGAACGAGGAAGGCCGAGCACGTGTTCGGCAACATACGACAGAATCAGGTTAGTCGAAATTGGTGCGACTTGATACAAACGGGTTTCACGAAACTTACGCTCGACGTCGTATTCGCAGGCAAAACCATAGCCACCGTGAAACTGCAGGCAGGCGTTGGCGGCTTCCCAGGAGGCATCGGCGGCTAGCAGTTTTGCCATATTGGCCTGCGTGCCGCAAGCTTGCTTGTTATCAAACAAACGGCAGGCTTCATAGCGCATCAAGCTCGCGGCCTCGACGTTAATGAAAGAACGTGCGATCGGAAACTGTACGCCCTGGTTTTGTCCGATCGGGCGACCGAACACGATACGGTCTTTGACGTACTTCGAGATGCGATCCACAAACCAATAACCATCACCAATACACTCAGCCGCGATCAGCGCGCGCTCGGCATTTAAGCCATCAAGAATATATTTGAACCCTTTGCCTTCTTCGCCGATTAAGTTCTCGGCAGGGATTTCGAGGTTATCAAAAAACAGTTCATTGGTTTCATGATTGACCATGTTCAAGATGGGTCGCACCGTTAAACCGTGGCCGATCGCATCGTGCAAGTTCACGATAAAAATCGACATGCCTTCGGATTTTTTTGTGACCTGCTCAATCGGGGTGGTGCGCGCAAGCAAAATCATTAGGTCAGAGTGTTGAATGCGTGAAATCCACACTTTTTGACCGTTAATGACATAACGGTCGCCTTTTTTGACCGCAGTCGTTTTGATTTTTGTCGTGTCGGTGCCGGTGGTGGGTTCGGTGACGCCCATCGACTGCAAGCGCAATTCGCCTGCGGCAATCTTAGGCAGATACTGGTTTTTTTGCTCGGTTGAACCATGGCGCAGCAGGGTACCCATGTTGTAGAGCTGACCGTGGCAGGCGCCAGAGTTGCCTCCGCAACGGTTGATTTCTTCCATAATGACCGAGGCTTCAGTCAGCCCCAAGCCAGAGCCGCCGTACTCTTGCGGAATCAGCGCGGCCATCCAGCCTGCTTGCGTGAGCGCGTTGACAAACTCTTCGGGGTAGCCGCGCACCTCGTCGACCTTACGAAAATATTCGTCTGGAAACTGCTTACACAGGTCACGGATGGCATCGCGAATGTCTTGGTACTGGTGATCGTGGGTGTTCATGATTTGGCTTGTGGCTTTATGATTAAGGACTGAGATTTAGTCGATAATGTGCCCCAAGGCAGGGTTTTTGACCATTGGTGATTCATTAACCTCGGCTTTTTGAATGATTAAGGTACCAAACATACGATGGCCAACCATTTTGATTTGACCGACTTACAGCTCATGGTCAATATTGGCGATGCGAGCAGCCTGACCCGCGGGGCCGAAAAATCTCATCTGTCACTGCCCGCTGCCAGTAACCGGGTCAAAAACCTCGAAGATCACTTCGGCACCCGCTTGTTTCATCGCAATAGCCAAGGCGTGACTCTAACCCCCTCGGGCGAAGCGTTTATGCGGCACGCCCGTTTAGTATTGCGGCAAATCGACCATCTCCGCGGCGATATCCATGAGTATTCAAGGGGGATTAAGGGGCAAATTCGGGTGCTGGCCAACACAACTGCCATGACCGAATTCATGCCAGCGGTCTTGAGCCGCTATTTGGCCTCTCACCCTGATGTCACCGTTGAGTTGCGCGAGCGCTTAAGTTATTTGGTGGTGAAGGCCGTAGCCGAAGGGTCGGCGGACATTGGAATTGTTGCGGGGCAGCCCGCTGCTTCAGCGCTTGAATTTTTGCCTTATCGTGCCGACCGCTTGGTGTTGGTGACTTCGGCCGAGCATCCTTTGGGAGCAATGTCTGAAGTTGCTTTTGCTGACACCCTTGATTTTGAATACGTTGGGTTGTCAGAATGGAGCGCGATTCATGCTTTTTTGATTCAGGCGGCCGACAACCTGGGCCATTCGTTTCGCTTTCGGGTCGAGGTGAGTAATTTTGAGTCAGTTTGCCGCATGATTGAGGCAGGTGTCGGCATTGGCGTGGTGCCCGAGCAAGCAGCGCGGCGTTATGCGCAGCGCTTGAAGATCAATATTGTCAGGCTGTCAGACGAATGGTCTGTGCGCAACTTGCATATTTGTGTGCGTGAGCTGCAGCGCTTGCCGAGCTTTGCACGTGACCTTGTTGCGATGCTGCTTGAAGACGTACCCTCGACTCAGGCCCCCAAGCAATGACCCCAGCACCTTTTTCATTGACGTCTGTGGTCTTGGCGTCTGGCAACGTTGGAAAACTGCGTGAATTTGACGCCTTGCTTGGACCGCTTGGCATCAGACTGATTGCGCAAGGCACGCTGAAGATCCCAGACGCGCCCGAACCTTATCCTACCTTTCTTGAGAACGCGCTCGCCAAGGCGCGCCATGCCAGCCTGTTGTCAGGCCTGCCGACCTTGGCCGATGATTCTGGCCTGTGCGTCGCTGCGCTCAATGCAGAGCCCGGCATCCATTCTGCTCGGTACGCCGAAGCTGAGCACGGCTCGCGTAGTGATGCAGCAAACAACCAAAAGTTGCTGCGTGCGTTGCAAGGGCAGAGCAACCGCCGAGCCTGGTACGTTGCAGTGCTAGTGCTCGTGACCCGTCACGACGATCCTCAACCGCTGATTGCTCAGGCGAATTGGTTCGGCGAGATTGTTGATCAGCCGCAAGGCGGACACGGGTTTGGTTATGACCCCTATTTTTATCTGCCCGAGCAGGGCTGCACGGTGGCGCAGCTCGATCCCGCACTAAAAAACAAAATCAGTCATCGCGGGCAAGCATTGCAGCAATTGTTGAGGCAGTTAGTGACGCATGGGCTTGTCGCGCCAGCGGCACTTGCCCCATGAGTCGTGTCATCCCGATCCTGAGTGCGCAGCAGGCCAAGGCTGGTTCGCTGACTGACATTGCCGATCGACCACGGCTCAGTGCCTTGCCGCCTCTGTCGGTGTATGTGCACGTTCCTTGGTGCGTGCGTAAGTGCCCGTACTGTGATTTTAATTCTCACGAGCAACCTACGGTCTTGCCCGAGGCGCGTTACCTAGATGCCTTGCAGGCAGATCTTGAGCAAGCTCTGCCCGACATTTGGGGCCGACAGGTGCATACCGTGTTTATTGGCGGAGGCACGCCTAGCCTACTTAGTGCTGCAGGTGTCGAACGTCTGATGGCCTTGTTACGCTCGCATTTAAATCTTTGGCCCGATGCCGAAGTGACTCTTGAGGCCAATCCAGGCACGGCAGAGGCAGAGCGGTTTATGGCCTATGCGGCGAGCGGTGTGAATCGTATTTCGCTGGGGATTCAGTCGTTTGCGGATGACAAACTGCAGGCTTTGGGGCGGGTGCACGACGCGGCCCAAGCGCGCGCGGCAATCGTCATGGCGCAACGTGCAGTGGCGCGCGTCAACCTCGATCTGATGTTTGCCCTGCCCGGACAGACGCTTGCGCAGTGCGAGCAAGACGCACGCGAGGCCTTGAGTTTTGGGACCGAACACTTGTCGATGTATCAACTCACCTTCGAGCCAAATACGGTGTTTGCCAAGTATCCGCCCGCTGTGCCAGACGACGAACTTGCCTTCGATATGCAGGAGTTGATCGTCACGCTGGCGCAGGCCTCGGGTCTTGAGCGCTACGAGGTGTCGGCCTTTTCTAAGCCTGGCGCGCGCGCGCGACACAACATGAACTACTGGGAGTTTGGCGATTACTTAGGAATTGGTCCGGGCGCGCACGGCAAGATTTCTTTTCATGATCGCATCGAACGCCAGGCCCGCCAGCGCAATCCCGTTAGCTGGATGCAGTCTGCGCTGGCTCGCAACGGTTCGCATGTCACCGAGCAGCGTCAGCTCGCCACCTCTGAGCTTGCCTTTGAGTTCATGCTCAACGCCTTACGGCTTAAGCAAGGTGTTGGCGCCTCGCTGTACACTGAGCGCTGTGGGGTACCCCTCGCGTCGATGAATAAAGCCTTGCTTCTGGCGACCAAGCGCGGTTTGTTGCTTGAGAACCCGATGCGTCTGCAGGCAACCGAGCTCGGTTGGCGGTTTCTGAATGAATTGCAGGCACTATTCTTGTAAAATCACTAATGGGGTGCAAACATCACTATTTTGGTGCATATTTTTAAACAAATGCATATTACTAGTGCAAATACCCGCACTTTTTTGGGCATTTTAGTTAAAAATGTCTGGCATGAATGTTGCTTATAAACTGATAGGTTATCTCGCAACAATTATTAATTAGTCATCATTTTCACCTTTCCGGAGTCAGTATGAGCACCTCTCAAGATGTTCTGAAGAAGATTGCCGAAGACGAAGTCAAGTTTGTCGACTTTCGTTTTACGGACACCATGGGCAAAGAGCAACACGTTTCGGTTCCTGTTAGCCAGATGAACACCGAAAAGTTCACAGAAGGCCACGCGTTTGACGGCTCGTCAATCGCCGGCTGGAAAGGCATCGAAGCCTCGGACATGCTGCTGATTCCCGATCCAAATACCGCCCACATGGACCCGTTTCGCGAAGAATCAACGATGATTCTGACCTGCGACGTGGTCGAGCCCTCAGACATGAAAGGCTACGATCGGGATCCACGTTCGCTGGCCAAACGCGCTGAAGCCTACCTGAAGGCAAGTGGCTTGGGCGACACTGCTTTTTTTGGTCCTGAGCCAGAGTTTTTTGTTTTTGACGGAGTCACCTGGGGCGATGATATGTCCGGCTGCCACGTCAAGATCAAGTCTGACGAAGCCTCATGGTCGACTGGCATTGACTCAGAGGGCGGCAACATGGCTCATCGCCCACGCGTCAAGGGCGGTTACTTCCCAGTGCCTCCGGTTGACTCCATGCAAGACATGCGTTCAGAGATGTGCTTGTTGCTTGAAGAAGCAGGCATCCCTGTCGAGGTGCATCACCACGAAGTGGCTGGTGCCGGTCAGATGGAAATCGGCACAAGGTTCAGCACCTTGGTAACACGCGCCGACTGGAATCAAATCCTCAAGTACACCGTGCACAACGTCGCACACGCTTATGGCAAAACTGCGACATTCTTGCCAAAGCCTGTTGTCGGTGACAACGGTTCAGGCATGCACGTTCACCAGTCAATCTGGAAAGACGGTCAAAACCTGTTTTCAGGTAATGGCTACGCTGGTTTGTCTGAATTTGCGCTCTATTACATCGGTGGCGTCATCAAGCACGCTCGCGCGCTCAATGCGATCACCAATCCTGGCACAAACTCTTACAAGCGTTTGGTCCCGCATTACGAAGCCCCTGTGAAGCTTGCTTATTCAGCACGCAATCGTTCAGCCTCGATTCGTATTCCTTACGTCGCCAATCCAAAAGGCCGTCGTATCGAAACACGTTTCCCTGATCCACTTGCGAACCCATACTTGTGTTTCTCGGCCTTGATGATGGCGGGTCTGGATGGTGTGCAAAACAAGATTCACCCAGGCGATCCCGCAGACAAAAATCTGTACGATTTGCCACCCGAAGAAGATGCAAAGATCCCAACGGTTTGCAGTTCACTCGAGCAAGCGCTCGAAGAACTCAACAAAGACCGCGAGTTCTTGACACGCGGCGGGGTGTTTAGTCATTCAATGCTCGATGCCTACGTGGAGCTGAAAATGCAAGAAGTCAATCGCTTGCGTATGACGACCCATCCCGTCGAATTCGACATGTATTACAGCCTGTAATTTGCTGTTTAACCTTGGAGTCGGGTCTTGTGTGACCCGAATACCATGTACTCCGCTGAAGCCTTCGATCTGCTTGCCACCACAGTTCTTTTATTGAACGCGTCTGGTGAAGTCGTCGAGGCAAATGCGGCAGCAGAAGCTATGTTTGGGCGGTCTCGGCGTAGCCTCTTGGGGCAGCCGGCCGCCTTTTTGTTTGATCGCGATTCTGCGCTTGAACACTCGATGCGGCAAGCTTGCTCGGGCGAGGTTGCCGACTGTAGGCAGTTCGCACGCACGCGCCGAGGCGCAGACACCGTCGAGGTGAGCGTGACGTCGATTGCGCTGTCTGCGCAGCGTTGGGCAGCGCTCATTGAAGTCAAAGATCTTGAACAGCGCGTCTTGGTCGATCGCAGCATACGTCTGGTTGACGAGATCGATACACAGCACGAACTTCTGCGCAATTTGGCGCACGAAGTCAAAAATCCCTTGGGCGGCTTGCGTGGGGCGGCACAGTTGCTTGAATCAGAGCTGCCTGATCCGGCGCTGCGCGAATATACCAGTGTGATTATTTCTGAGGCCGATCGCCTGCAAGCCTTGGTTGACCGACTCGCTGCGCCGCAGCGTATGCCGGTGCAGTGGCAGGCTGTAAATATTCACGAGATTTGCGAGCGTGTCTGTGCGTTAGTCAGAGCCGAATTTCGTGAGGTTGTGCTTTTGCGCGACTACGACGCCTCGATGCCCGAGTTTCGGGCCGACCCGGCGCGCGTCATGCAGGCGCTCTTAAATATCGTTCGTAATGCTGCGCAGATACTGACGGGGTCTGCGGGCACACCGTCACCGCATATCACGCTTAAGACGCGGATCGCACGTCAGATGCTGCTGCGCCATAAGCAACATCGCATGACGGCGGTCGTCACGGTGACTGACAACGGTCCCGGTGTGCCCGAGGCCTTGCGTGAACGTATTTTTCATCCGCTGGTCACAGGGCGCGAGGGGGGCACCGGACTCGGTTTGAGTTTGGCGCAAGACTTCGCGCATCAACACGGTGGCGTTATTGAGTTCGACTCGCAACCCGGTCACACCGAGTTTCGTTTGCAATTACCTATGGAGTCGCTTTAATGAAACCCGTCTGGATCGTGGATGATGATCAAGCTATTCGCTGGGTGCTTGAAAAGGCCCTTAGCCGTGCAAACATACCGACAAAAAGCTTTGTGAATGCCGCCGAGGTTTCGGCAGCACTTAAGCTTGATTCACCCTCGGCGCTGGTGTCCGATATCCGAATGCCCGGCACAGATGGCTTGGCTTTATTGGCCGAGGTCAAAGAAAAATACCCGACCTTGCCGGTCATCATCATGACCGCCTATAGCGATCTTGACAGCACGGTTTCGGCCTTTCAAGGCGGCGCGTTTGATTACCTTGCTAAGCCCTTTGATATCAACGAAGCGGTGGCGTTAATTTCACGTGCCATGCAAGAGCCCTCGGCCGAAGAGCTTGCAGCGCAGGCGCTGCCAAGCTCTGCTCAGGCCAGCGATAAGGGTATGTTGGCACAATCCGCCTCGGTTGCGATGCAAGAGGTGTTTCGGGCGATCGGGCGCTTGGCACAATCTAACGTCACAGTGTTAATCACTGGCGAATCCGGTACGGGTAAAGAGTTGGTGGCTAGGGCGTTACACAGCCACGGTGTTCGCTCAAAGGGACCCTTCGTCGCACTGAATACAGCAGCGATTCCGCGTGATTTACTTGAGGCAGAATTGTTTGGTCACGAGCGTGGCGCGTTTACCGGCGCCAATGCCTTGCGTCGTGGGCGGTTTGAAGAGGCGGGCGGAGGCACTCTATTTTTAGATGAAATCGGCGATATGCCGTTTGAACTACAAACCAGATTGTTACGTGTGTTGTCTGAAGGTACCTTTTATCGTGTGGGTGGTGCACAACCCGTCAGGGTCGATGTGCGCATCGTCGCGGCCACCCATCAGCCTCTTGAAGAGCGGGTAAAAGAGGGTAAGTTTCGCGAAGACTTGTACCACCGTTTAAATGTGATTCGGTTAAGGTTGCCCGCTCTGCGCGAGCGGCGCGAAGACGTAGCCGAATTAGCTAAGCACTTTTTATCTGTCTCGGCGCGCGCGGTTGGCGTGCCAGCTAAACGCCTGTCTGAGGCTGCGTCATTTGCTCTGTCGCAGTTTGACTACCCCGGCAATGTGCGCCAACTCGAGAATTTTTGTCATTGGCTTACGGTCATGGCACCAGGGCAAGTCGTCGAAGTGGGAGACCTGCCCCCCGAAGTTCGCGCGGCCAAAGAGGCACTGACTCGCCTTGGCCCCGACAGCACACCCGTCATTGGGCAAACGTGGCAGCAGTTGCTGGCGCTTGACGCAAATGTGCGTTTGTCGCGTTCAGAGCCCGAGGTCTGGACGGCGCTCACTCGGCAGTTTGAGCGTGCACTGCTGCAGTCTTCGCTCGAGGTCTGCCGAGGTCGGCGCGTTGAGGCCGCCGCCCGCTTAGGCATGGGTCGTAACACCATTACCCGCAAGCTCAGAGAATTGGGAATGGACGCCATTGACAGTTAGTTGCGCTCGTCATTTATGTTTTAACTATTGAATGTTACACTTCAATAGTTAATTAAAGGATGACGTCCATGTCTAAAGCAATCATTCATACCAACGCTGCGCCCTCCGCTGTTGGCCCGTATTCGCAGGCGGTTGTCGCGCTGGCCGGGCGAACCGTGTATTTGTCTGGGCAGATCGGGTTAATGCCTGCCACGGGCATCATGGTCTCAGAAGATTTCCAAGCGCAGGTGCGTCAGTCGTTTGCCAATATGCAAGCGGTGATTGAGGCCGCAGGAGGGCGTCTGGACAGCATCGTTAAGCTCACTTTGTTTCTGACTGACTTGGGGCAGTTCGCGATTGCCAATAGCATCATGGCCGAACTCCTTCCAGAGCCTTTTCCGGCACGTTCAACCGTGGGTGTTGCCAGTCTGCCTAAGGGTGCGCAGTTTGAAATCGAGGCCATCATCGTTATTTAACGGCTCGCGCAAACGGTTCAGCCAGCGTGTCTTCGGATCCTACCAAGGTGTCATCTCGTACTGCCCGTAAGGTCGCGGCGCCGGCCCAGCCAAAAGCGCTTAGCACGACTAAACAGAGGCTCGAAAAACTTGGCTTGCGCAGCGCCCAAGACTTGATCTTGCATTTGCCCCTTCGCTACGAAGACGAAACCGAGATCATGCCGATTGCGGTTCTGCGACCGGGGCGCTCAGCGCAGATTCAAGGCGTGGTGATCCGCTCAGAGGCCAGTTATCAACCCCGCCGGCAATTGACTGCGGTTTTACAAGACGAAAGCGGCGTGATCGGTTTGCGCTGGCTGACTTTTTATCCGAATCAACAGCAGCAAATGCAAGTGGGTCGTCGCTGGCGAGTACGCGGCGAAGTGCGAGGCGGCTTGCATGGCTACGAAATCATTCACCCCAAAGTGACGGTGGCCGATTCACCGCTGCCTGCAGCGTTAACGCCGGTCTATCCGACGATCGACGGCCTGTCACAACCTAGTCTGCGTAAAGCCATCCTGCAGGCGCTCGCTTCAGCTGAACTCAACGACACGCTTGAAGCCGACTTAGTCAAAAAACTAGGTTTGCAGACGTTTAGTCTGGCGATTTGCACGCTGCACGGACCCACGCCCGACATGGATGCGCAGGCTCTGATTGAGCACACGCATCCGTCTTGGCTACGTATTAAGTTTGACGAGTTGCTTGCGCAGCAGTTGTCTTTGGCGGCGGCGCGCGATGCCAGACGCAGTCTGCTTGCCCGAAAGTTGACACTGAACAGCAAGCCCGAAAGCCTTTGCGCGCGCCTGCTCAAGGCGCTGCCCTTCAGTCTGACGTCCGCCCAAGCAAGAGTAGTGGGTGAGATCAGCGCCGATTTGCAGCGCGAGTTTCCGATGTATCGCTTATTGCAAGGTGATGTCGGTAGCGGGAAAACGGTTGTGGCGGCGCTCGCAGCGTTGCAGGCCATCGACGCGGGCGTGCAGGTCGCCTTGATGGCTCCCACCGAGATTTTGGCCGAACAACACTACCAAAAATTAAAAATGTGGTGTGAACCGTTGGGAATCGAGGTGTGTTGGCTGACAGGCAGCATTACGCCCAAAGCCCGCAAACTAGCCAACGAAGCAATTTCTGGTGGCCGTGCCCGCCTGGTCGTGGGCACGCAAGCGTTGATACAAGACACGGTCGAATTTTTCGACCTTGGGTTGGTCATCGTCGATGAGCAGCACCGTTTTGGTGTGGCACAACGTTTGTCGTTATCCCGTAAGGGGCAAGACACACAGACCGGCGCTGCGTTTGTGGCCTCAGAAGATTTTGTGCCGCACCAACTAACCATGAGCGCCACGCCGATTCCTCGCACGCTGGCAATGACTTTTTATGCCGATCTTGAGGTCTCGTCGATTGATACGCTGCCGCCCGGGCGCACGCCGGTACTCACAAAACTGATTTCAAGTGCGCGGCGCGACGAGGTCGTCGCCCACGTGGCACAAGCCTGTGCAACCGGTCAGCAAGTGTATTGGGTGTGTCCGCTCGTGCAAGAGAGCGAAACGCTCGATCTTCAAACTGCGGTTGATACGCATTTGGCGCTCACCCAAGCGCTTCCTGAGTGTCGTGTGGGCTTGGTGCACGGGCAATTAAACCAAACAGAAAAAGCGCAGGTGATGAAAGCGTTTCGTGAGGCAAAGATCGATGTGTTGGTCGCAACGACCGTGATCGAAGTCGGTGTCGATGTGCCGAACGCCTCATTGATGGTCATTGAACACGCCGAGCGTTTTGGTTTGGCACAACTGCATCAGCTACGCGGTCGAGTCGGACGAGGCGTTGCAAAGTCGGTCTGTGTGTTGCTATATCAAACGCCGTTATCTATTTTGGCGCGTCAGCGTTTACGCGCAATGTACGAGACTCAGGATGGTTTTGAGATTGCACAGCGAGATCTTGATTTGCGTGGTCCGGGCGAGTTGTTGGGTTCAAGGCAATCCGGCGTCACACTGCTACGGTTTGCCGACCTCGCGACCGAT
>CAMCZQ010000038.1 GCA_945887835.1 Bordetella parapertussis | reverse complement strand
CGATGGCATCCGTATCCCCAATGGTTTCAGTTTTGGTCCGTTTTCGACTGGGCGTGGTGATTTCTTAGATATCGACGGGCTCAAAAGTGTCGAGGTCTTGCGAGGCCCCGCTTCCACACAATATGGCAGTGACGGTTTGGCTGGCGCCGTCACGTTTAAAACGCTCGACCCTAGCGACGTACTTGCGCGAGGTCAAAACGTTGGCGGCTTTGCTCGCTTGGGGTACGCCAGTATTGATCAGGCCGGTTCAGGTACCTTGGCGGTTGCGGGTAAAAATGAAAAGTGGCAAGCGATGATACTGGGTAGTTATCGTCAGGGTCACGAAACCGATAACAAAGCCAACAACGCTGCTAAAAGTATCGATCGCACGACACCTAATCCCGTCGATTACCACAACCGTTATTTGCTTGGCAAAGCCATTCTTACGATCGATGCCGCACAGCAACTTGGGTTAACGATTGAGTCGCAACGCCGAAGCCAACACACCCAGGTGTTCTCAGCCCGCGCCGCGGCACCCGTACCTCTTCGGGGCCTCATAGGTCTCACAACACAAGACACGATCGAGCGCGATCGACTTTCGCTCGAGCATCGCTATAACGATGTTAACGCTACCTGGATTCAAAGCGCCGAGACGCGTCTGTACTGGCAAGACGCAAAGGTGAATCAATACGCAAATGAGCAACGCAATCGTGAACCCGAGCGTATTCGAGACAACACCTTTCGCACCCAAGTCGTTGGCCTAGCTACGCAGTTTCAAACTAATTTGACTGGATGGGTGAATCAGCGTCTCTCTTACGGGTTAGATCTGAGTCAGGCGCATATCAGCGCCATGCGCGATGGCACTTTTCCACCGTACGGTAGCAAGTTTCCCTCACGACCATTTCCTGACACGACCTACACCTTAGGCGGGGCCTTTTTTCAAAGTGAGATCGAACTAGGTGCCGTGAGTGTGATTCCAGGCGTACGCTTTGATCGTTATGCCATCAATCCATCGACTAAGGGCTACGAAAATCGAGCGCTCGCTAGCCTCTCAGGTCAGGCAGTGACGCCGCGTATTGGTGCGGTCTGGCGACTCGCGTCTGGTTTTGCGCCTTACGCGCAACTGGCTCGTGGCTTTCGTGCCCCCACGCCAGAGCAAGTCAATAACGGATTTGCGAATCTGGCCTCGGGCTATACCAGTGTCGGTAATCCTGCGCTCAAGCCAGAGTATGCAGACAGTTTAGAAATTGGATTCCGAGGAAAGTCTCACGGGCTGCGCTATTCGTTGGCAGGCTTTGAAAATCGCTATCAAAACTTCATTAGTCAAGAAGTCATTGGTGGCGGTGGCCGACCCTCAAACCCCACGATTTATCAATACGTCAATTTAACCAAGGCCAAGATTCAAGGGGTTGTCGCCCAGGTTGAACTAAAAGTTGGACAAAGGTGGACAGTCCAAACGGGCGCCGCGTACTTAAAAGGGGATAGCCAAATTAATGGAGTCAGCGCCCCAATCAATTCAGTGCAACCCTTCAAAGCAATGTTCGGTTTGCAGTACGACGCGGGCGAGTGGGGCGGTCAAGCGACCGTGCTTTATAGCGCGGCAAAAGATCCCAGTCGTATTGCACCAGGCAGAACCTCTCAGTTTGCTTCACCCGATTACACCGTGCTTGATCTTGGGGTGTACTGGAAACCGTCACCCAATCTGACCGTAAACGCCAACTTAAATAACGCCCTAGATACTAAGTACTGGCGCTGGTCAGATGTCAGTGGCTTAACTGAAAACAGCCGTATTGCAGATGCTTATACCGCCGCTGGGCGCACAGTACAAGTGTCCCTGCGCTACGACTTCTAACTTTTTTTATCGCTCCGAGGTTCTTATGCAAGGTCCTGTTCAAACGATTCCTCAGGCTTTTTCTCGTTTAAAAAATCAAGGGTTCATCCGTCAACTCGATGCGGCGCAACGGCTCAATTTGTCAGAGGGCGAACTGATCGCCGCCCACATCAATCAAGATACCTTCTGGCGCGCTTTGAGCCAACCCGACGTCAGTGGCGTTGACTTGACTGGTACTCCGCCAAAGAGTCTACCGGCTGAAATATCCGCGGCAGAAGACCTAAGTGCGTTGCGTTTACGCCCAGACTGGCACGCGCTCATGGGGTTACTAGAACCGATTGGTGAGGTCATGGCACTGACCCGAAACGCTTCGTGCGTACACGAAAAAATTGGCGTGTATCAAAACGCCACCATTACTGAACGAGTGGGCGTTGTTGCGTCTGGCAATATTGATTTACGCGCTTTTTATTCTAAATGGGCGCACGGGTTCGCAGTGTCTGAAATGACCACTCGTGGCCGACAACATAGCTTTCAATTTTTTGATATGTCTGGCGTCGCCATCCATAAAATTTTCTTGCGCGAACATAGTGACGTCCAAGCCTATCAAAGCCTCGTGAAGCACTTTGCAGAGAGTTCACAACAACCTGGTCTCTACACCGAAAATCTTGCATCCAAGCAGCCCGAGCAAGCCGACCAGCAAATCGATGTTCAGGCTTTGCATCAAGCTTGGTCCGCGTTGCGAGACACGCACGATTTTTTTGCGTTATTAGAGACACACGGTGTCTCGCGTGTGCAGGCCTTACGGCTGGCACAGCCTAAGTTTGTTCAACAGGTACATTGCGCAGATGTGCTAAGGGTGTTGACAGCCGCAGCCGCCCGCGAAATCCCGATTATGGTGTTTGTAGGTAATCATGGCATGCTCCAGATTCACTCGGGGCCCATTCAAAAGGTCTGGTATGCAAGGCCATGGCTGAATGTGCTGGATGCAAGCTTTAATCTTCATCTTCGCATGGATCATATCGATAGCGCGTGGATTGTGAAGAAGCCGACCGTTGATGGCTTGGTCACTTCTTTTGAGGTCTTCGATGCGCAGGGTGACGCGATCACGATGCTGTTCGGTTTACGTAAACCCGGGCAGCAAGAGCTCACTGCGTGGCGCGGTCTTCTTGACGAGATTCAAGAAACACAGCAAGCTTGCGCGGCGTAGTGGCATGATCTCGAACGCTTCGCAATCTCCCAGTCTGTTGTCGCGCCGTCAGGCCTTAGGCTATCTTGCAGGGTGCGCCGTAGCTGCTATCTCGGCGTGCCCGTCAATAGCGTGCGCTTCCCCGCGTAAACGAGTGGTTTCTATCGGGGGCGCGCTCACCGAAATTATGTTTACGCTTGAAGCGGACAACGATCTTGTGGGTGTTGACTCAACTTCAATTTATCCGCCTCGCGCCATAGGGTATCCAAACGTTGGCTACGCGCGGCAATT
This sequence comes from Bordetella parapertussis, assembly GCA_945887835.1. Lineage (GTDB taxonomy): Bacteria > Pseudomonadota > Gammaproteobacteria > Burkholderiales > Burkholderiaceae_B > Zwartia > Zwartia parapertussis_B. The sequence goes on along the minus strand of CAMCZQ010000038.1, from coordinate 20,432 downwards.
GTCGGCCGAGGGTGTTTTGTCGTTGAGGCCTTCGCATGTGCTTGCCACAGAAGAGGCCGGGCCACCCGCAGTACTTAAGCAAATCGCCGCTACGGGCACACGCATTACGTTGCTGTCGGCCAAGCATCAATATGTTGGCTTACGGCAACGGGTACTGGGCGTTGGTCGAGTACTCGAGCGAAGCGAGACGGCTCAGCTCATTCTTGAGCAGCTTGATTCGACTTGGGATCAAGTACAGAGGCAGATTGCGACGCAAACAAGGGCGTCAGCCGTGCGATCTGTGCGCGTCCTGTTTGTGTTGGCACATTCGCCCGCTCAAGTGCTGGTTGCAGGGGCTTTTACCGCGGCGCAGGCAATGCTGGATTACGCTGGCGCAGTCAATGCCGTACAAGGCTTCGAAGGCTATAAGCCCTTAACCCCCGAAAGCATGATTGCTGCACAGCCCGATTGCCTCTTGGTGACAGAGCAGGGCTTGCAGGCGGCAGGCGGCCTTGAGGCGATCTTAAAATTGCCAGGGTTGGCTCAGACGCCAGCAGGGCGCTCGCAAGCTGTAGTTGCGATGGATGCGTTGCGTTTGTTAGGTTTTGGCCCACGTATGCCCGAGGCAGTCCTCGCGCTCCATCGAGCTTTTCAGACAATATGATCAAGTTTCGTGACCTGCTGCGCGTACAAGCAGGCTGGTATCTAGGCGTGTCGTTGTTATTGGCGCTTGCTTTGGCGGTGCAGGTGGGAGCGGTGCCCGTACACGCGACTGATTGGCTTGTCGTGCCAACATTGTTCGAGTGGTCTGCATCTGCCGACGCCGCTCAGGCTCTTTCTCCGGGGTCTCACGTCCTGTTCAACCTTCGCTTACCCCGTCTGTTGTTGGCAGTGTTGGTTGGCGCTAGCCTCGGGTTGAGTGGCGCACTGACTCAGAGCTTATTTCGTAATCCACTTGCCGAACCGGGCTTGCTTGGTGTCAGCGCTGGTGCGGCCGGCGCGGCTGCACTCACAATCGTGATGGTTGGCGAGCTGTCAACGATAATAATCGCTGAAGTACGCGCAATGTTACTACCGCTTGCAGCCTTTGCCGGGGCGCTTGCAGTGTGCTTCTCGCTTGAACATATGGCGCGCCGGATCGCTCCCGGGTCGATTGCAGCATTGCTTCTGACTGGCATTGCTATGAACGCTCTGGCAGGGGCGGTCATCGGCCTGTGTACCTATCTGGCCAATGATGAGCAACTCAGAAGTTTGTCATTCTGGACGCTTGGCTCACTGGCAGGAGCGCAGTGGTTGTGGGTGGGGCTGTTTGCCGCCTTGCTTGGCACTGGCTATTGTTGCCTCAGGCCTTCGATGCGAACCTTAAATGCACTTGCCTTGGGCGAAGCTGCCGCCCGACAAATCGGCGTTGACGTGAATGGCTTACGAAAACAGATCATCGTATGGGTCGCGTTACTCGCAGGGTTGGCTGTCGCGTTTTGCGGCATGATCAGTTTTGTTGGTTTAATTGCGCCGCATTTGGTCAGACTGTGGGTAGGCCCAGATCAACGGCAGGTCTTGCCCTTGTCAATGCTACTTGGCGGGCTGTTATTGCTTGTGGCAGACACTCTTGCGCGCGTGGTCGCCGTGCCCGCTGAGGTCCCTGTTGGGATTTTCACCGCACTGGTGGGTGCACCTTTCTTTTTTGTACTTGTGCGCCAGGCGCGTATTCAGACCAGCTAGGTAGTAGACAATTGAACGACAATCCGTCCGCAGCATTATTGCAACTGACAGACCTTGATCTTAGCTGCGGCTCAGCTTGCACAGCACCGCAGGTGTGCGGCACTTTCACGCTACAGGTCTCATCATGCGAGCGTTTAGCCATCTTGGGGCCAAGCGGTGCAGGAAAATCAACCCTCCTGCGTCTGATGGCGTTGGACTTTAGCCCGGTAAAGGGCGAAGTGATATTCAAGGGCCGAGTACGACAGGGCTGGACAGTGGCAGAGCTCAGTCAACACAGAGCTGTGATGCCACAGAATTGCTCGGTTGCGTTTGGCTTAGACGTCAAGTTAGTGATAGCGCTTGGGCGTGTTGCGCGGGCATTTGATCCCGCCCTCTCTGATATTGTCGTTGCGGCTGCCCGACTTGCTCGTGCGGATCATTTGTTGTCACGCCGCTGCGACTCGCTATCAGGGGGCGAATACGCACGGGTTCACCTAGCACGTGTTTTCGCTCAATTATGGGACATCACAGAAGGCCTGATTCTCGTTGATGAGCCCCTCTCGGCGCTCGATTTGGGCTTACAACATAGTATTTTGCAAGCGATAGACACCTTCGCAATTGAGCGTCGGCACGCAGTGGTAGCCGTATTGCACGATGTCAATCACGCCTTAAAAGCATTTGATCGTTTGCTTTTGATTAAAGAAGGCCAACTGTTCGCAGACGTTGCGAGCAATAGGAAAGCCGTGCCTGTCCTTGAATCGTTGTATGGCTTGGCGCTAGAGTGCCTGCACACGTCGGACAACGCCTTGGTTGTCTCTCCAGTCTCAAAACGGCGTCAAGCAGTATGCACTCGTTAAGCTACGTTAAAGAATCGTTGTCGAGACAATGGCTCCAGTCGGCCTTGCTGCATGGTGCCTTGCTGTTATGTGCAGTCTTGTATCACTTGCATAGTCGTGGTTCTTTGCACTTTAGTGCCAATAGTTTTGATCTGACTGGTACTAGCGCGATGGCGATCTTGAGCGATCACAACAACGATTTTCTAGATTTGTCATTTGAGCAAACTGACATGATAGAGCTGCAACAAACAGACGCGAAGCTAACAGAAGCGGAGATCACAGAACCAAAAGAAGTCCCCTTAGACGCAACGACAGACCTCGCAACGGCAGAGGCTCCAGAGCCAGCCGTGCTTCAAGATCGCGCAACAAAGCAGACGATGATAGCGAAGTCACCGTCGCAGCGTGTTGCCCCTGCGCGTTCGGCTCGAGCGTCCACGCAGTTAACAGCGCGCCCCTCACCTTCGGCTAGTGACAGTGCCGTCCAACCCACACAGACGGCCCGCCCCGACCATGCGCATAGCCCAAAGCCATTTTATCCGTTGGCTCTGCGCGATCTGGGCGTATCGGGGGTCGTATGGCTACGAGTCTGGGTTGACAATACCGGACGCCCGCGAGAGATCGAGTTGGCAAAGGGTAGTGGGTATCGCCTGTTTGATGAGGCCGCTTTGCGTGCAGTGCAACACTGGCGCTTTGTGCCCGCAAAGAACGAACAGCATAGCTTGGCCAGTTGGGTTGAGTTTGCCGTGCGTTTTGAGATTAACGGCTGAACATGTTGCTCTAGTCGAAATCACGCATGGACAACCACAGTGAACTAAGCTACGCTGAATCTAAGTAAAGGATCTTCGCAGCACGATGTACTCGGCGATGAATATAAGTCATGGTCGAGCGATATTCAAAAAATAAATGCTAAAAAATTTTTGAAAACGTAGCAAGCGTTTTAGTCACGGAGAGACAACATGTTAAAAAAACTATTATTCAATGTGCTTGCAGTGCTCAGTGCATGCATCATTGCACCAGCCTTGGCACAAGTTTCAACCTATCCAAACAAACCGATTACGCTGGTGGTGCCGTATGCACCGGGTGGCAGCACCGACATTACTGCTAGACTGATCGCCGAACACCTTTCGAAGCGGCTGGGGCAACAAGTCGTCGTCGAAAATCGCGCTGGAGCCGGGGGTAACATCGGTGCCAACGTCGCAGCACAGTCAGCTCCTGATGGATATACGCTGTTGATGGCACCCAGCAGCTTAGTGGCCAATATCTCGTTGTATAAGTCGCTGCCGTACGACTTGCGTAAAGACTTAACGCCAATCTCACGTATTGCAATGATTCCAAACGTGTTGGTGATCGGGGCAGATTCTAAAATCAACACCTTTGCCGAGTTCATTGCGGCGGCCAAAGTGGCTAAACCACCGTTGAACTATGGCTCGGCCGGCAGCGGCTCAAGCCAGCATCTGGCGGCTGCTTTATTTGCTAATTCGATCAAAATTGAAATGGGCCATATCCCTTACAAAGGCGGTGCACCTGCGCTAGTTGATTTGATGGGCGGACGCCTCGATGCGGTGTTTGCGCCACTCGTTGAAGTGTTGCCGTTTATTCAAGGAAAAAAGCTCAAGGCGTTAGCAGTGACGACTCCTGCGCGATCGTTTGCGTTACCTGACGTACCCACAGTGGCAGAGACGTTTCCTGGTTTTGATATCACGCTGTGGAACAGCATCATGACGCGCAGTGGCACACCGTCTGAAATTATTGCAAAACTCAATCAGGAGATTCAATACGTATTGGCGCAACCTGAGGTTCTGAAAACCTTACGCTCACAAGGTTCAAATCCTTCTGGAAATACCATTGATGACTTTAAGAAGCTGATCGCGCAAGAGGTTCCTAAATGGGCAGAAATCATCAAGCTTTCAGGGGCTGAAACGCAATAACGAAGCTTTCACCTCAGACATCGTCTGAGGTGACCTGGCGACGCTAGCCCAGCACCCAAATCGAGTTGAACAATATGCGTTGAGTTTTCAATGAATAACGTCCAGAGCATCGATGCCTCGACGCATATTGAGTTTTCTCATCCGCGCATCTTACGATAGTTCTGGTGCGCGACTCAGGCGGGCGGAGCTTTTAATTGCGACGAGGCATCTCAAGTTTAAAGAGTCGCATGGCGTTTTTATAAGCAACTAATTCAAGTGTGGCGGGCGTTAAATAGGCCAATACCTGTTCACGTTGCTCTTGAATAATTTCATCATAGCGCTTCTCTAAGCCGCAGCAGGTATCAGAGCCCAGCATCACCTGCGTCGGAAACTCTTCGATTAGATTTCTCCAGCCAGTTTTGAGCCCATTGGGTGTGTAGAATTTTCCATCGCCTAATTTTGTGCTCAGGCTTGCGTGTACTGGCCCGCCACCTGAAAGCTCACACATGATATTTTTACGTTGTTGGAAGAGGTTTCTCAGGTCGTCAGGCCGAGCGTGCGGCAGGCAATGGGACAAGATGGTGGTGACTTGTGGAAACTCACCAGACAGACGCAAAATATCGTCTCTAAAGGTTTCATTCATCCCAGCATGAATTTGTATGAACGCACCGTAGCGATTCGCGATTTCATAGGCTTGTCGCATCATCGGGCTATCAAGCCTGAAGCGTCGCCTAAAGTCTGGCCTCGGTGACGAATCGTAATTATCAGTGTGAAGCTCGCCAAAGCCCTTGATACTGCCATCTTTAAAGCCGCTTTCGGCGGCCTTAAACAGACTTTTAAAAATCCATTGATCTGGGTCTGTGAAGCTGCGGCCTTGCCGTAAGATGTCGACGAGTTCACGTTGCCCAATCGCGGCGATATAGCGATCTTTCAAGACCGCACGCATGTCGTCACTGAGATAGCCGACTGCACCCGCCCACTGCACGTTATTTCGGTCCATCAACTCTTTAAAAGAGCCTGCAGAGATCTCGTAATTATGCAGATGCACGTCTGCGATGGGCACGGTTTTAGCTAAAGAAATTGAACCTGGCAGGGGCTGGGCTTGCGCGAGTAGCGTGCAGCAAAAAAGCGCTGCGACAGTGAGCTTGCCAAGCGCATCGATCGTTGTTGTCATAGAAGCTACTGGTACAAGTTAAGTCAACAATAGCGTGCTGAGTCTGAGCCCTTTTACGTAGGCCCGTCACGTTTGGACGTTCAGACTCAACACACAAAAATATTAGTTCAGTTTCAAGTTGAACTTCTCAATCGCTTGAGAAAAAGCCTTTCCTTCAGCCTCAAATGCTGCTTGCATTTTGTCGACGGTCATATTCCAAGCCTCAGAACCTGTCGGTTTCATCGCCTCTTGAAATGAGGGTTCGGCAGTCACTTCGGCAGAGGCCTTTCTTAAGATTTCAACAATCTCCTTTGGCGTCCCAGCTTTGGTGTACAGCGCCGCCCAGATATCGGTGTAGAGATCTGGATACCCGGACTCTATGAATGTTTTGAGTTCTGGCATTCTCAGGCTCTTGTCGCGTGCCACCACTCCAATCGCTTTAATCTTGCCGTCTTTTAAATGAGGCCCACCGATACTGTAAGTTGTTGCCATCAGCTGGATGTCGTCGGCTAATAGGGCGCGAATCATTTCGGGCGAGCTGCGGTAACTAATTTCTTGGTAGGGATCACCCCCCGCCGTTGCAGAGATTTTTTTTGCCAAAATTAAGCCTAAATGAGAGGTGCCCAAGACCCCAATGTTCATAGATTTGCCGCGTTCTTTGATCTCTTTCATTAATGAGGGGATGTCTGTCGCTTTGACCGAAGCGCTTGCAAACAAAATATAAGGCGCCTGACCTAGTGGCGCGATAGGAGTGAAATCATCAAGGGTATAACCAGCATCCTTAATCACAATCGGGGTCGTTGCCAAACCGTTAGACGTATAAAACAACGTATAACCATCGGCCGGCGCATTCAAAACTTTTTTGGTGGCAACCATGGCTTGGCCGCCAGTTGCGTTTTCGAGCACTACGCTAGTCTTTAAGATTTTACCCAGCCGATCTGCAAATACTCTGCCAAGCAAATCAAAAGGTGAGCCTGCACCAAAGGGGGTCACGAGCGTGATGGTTTTGTTTGGGTAGTTGTTAGCTTGCGCAAGTGCGGGCACGGGCATAGTCGCTGCTGCGAAGCCTGCCAGCGTAAAAAGAAATGCATTCAAGTTGCGTATTGAGATGATTGACATGTCTGTCCCTTCTGTGAATTTTGAATTCTGGTTTTATAAAGGGTTCAGAAGTCTAGTTTACTGCGATTGACTGTTTCTATTATTAATGTATCTCTCAATCACCAAACCTACCCTCATGACAATCATAAGCCAGAAAATCCTAGTTTTGTTAATCCGCTCAAGTTACTCTGCCTTGATATTGGCCGCTTTAATGATCGGAGCATACATCTTCAACTCGGCTTGAATAAATTTGGCAAATTCATTTCCGGAAATCGGCCGAGGCGTCAATCCCTGATCCTCAAGTGCTTTGATGACACCGGGGTCATTGAGTGCGGCGGTCACGTCTTTGGTGATGTTTTCAAGCACAGCTGTAGGTAAGTTCTTAGGTCCAAATAGTCCAAACCAATTGGTGAGCTGGATATTTGGATAGCCCAACTCTACGAAGGTAGGCACCTCAGGAAGTAGTTTTTCGCGTTTGCTACCAGCCACAGCCAACGGAGTGACTTTGCCCGCCCTGATTTGACCTAACAAGGGCGGCGTCGTCGCAAAGAAAATGTCTATTTGCCCGCCCACCAACGCGGCTACCGCAGGGCCCGTTCCCTTATAGGGGATGTGTGTCATGGGTAGTTTGGTCGCGATACTTAACATCTCACCCGCCATGTGTTGTTGTCCTCCCACGCCTGGTGACCCGTATGTTAAGGGGACTGACGTCTGAGCCTGCGCGAGTAGGTCTTTTAAAGACTTCGCTGGGACTTTAGGCCCTGCTGCGAGCACAAGCGGCGCTTCTGCGGCCAGCGCGATGGCTGTTAAATCAGTGATTGGGTCGTAGCGCATCGTTTCAAAAACGAGTTTGTTGATCGACACCTCGGGGGTATAACCAAGTAGCAACGTGTAGCCATCAGGGGTAGAGCGCACGACTTCGTGAGCGGCGATCATGCCGCTGGCACCGGGCTTGTTTTCTACAACGACAGCTTGGCCCCACTTGTCGGTCAAATATTTTGAAAGTAAGCGCGCGATAATGTCAGTGGCGCCGCCTGGTCCATAGCCCACAAGAAGCTTAACTGGTTTGTCGGGATACGCAGCCAAACTGGGTAGCGCAAAGGCCGATAGGGCGATAAAAAAAGTTTTTGCAGCAAGCGAGCGTAACGACATGTTGAGGCCTCTTGGTTAAGGTGCGACTTTGTTGTTTGCGTAAAGACGTAAAGCGATCGAGGGGGCCGCGGATTTGCTATCAAGATTTGCGTGACTGGCTTTGGGTGCGTGTTCAATATCTGTATGATATTCAGTACACAGGTCTGTATGCAAAGGTAGCGCGCTGCTGTACGCGTCAGATTGCCGCAGAGTGCTCTGTTCAGAAAAGACCAATTTATGTGCGATACCATCCGCTAAAAAGCTTATCTGTGCACGACTGTGTGATTGGCTTAAATCAATGTCGATTTGCTTGTAGCCAGATAGAATCGAATTGAGTTGTCCGAATACACTGGCTGCGAGCCTGGGGTTAAATTGTCTGTCGATAAAGGCTTGACGTGGATAATAGCCGCGGTCGACATCCATAAACGTATCAAAAATATATTGAACACGTGTCGAGCTTTTTGAAAATAGCAATGCGCAACAAATTTTGTGCAGTAAACCGATTTCGTCATCGTTTGATTCGGCGATGTTAGGCCCATTCAATTTTAACGATGCCAACACTTGGCAGTTGTTGCGTTCGGCAAAGAGCATTAACGCAGGAGCCACCTCAAGCAGGTCTTGGTCTGCCTCTACACGAACAGTGATGCCGTCAATTTCGTTACGTTCAACGGCTTGTTGAATGAGTTCGCTTTGATATTGCAGATCTTCTAAGGTAAAGCCAGACTTCACGAAATGGCTAAAGTGTTGACCGTCATAATGAGATTCGTCATACATATGAAGCTTACATAAAAAGAGTTCAAGTGCTGAGTCTTTTTTGAAGGCTTTTATGCGTTCACGATGCTTCTCAAAACCGGCTAAGGTTACGTTGACCTCAATGCTATTTACGCCAGCCTGTTGCAGGCCGTGATTCTGAAGATCGCGCTTTGGCGCACCTAGGGAGGTCAACATAAAGCGATGCCCCATTTTCGACAACAGATGCATGCGTCGGTGTGTACTGGCGTCAAGCACATCTTGGTCGGTGACTTTTGAGAGGCGCGCGCCCATTTCCCAAAGTGCTAGCAGCGGATAATCGTTTCGGGCTAGTTTACGGCCGAACTCTTGAACACCACCCGTTGCCGGTATTTGAGCGACCTCGGTCCAAGTATGTCTAAGTTCGACGCCCACGCGTGAAAAGGTTGACGTGCTCGGGTGGGTCAGGCGCTGTGTTTTGTCACGCAAGGTGTGATCGGCTAACGGGCTGCGTCCGCCCATTGTTCTGACGGGGTAGGAGATATGGCCTTTTTCAAAGATGTCCACAATGAAATAACCAAATTTCGCGACATCGCCACGACCAAACTCGACTGTCGGTTTGACGCGGTAAAACTCAGAGTAGTCATGCCTTAAAAATGCGGTAGATGGCAGCATGTAAAAGTCAGCGTGATCTAGTTGCTCGTACCAAAAATTATGTACGTGACCGGCAAACGAAGCCTCTACGTTTTTGTTTTTCATGAGGCCTAACAGCCAACTGCGACCGGGTTCATCCAGGTTGTCGTAGCTGCCGCGTTCGGTTTCGCTGTAGACAAACGGTGGGTAGTGCATAAAAAGGAAGACGCGTTTGCCAGCGGCGCTTGCGATTTGTTCTTCGAGCCAGGTCTTTTGCTCTTGCTCAGCGCTTAAGCCAGAGTTAATCAAGAGCGAGTTAATTAGGGCACACCGAATATTTTTGGTGTCAAAGCTGTAATAGTCTTTGCCGAAGGCGTTTCGATAGGCTTGCAGATGCGCATCGCAAACCTGGTCGGCTGGCATCCAGTCTATTTTTTTGTCGCCCACGTCATGATTGCCGGGCAACACGTGCAAGGGTGCTTTTAGAGGGGCGCTGATTGCCTTGAATTGTTCAACCGCCTGCATGAAGGTCGGTAAGGCGGGCATAGGGTGAACGATATCGCCTAGATGAACGACAAACTCCGGTGCGGGATTCATCGCGGCGATGTCTTGAAACACAAAGCGCGCGCGCTCGTTGGCCAAGTGATTGGTCTCGAACGGTGAGCTTGAGACATTGTCGCTTTCGTTGACATGCGTGTCTGCGACCACAACGAAAGAGAAGAGGGGTGTCGGTGAGCCGCTAGGCCGAATTTTAAAGCGCATGAAATAATTAATTCCAAATAATGAAATTGGCGACCGAATATCGGTTATAAATTATGTTGTCGATTCCATTAAATGTCAATTATTTTCAGTGAACTCCCTGTCATTCATAAAGTGAATAAAGCGATGCGACTTGCCAGAGATGCTTTAGAAAGTGCTGACCCAGGATTTTTAGACTATGACTCATTGCAGCGGCAGCCTCAGTTTGCGTCGACTCTTGCTAACGGCTTAGCGCTGCTGGGGTGTTTTGGGCAACGCGCGGCGTTATGGAGCAACAAAGAGCTGTCAGAGCAGCTGCAGCTGACGAAGCCCACGATAACAAGACTGACTTTTACTTTGATGGGTCTAGGTTATCTTCGACGCGACAAAGCCTCTGGGCGCTACGCTTTGGGTCCCGCAGTGCTGTCGCTTGGTTATCCGTTATTGTCCCAAATGGCGATCAGACAAATTGCGGCGCCCGAGATGTTGGCACTCACTCAATATGCAAAAGGACCCGTTTCAATAGGGATGCGCGATCGTCTACAAGTCGTTTACGTCGAGACAGTTACCGGGCAAGACAGTAATTTCACTAAGCCGGGTATCGGCTCGACTCGGCCATTGTTACGCACTGCAATGGGACGCTCACTGCTATATCAACATACCGAGCAAGAGCGACGACATATTTATAAGGGTTTGAGGGCGGCGCAGCAAGAAGAGTTCGACAAGTTTTTAAAGCCTACTGAGCGGGCGTATGAACAAATTAAGCAACAGGGCTTTTGCTCTGTGGTCGGCGATTGGCAGGCGCCGCTTGCAGCTGTCGCGGTGCCTCTGTCAACGGCTTATAACGGCGTCCACTTGGCGTTTAACTTAACGGTAGCGACCTTTGCAGTGGCTGAAACAGAATTACAAAAAAATCTTGGTCCAAGACTCGTGCATCTAGTCAGGAGTGTCGAGCGTGCACTTGGGTTAGGCGTGTAACGAATGAGTTGGCGATACGCTTTGTATTGGCCAGTAATGCTTTTAAATAGAGGTCAGGAACAGCGATTCAAAATAGGCCGGTTATTGTTGACTCTCTTTTTTTTCTTGACGATAGGCGTAAGTTCCATCGTATCGGGCCGTAATGTAGTCGCCTGAGACAATGGGTGGGTACTGTTCAGGGTTTTCGGCAGACGCGCAATGCGGTAAGCAACTGATGACGGCGTCATAATCAGGATCATAAAAAACCGGAATGGAATACCGCTCTCGTCCAGAACGATTGATGACGCGGTGGGGTGTGGACACGAAGAGGTGATTTGACCAGCGCTCAAGCATATCGCCAATATTGATTACAAATGTGTTTGCAATTGGTGCAGCATCCATCCACTGTCCTGATCGATTTTTTACTTGTAGGCCTCCAACTTCGTCTTGCCACAAAATGGTGATTGCGCCATAGTCTGTGTGCTCCGCTGCGCCAAATTGCTCATCAGAGTGACTGGGCTCTTGATGGGGGTAGTGCAACAAACGCGCGCGTACAAGAGGACGCTTGTAGCGTTCTCGAAAAAAATTTGTGGGTAGTTGTAATGTCAATGCAAAGGCTTCTAGAATTTTTTGACCTAATTCAAAAATCTCGAAATAGTAGCGTTCGAGTATTCGACGCCAAGCGAGTTCGTCCTTTGGCCATTGATTCAGGCCGATCAGCGTTTTGCCTTCTAAGACTAGAGGGTCGTCGGCGGTGAAGGGAAAGGCAAAGTTAAAACTCTCTTTTAAATCGGCAAATTTACGCCCAGGCTGTTTCGTTTGAGCAAAGGGGACATAACCGCGATGAGCCTGATTGACTTGGATTGAACGTTTACATGACTCAGGGAGTGAAAAAAAATATTTCGACGCAATCTGCACTGCGTCCAAGAGCTCAGGCGGGATGTTGTGGGCTTTGACGTAAAAGAAACCGATTTCAACTGAAGCCTGCCGGATCTGTTCAGCTACAACTGCAATCTGAGCCGTATCTGACGAGAACAAAGGGCTAACATCAATCACCGGAACTTGATTCGAACCCTGATCTTGGGTGAATAACACTTCTTGACTCATTGAGGTCGCCCCGCTACATTGACTTTTGATTTGCGAACATTAGTCCTTTTTTCCTCTTCCATCAACGCCTTGATGCCTAGTGGGTCCAACTCTTTTTAGAAGCCGTGATGATGCCTTCGAAGCCCTTCATGTTCTATCTGCGTGCACTTTTGTGCTCTTTTGGCTTACTGTGCATGCTCAATGCCTCGGCCGATTTTCCGGATAAGCCTATCAAAATTTTGGTGGGTTTTGCACCCGGCGGAGGCTCCGATATCCTCGCACGTACGGTTGCTCCGGCACTTGGCGAGGCACTTGGCCAAGCAGTGATAGTCGATAACCTTCCGGGTGCAGGCGGTAACCGCGCGATGGCAGAGGTGGCGCGCGCGAAACCTGATGGCTATACGCTTCTAATGGGAACCCCTGGGCTTGCCACGAATGCCAGTCTTTACAGTAATTTAGGCTTTGACCCGCTGACGGCTTTTGAACCGATCGGGTTAATCGGCAGTGTTCAAAATGTGCTTCTTGTACAAAAGGATCTGCCGGTCAATTCTGTGGCAGAGCTGATTGCATATATCAAGGCGCGACCCGGAAAGCTTAATTATGCCTCGCCTGGCACGGGTACTTCGTTGCACTTGGCGGGCGAGCTTTTTAAAGCTGGCGCCGGTCTGGACATTGTGCATGTCCCCTATAAGGGAGGCGGACAGGCCATGACCGATTTAATGTCAGGTCAGGTCGCAGTTATGTTTAATGTGTTGCCGTCAGCGCTTCCTCAAATCAAGGCTGGTACGGTTAAAGCGCTCGCTGTCACTGGTCGCGAACGTGCGTCTGTCTTGCCTGATCTACCAACCATGATCGAGTCTGGAGTGTCGAATTACACGGCGTTTACTTGGAATGGACTTTTAGCGCCAAGCGCCACACCTCCTCAGGTGATTCTAGCAATCAATACTGCGATACAAAAAATATTAGCCACACCCGAAATGGCAAAGCGCTACGCATCGCTTGGAACCGATGTGATGTCTGGAGCGCCAGATACCTTCAAGAGACTCATCCAAGATGAGACCAAAAAATGGCGACAAATCATAGAAACTAATGGCTTGAAGGCGGAATAGACGATCAAACGGCTTCGCTAATCTTCTTCATTGCTTGACGGTTCTCTGCTCTTCTTCTAATTACGACTTCGGAAACCTAATGACCAGCAACGTACCTGTTCAACCTAAAACGAAAGCACGGATATTACGAGAACTGCTTGCAGGCAAGCGGCCGATTGTGTCGTGTGGTGTTTATGATGGCTATAGCGCCATGATGGTTGAGGCAATGGGCTTCAAGACGGCTGCGACCACAGGAGCCGGGCTTGCGAATTCTGTATTAGGTGTGCCAGACATTGGTATTTTTAGTTTGCGCGATAACGTGGACACCTGCCGAAACATTGCTCGAGCGGTCTCGATTCCGATTATGGCTGACGCGGATACCGGCTATGGAAATGCGGTGACGGTATACCATGTGGTGCAGTATTTTGAAGAAGCCGGAGTCGTAGGTATCAATATTGAAGATCAACTCATGCCAAAGCGTTGTGGTCATATGAACGGTAAAGAGTTAGTCGACGCGAGCGAGATGACACAAAAAATTACGGCTGCGATCAAGGCAAAGAAAGACCCAGACTTTATTATCAACGCTCGTACTGATGCAATTGCTGTTGAGGGCATTGAAGGGACGATCATACGAATTCGAGAATACGTTGCTGCAGGTGCCGATATGATTTATGCAGATGCCATCCGCAGCGAAGATGACATTGCGCGCATTGTTGAGGCGGCGCGTGGGGTACCTGTTAACGTCAATATGGGCTTTGGTTTGCGGGCACGGCCAACTACACCACTGATTTCACTGACGCGTCTCGCTGAACTTGGCGTCGCGCGTGTCAGTCTGCCAAGGTTGCTGCCTGCTGCAGCGCTGTCTGGTATGCAAAAGGCGCTTGAAACACTCAAAGAATGCATTGATACTGGCGAGTTGACCGATCGACCAGATCTGTTGGTGGATATGGCTGCGATTACCAAGCTTGTTGGCTATGAACGTATTAATGAGCTCGAAAATTCTTTACTGACCGACGAGCAAATCGAGCGCAAATACGGCGAAGGCGAGCGCGATTACGTCGTTAAAACTAGACAAGGTCACTGATCATGCAACCACAACGTTACGGCCCTTTTTCTTACACGCCCATTCATCAACGACCCAAACTGGTATGGCCGAATAATGCTCGCATCGCAGTTTGGATCAATCCGAATATTGAGTTCTTTGGGCTAGATGATGTGATGCCAGGCAATACGAATGAGCGTGTTGCGCGAGAGCACGCCAAGATTCCGAATGTCCGTAACTGGTCGGTGCGCGACTATGGTAATCGCGTCGGGGTCTGGCGGCTCTTCGACGTTTTAGCCCGTTACAACGCGCGCGCAACAGTGGCGTTGAACAGCGAGGTCTGCGATCATCACCCTGAAATCATTGAGCGTGCCATGCAACTTGATTGGGAGCTCATGGGCCATGGTCAAACCAATGCTCGGCGTATTAATGAGATGAGCTCAGAGCAAGAGAGCGAAGCGATTTTTGCAACGGTCGATCGTATTGAACGTGCCTGTGGTAAGCGACCGCAGGGTTGGTTAGGCCCCGGTCTTGCCGAAACCTGGCATACGCTTGAGCATCTATCGGCAGCGGGCATACGCTACATCTGCGACTGGGTGAACGATGACCAGCCGTACACAATGCAGATTGGGTCGCCGTCGTTGGTGTCGATCCCTTATTCGGTGCAAACCAATGATGTACCGGCTTACTTTGATATGAAATGTTCTGTACCTGAGTTTGAGCGCATACTGAAAGATCAGTTTAATGTGTTATGGCGCGAAGGCGCCAATTCTGGTCGTGTGATGGCAATAGCCGTGCATCCCTTCGTGACGGGGCAACCACATCGAATCGGCGCACTTGATGCCGCGTTGGCGCACATCTGCTCGCACGAAGGTGTGTGGCTTGCTACCGGTAGCGAAATCATGGAGCATTATTTGAAATCTGATTACGCTAAAGCGATGGGACAGACTATTGCGACGCTATCTTAGCGTTTCAACACCACCGCAGACTGAAAGCGATTGCCCAGTAATATGCGCTCCAAATTCTGAGGTGATAAAAAGTGCCATCGCAGCAACCTCGTCTGGATTAACGCGCTGTCGCATTGAGGTCTTTGCAAACATTCTTGCCTCGCATTGTTCGATTGTTTCGCCAAGAGCTTGAGCTTGAGCAGCCCGCAGTCGCCGACTACGTGGTCCATCAACAAAACCAGGTTGTAGGCAATTCACCCGAATATTGTCTGGCCCTAGCTCCATTGCCAGACTTTCGGTAAAACCGACGATGGCCCATTTGGATGCGGCGTATGGCGTACGCAAGGGGTAGCCAAGACGCCCAGCGACAGAAGACATATTGATAATCGAGCCACCACCAGCGGCCTTTAGCAAAGGGGTAGCGTAGCGGACGCAAAAAAATTGCCCATTGATATTGACGGCCATCGTACGCTCCCAGTCTTCTGGCTTGATATTTTCAACTTTTGTGAAGGTCGGTCCGGTTATGCCAGCGTTATTTATCAAGATATCTAAGCCGTCCAGTGAGGTTTTAACTTCTTCAAAAAGATTTTTGACTTGCTCGATCTTTGAGACATCACAAATCGTAATCGAAACACTGGGTTCGAGTTTTTGTAATTCATTAAGAGCTTTCGTATCAATATCGCAGACGTGTACCCGAGCACCTGCCTTAATAAACGTATTCACAATCGAGCGACCAATGCCAGTGGCTCCGGCGGTAACTAGAACACGCTTATTGTTCAAAGATAGTTCCATCAAAATCTCCGCATTACATTCAATTGACTTGAGCGCCAGACGCTTTAATAATGGCAGGCCACTTCTCGAGATCCTCGAGTAGTAGGCTGTAGAAACTTTCAGAAGAGATCATGGGCAAATAAGGTTCGATGTCAAAGCCCTGCTTGGTCAGCCTTTCACGAACCTCAGGTGCTTCAATAATCGCTTGCATATTTGCGTGCAAAAACTTGACGATGTTTTTGGGGATGCCTTTGGGTGCAACAAACCCTAGCCAGGTCGTTTCATCGTACCTAGCAAGGCCGCTTTGCGCGATCGTTGGCACTTCAGGAAAGACCGTTGAACGTGTTTTGCTAGTGACTCCTAGCGCTTTGAGCTGACCGGCTCGCACTTGCGTCTCTACGATTGGGATGCTGTAGAAGCCCATATTCACATAGCCACCTAATAAGGCAGTTAAACCTGCGGTCGCACCTTTGTAGGGCACATGTAAAAGCAAAGTCCCGACTTGCTGACCAAATACGACGCCCGATAAATGGATACTGCTGCCGCTACCGCTCGAGGAATAACTGTACTGTTCTGTCGATCCGCCCTTAACCGCGTTAATAACGTCTTGCACTGAATTCCAGGGGCTGTCAGAGCGCACCACGAGCATATTAGACAGCCCAGCCATCAGAGCAATCGTATCAAAGTCTTTCTTTGAGTCGTAACCAGCGTCAGCGTAGAGCAATGGATTAACAACCAAGGTACCTTTGGATGCAAATAAAAGCGTATATCCGTCTGGCTTTGCACGCGCTGCTGTGGCCGTCGCAACTGAGCCGTTTGCGCCGAGTTTATTTTCTACGACGACGGGAGTATTAATTTTTCTAGACAAGCCCTCTGAGATTGCCCGCGCAAAGTTATCTCCAGCACTTCCCGGCGCAAACGGCGAGATTACAGTGATAGGGCGCGTGGGATAGGGTTGCGCGGTGGCATTGGGAAGCTGCGCGCCACAGGCCACGAGCATGAAGAAATAAATTACAGAGGGCTTGATTTTCATGATGAATGGTCATTTAACCTTTTTTATTGTTATCATTTTCAAAACTTGCAAACCAACATGGAAGGTGTTACAAGTTTTTATTGATTCTTACAAACTATACAATAATTATCGTGAGTCGAACTCAAACTTTTAAACGACTCATTAAGTTAGTAACTGCGCATTCTTAGCAAGCAGCACAATAGTTAGAAACATCGTAGTTAGAAACATCGCATCAGAACCTTATATAAAAAAATCTGCCAACGTACGAGTGGCCACATAACAGATAAGTGAGGTAAGTGATGGCAACACGCATTCAATTCTGCGCTCTAGTGGTGTCTTCGTGCCTGCTTGTTTTTTCGCTGACCTCGCATGCCAAAGACTATCCTTCTAAGCCCATTTCCCTAATTGTGCCCTACGCTGCAGGCACAAGCGCTGACTTACTTGCACGCGATATTGCGCCCTTGGTGGGTGCACGTCTAGGGCAGCCAATCGTTGTCGAAAATAGGCCTGGTGCAGGTGCGATCATTGGTACGCAAGCGGTGGTGCGTGCAACGCCTGATGGTCACACGCTACTTTTTGGGGCAACGCAAACTGCGATCAATATTTCGCTGTATAAAAACCTACCCTACGATACGTTGCGGGACTTAGTGCCGGTTGTGCGTGTTTCTAACCAACCGATGGTGCTTGTTGTGAACAAAGAGCTTCCTGTTCAATCCATTCAAGAACTTGTTGCTTACATGAAACGCAATCCTGGCAAGCTCAATTACGCTGATACCGGAACGGGCAATTCGGTTCATCTCGCAGGGGCCTACTTGTCTTTTGAAGCTGGTGTGCCGATGCAGCGCGTGTCGTACAACAGTCTAGGCAAGCTTATTGTTGACATGGTTCGAGGTGATATTAATTTGTTGATCTACCCGTATCAGGGTGTTTCAAGTCAACTGAAGACTGGGGCCTTGCGTGCTTTAGCGACGACCGGTGCGCGGCGTGCCTCTTTCTTAGCCGACCTGCCAACCATGGTTGAGCTGGGATATCCAGATTTTATATTGCCTGCGTGGCAGGGGATTTTCGCACCAGCTCAGACTCCCGCAGCAGTGCTTGAAATGATCTACCGTGCGACCGCTGAGGCGCTTCAGGGGCAGGCAATTACAAAAAAATTGCTGGATAGTGGCACCGAACTGACTGTTGAGTCGCCTAAAGTATTCGCAGA
Organism: Bordetella parapertussis; assembly: GCA_945887835.1. Classification (GTDB taxonomy): domain Bacteria; phylum Pseudomonadota; class Gammaproteobacteria; order Burkholderiales; family Burkholderiaceae_B; genus Zwartia; species Zwartia parapertussis_B. Next base: position 2,417 of record CAMCZQ010000038.1, on the reverse strand, counting down.
TTTTTTTGCTGCACAGGCTAAGAAATATCAAGAACTCGTAAAAATGACAGGCGCGTTACCAGATTAATTTCTTAGGCGAAAGACATGGCGAAAAATATTCGAGCGCATGACAATAAAATTGGTTACGAAATCAAAAATGTTGATCTTAGTCAGCAGGTGGATGACGATACGTTAGCCATGATTGTTCAAGCGTTTGAAGCTTGTGGCGTGGTTGTGATTCGTAATCAACAGATCAGTCCAGAACAACAAATTTCTTTTAGTAAGCGCTTGGGAGATTTAACCCGCTACATGATCGATGATTATCTCTTGCCTGGCTATCCAGAAATTTTTGTGGTGTCTAACGTCGTAGAAAAGGGACGCCCCATAGGTTTAGAAGATGCTGGTAGTCAGTGGCATAGCGATATGTGTTTCGCGCCCAATCCGCCGAGCGGTTCGCTTCTGTATGCGCTCGAAGTTCCAACGCTCGATGGGCTTGCCTTCGGTGATACACGTTTCTCAAGTATGCAAGACGCGTTTGACGCGCTACCCGAGTCCCTACAAAAGAAGATTTTTAATCTCCGTGTCGTGAATAGCTATGCTAGGTATGCGGCACAAAAGAAATTGAGGCAAATTACAAAAGGTTCGCAGCAGCCTGATGCGCCTAAATTTAATATGCCACCCGATATCGCTCAACCTCTGGTGCGTCAACATCCAAAAACTGGACGTAATTGTTTATATTTAAGTGAGGGGCTTTCGGTTGAGATTATTGGCTTACCAGAGGCTGAAGGGCAAGCACTTATCCAGGAGTTGCTTATCCATGCGACCCAGCCTCGCTTTATGTATCAACACTCTTGGCGGCCGGGAGATCTGGTCATTTGGGATAATTATTCAAGTATTCATAAAGCGACGGTGGACTATGCTTTGCCGTTGCGTCGCCTCATGTACCGTACAACACTCGCTGGTTACGGGAGGCTATAAATGAGCGCTGATACGGAATATGCAACAAAAGTTGATTTGGCGGCATGTTATCGCTTGATGGTTAAGTACGGTATGACCGATATTATCTACAACCACATCACAGCTCAGGTGCCCGGTAATGAGAAACTGTTTTTTATTAACGGGTTTGGGCTGCACTACAGCGAGGTATGTGCCTCTAACCTCTACACAGTCGACCTTGAGGGCAACATCGTACAAAAGCCCGATCTTCCTTATGGCATCTCAAGGGCTGGCTATGTTATCCATAGCGCGATCCACGCCGCGAGGGATGATGTACGGTGCATCATTCATACTCACACCCGTGCAGGGATGGCAGTATCCTCACTGAAAGAGGGGCTTTTGCCTTTGACGCAGACCGCGATGCGATTTTATGACCGCATCGGGTATCACGACTATGAAGGCCCGGCAGTGGATTCGGACGAACAAAAAAGGCTAGTGGCCGACCTTGGTTCACACAATGCCATGATTTTGCGTAATCACGGTTTGCTGACCTGTGGGGCAACCGTTGCAGAGGCTTTTAACCTGATGCTTTGGCTTGAGACAGCTTGTAAGGCACAGGTCGATACGTTGGCAATGGGTAGAGACATCATCACGCCAGGCGCCGCCGTGCTTAATCGCACTGCACGTTTATATGATCCAGATGTACGAAAATTTGGGCTGTTAGAGTGGGATGCTATGTTGCGACTGTTAGACCGCGACGATCCAAGTTATCGCAATTAAGTTATTAAATATGAAGGGGACTAGCTGTGAGTAGTTTGACTACGATTGCGTCTAATTGGTTCACAAAGTTGCATTACTCTGATCTTCCGCCCGATATTGTTCGTGAAACACAGAGGGCAATTCTCAATACGCTAGCTGTCGCAACGGCTGCGAGTGGCCTTGAATATGGTCCGCCGGTTCAAGCGACTGCGCGCGATCTTGGCGGTGGTGGCCGCTCAGTCATTTTTGGCTTTGGTGATAAAACGTCGGTCACTGCAGCTGCCTTTGCCAACGCAACGCTGGTGTCATCGTTGGCCTATGATGATTCGCATACTGAGACGCTGATACATGTCTATGGCACGATCGTTAGTACGGTGCTTTCAATGGCTGCCGAGCACCCACTGACTGGACAAGAAGCGTTGACGATCATTGCCGGTGCAAGTGAATTGACTTGTAGAGTTGGTGTGATTGCCCCCACTGCGTTTCACAGGCAAGGGCTACATCCAACTGGGATCATTGGTGCTTTTGGCGCTGCGTTTGCTGCGGCACGTGTGCTGCGACTCGATTCAAATAAGATGGTTCACGCGTTGGGCATTGTCGGCAACATGGCCTCTGGGATTAATCAGTGCTGGGTGGATGGTACCTGGTCTCAGCTGGTGGATAACGGGTGGGCTGCCCAGGCGGGTATCACGGCTGCGACGTTGGCCAAGCACGGCTATACCGGGCCTGCTGAAGTGCTAGAA
>CAMCZQ010000037.1 GCA_945887835.1 Bordetella parapertussis | reverse complement strand
ACCCGCCGCATCTTTACGCGTGTGGTGCCCGGGCGGTCGACACAAGGCATAGGCCTGTTGATCGCCGGCAAGCACCGCGTTCGCCGCCGACACCGCCGCCTGGGCCGCCCAGTACGCCGAGGTCCAGGTATCCGGACCAACCGGACAGCTACCATCGGCAAGATAGCGCGCCGTCTGACCCAAAATGCCGCGCAAGGCGTTGGGCGCGCGCACAAAAATATTTGAGATCACCTCATCGCCCCAATCAGGGCCGATTTGCTTCCAAAGAGTATGTGCCGTTTCAAGGTACTGCAAATAGGCTGCGTCATGAATCGCCAGCAGAGGCTGCATTCCATGATCTTCTGGCTCTGTGACGGCCAGCCCGAGTTGATCGAGCCCTTTCAAAATCTGCACGACACGCTCTGGAATTTCTTGTGGCGTTCGCATCTGACCACGAGACAAATAAGTACGCGGATGATGTAATTTTTGTTTTGGATGAAAATAGGTTTTCATGAAAGCTCCCTCAACACGTTCAAAAAATGTATCTGGTCAAATACAAGCGCTAGGTGCTCTTCGCGCGAAAATATGCAACGAGCATGGGCAAGGTCAACGACAAACCCGCCACGGCAATCAAGACCATGCCTGACAACGATAACAGCGACGGCATTTGAGAAAAAAACACTTCGCTAAAGATCACAGCAAGCACAAGCTGAAAATAATTAAGTGGTGCGAGCGTTGAGGCTGGCACTAATTTAAACGCATAAATCAATAGAAACTGTCCAATTCCGCCGCTTAAGCCCATCAGGATCATTTCAAGCGTATCGCGCGGGCCTGGCCAAACCGTAGGCCACCAAAAGAACAACACGATCAAGCCCAACAACCAGCAGATCAACGCGGTATAGGCAAACATCTGCTCACTCTGTATGCGATGGGCAAGCTTGCGCGTTAACAACTGCACCATGGCGTAACCCGTAGCCGCAACCAACATTAATAAACTACCGATCAAAGAAATGTCGCCTCCTGGATTCACAATCAATAGCATTCCAATGAGACCTAACAGCAATGCCGCATATTGCTTGAAGCCGACTTTTTCACGCAAGACCACCGGCGCAAACAACACTACAATCAGCGGTGATAAAAAATAAAGTGCGGTCCCTTCAGCTAAGGGCAAGTACTGCAAGGCGGGCATGAAACAAATGCCAACACTGCCCAGCATGAACCCGCGATAAAACAGCAATCTGCGATCTGAGGCTGCCACGGCAAGTGGGATCTGCTTGAGCCACATGATGCCCCAGGACAGCAGGAGGATCACGGTATAACGCGCCAGGTTCACGAGCGGTGCCGAGTAGCGGCCGACCAAATCTTTTGCCAACGCATCCAGGCAAGCAAAACCAACCAGTGAACATAAAAAAAGACCGCAGCCTTTAAGCCATTGAGTCTGTTGCGTCACCGCAGTCTGACGAACGACGTTTGATGAATCCATCTACCTATCGCCCGAATCGCATGTCGCGCGTCACTTACTTACTCACGACCGACATCGTGCTGCGCAACCGAAATAACAAGACCGTGATCACAAGCCCTAACAGCCCAAGTACGCCGTAACTGGCGCCATAACTTTTCAACCAACCGGCCAACACACCAAATAGGGGCGGACCTAAAACAACCCCAAAAAAAGTAATGCAGAGGGTGCCACCCGTCGCAACGCTGGCCTGACCTGCAGGTGCTAAACGGGCAATTTGCGCCAGAAACACGCCATTCCAACCAATCGCCGATGCCCCAAAAATCACGAGCACGGGAAATAAAAGCAAGGGTGAAGAGTCGGGTCGAAGCAAGGCTGTACCTGTCGCGCCGGCGGTCAACAACAAGGCAATCACAATCAACATCATCGTCGGGCTCAGCCATCGATCTGCCACATACCCCCACAAGATCCGCCCAATGACACCACCCGCTTGCGCGACCGTCAGTGCAACCCCGGCAGCCACCAGCGACCAACCAAGATCCTCAAATAAAAACGTCACCAAGTAGGCCATCAACGACATCTGACAAACGGCAAACAAAAACGAAGTGAGTGATAACGCCCGTAGGCTAGGATGCTCAAAAATTAACCGCAAGGGCTGTACGACACTCGCCACGAGCGATGGTTTTACTGTGGGGTCGCGATCATCGTCCAAGCCCGCGCGCAGCGGCTGCACTGCCCAAGCGCACAATACACAGGCGATACCTGCCGACACAAACGCCAGCTGCCAACCAATCGCAATATCTAACGAAGGCACAATCGCCCCCGCGATCATGCCCCCCAACGGCACACCGGTCTGTTTGATAGAAAACACAAACGATAGTTTTTCAGGGGGGGTTGTTTTGATCAGCAGATGTGAGCTTGCCGGTGTAATCGGGCCATAGCCCGCGCCAATGAACAATGCGCCAAGCGCGATCGACAACGGATCCGGGATTGCGCATAAGAACAAACCAACTGCCGAAGACACCAGCCCGGCTTGGCTTAAGCGAATCGCGCCCCAGCGCTTAACTGCCGCGCCCCCCAGCAGGGTAGCCACCATGGCTGCAAAATAAACCAGCGCCACGTACGCGCCCAAATAGTTTGTAGAAACGCCGATGGCCTTACCCACGACGGGCGCGACAACCGGTAGATTAATGAGCGCCATCGCGACAAGCGATTGAACCGTTAATGTGGCGACTAATACAACCCAGGGTCTGGCAGGTGTCACGATGAACTGTTGCGGTTAACCGCTTGCAGCGGTGTTGGTTTTATTTTGAGCTGCAGCAAGTGCCGTACCCAATCACGGATCATCCCAGTTTACAGCGCGCCGTAAGAGTGAAGCCCTGACAAGAACATATTAACCCCCAAAAAAGCGAAGCCGGTCACAAGCAAACCGACTAACGCCCAATAGGCCGCCATCGTGCCACGCAAACCCTTGATCAAACGCAGATGTAACCAAGCGGCGTAGTTCAGCCAGACAATCAGCGCCCAGGTTTCTTTTGGATCCCACTGCCAATAGGCGCCCCAGGCATCCGCAGCCCATAGCGCACCCAAAATTGTCGCAACCGTAAAAAAGGCAAAGCCGATTGCAATCGCACGATACATGATGTCATCGAGCACTTCGAACGAAGGCAGTCGCTCGCCGATCGGCCGGCGAAACAACAGAATCGCGCCCACGATCAACGCCCCAATTCCAAAATAAAGCATCCAAGTGGTTGATACCCCCTGGCTACGAAAAATCATGGGTTCACCAGCCAATAACACGCCAAGTAAAAAGAGCGGCATCAACTTTAACCACGACTTGGTTTGACTGTGTTGCTTGACGAGATACGCAAACGCAACCATCGCCGCTAACGAAAACGTACCGTAACCAATAAAGTTGGCGGGCACATGAATCTTCATCCACCAGCTTTTTAAAGCGGGCACCAACGGTTGGATTTGCGCGGCATCGCGGGTGAAGGAATACCACAACAAAAAAATCACGGCTGAGGTAATCACCAGCAATACAAATCCGCCCAACGCACGCGTTGCATAACGGCGTTCGTAATACAAATAAAACAACGCAGTAATCAACGAAAACAGCACGAACACTTCGTACAGATTGCTAACCGGGATGTGCCCGATGTCGGGCCCCATTAAATGGCTCTCGCGCCAACGTACCAGCATGCCGGTCGTACCCGCAAAGACCGCAGCCCAGGTTAACGCGGTGCCCAGCCAGGCTGAAGTCGGACTCGCCAACCCAAGCCAATAGCAAAACGTCGCCAACACAAACAAAGCGCACATCCACAGAATTGCGGACTGTGAAGAAAATAAATACTTTAGAAAGAAAACCTGTTCAGCGCGTCCAATCTCGCCTTGATATAACCAGATCGCAAAGCCCGCGGCCAGACCCGTCACGACCAGCAAGGTACGCAAGGGACGCCAGAGCCAACCTAACCAAGTAATCGCGGGCACGGCCAGTAACAGTATGGTTTGCTCGTAATAATCCATCGCGCTGTTAAACGTGCTCAGCGCATAACCCGCGCCCACAGCCAGCACAACAAAAAATAAAGCGTCTGTCCAATTCGGTCGGCCACGTAAGTCGCGCCCGTCACCTGATTCAGAGAGGTCATCCCAATCGTTTCGCGTTACAGCGATTGAATCTGTCATGACAAAGATCTCGATGAAATAATAGAAATAAAACGATTAACGCTGCTGCTTAAATGTTCGTCACACTTGCACTTGACCGAGCTTGTTTAGAGCCGCCTTGAAGCGATCAAACTCACGATTAAAATCAAGTGTACGCTTCTGAGACGTCATCGCAGCTAATACACGGGTGCCGCTTGTGCCTTCTGCCGGACGCAGCCAAACCCAAATACGACGATCACGCACATAAAACATCGTAAAGATACCCAGCACTAAAAACAAACAACCCAAATACACAATCCACTTACCCGGTGTGCGGCTGACTTGAAAAACACTCGCCTGTATGTGGTTGAATGACTTCAAAGTCAGCATCAAGGGTGCCGGATACAGCGTCAAATCCGACAATGCGGCAACCGCCAGACGGGACCAGTTCGCAGCGAGCTCAAGCTCTGACGTAGACGTACCCAAGGCGGGCAAGCCAGCGCGCTCGCGTGTCAACCCTCGCAGCTCATGAATCGACGAGCCCAACAGGCGAAGCACGATATCGGCAGCCCGCTGCTGCTCTGCGGGTGGCACATTGGCCTCGAGGAACCGCGAAATCGCCTGTAAGCCACCCTGAGAAAAGGTGTCGAGCGCGCGCTCACCAGAAGTCTGCAACGCTTGTTGATCTGTCACACTTCCCTGATAGGTTCGCGCCAGACGCCGCGATGCCTCTCTTCGATCCTCTGGGCTCGCGAGTGCGGCGCGCACACGCATAAACTCGCCCACCGTATCGAGCTCGTCTACAGGCATACGCAAGTATCTGAAGCCAGAACGGTCCGACTCTTGAATTCCCGCCAACAATACGCGCGAGCCATCGAGTTCGGCCGGCAACATGTATTGGTTAAAGGTCGTGGTTTGTCCGCTTGCATCGGTCAACCGATACTCGACACTTGGGCCGATATTGCGCAGATTTTTATTTTTTTTTCCGGCCGCACTTCCTGTGACCGACGCGACGTGTTCACCAAACTCTTTAGGCGCTGACGGCTCGCCGGCGCTTAGGTCTTCTACATTGATAGTGCGCAGTTTAGTGACCTCGGCCTTGACGTTTTGCCCTGAGGCGCCTAACGCAATCTCGCTAGCTTGTCCGACTAAGGCTTTCAAAGCAAACGTGGCGGCGCTGGGGCCAGCCAACGGGTAGCCCACTAACTCGACCTCACTACCGCCATCGTCAAAGCTTGACTGATAAACCGTGACGCCTTTGAAGTGCAAGGGCTCGTTAACTTCGATGTTGGCGTCAAATTTTTTACCTGTATCAGGATCAGTCACTTCAACCTGACTCATGAACCGGCTTGGCATTCCAGTTGAGTAATAATCCACCACAAACTTTTTGAGCGTCAACGTAAAGGGCAAGGGTTGCACTAAGGCCCCGTCGTCGACGGTAATAATTGCCGAACCACGCGCGCTACCCTCGGGCACCAGCACGTTGGCACGAAAGCTAGGATTATTGACCGATAAACGGCCACGTTCAGGCACATCGGCGATCATCATGTTTTCAACGATCGGGGTCTTTCCAAATAACCATACCTGAAGGCGAATCGGCAACTCGCTATCGAGTAGGCCTCCGACACAAATAATCACGATCGCCGCATGCGCAAAAATGTAGCCCAACCGATTACCGCTCCCACGCTTGGCGGCGAGCAGCAGTGAATCGCCATCGGTACGTTGACGCACGGCATATCCCTGGCGCTGTAACCACGCTTGCACCGAAGCGGTGGCCGAACTAACTTCGCGCACGGTATCAAGTTCTATTTTGTGATGAAACGCGCGCAAGCTTGAGGCCCGAATGTTCTCACGGAAAGACCGCGTCTCTTTCAGCATTTTTGGCGCATTACGGATCAGGCACAAACTCGTTGACAGCACCAAAAACGCCATCGTGACTAAAAACCACCAACTGTTATAAATATGCCAGAGTGAAAAGCGATCAAGCACCTCAAACCAGAAGGGCCCAAATTGATCAATATAAGCATTGGCCGAACGACCCTGTGCAACGACGGTGCCGATCAGGCTGGCCATACAAATAAAGACCAACAAACTAATCGAAAAGCGCATCGAACTTAAAAGCTCAAGCGTATTGGTCAGACTAGAAGCGGCCCGCTTAGCACCTAGTTGCGCACTGGGCGAAGACTCACTATCGATTGCTTGAGTGGGTGGCAGAGGTGTGGTCACGGTATTTATCAAAAAAAAGGGAGTGTCTTTCGACCCCCCCTTATTTACGTCGTTCTCACGCAGACTATTAGCGCAAACCGGCGGCGTAATCAGAGACGGCCTTGATGTCTGAATCAGACATCCGATCGGCGATTTGGTTCATCATCGGTCCGTTCGCACGATGCCCAGCGCGAAATAACTTCAACTGCTCTTCGATATAGCTTGGATGTTGACCGCCCAAGCGGGGATATTGACCAGGAATACCGGCCCCGTTTGGCGAGTGGCAACTCGCGCAGGCAGGCACGTTACGGTCGGGGATGCCACCGCGCCAGATCTTTTGGCCACGCTCAAGCAGTTTTGGATTGGTGGCGGTTGCCGGTTCGGTAAGCTTTTGTTGGGTGAGATATACCGACAAATTGCGCATGTCAGCTTCGGTAAGCGAGGCTCCCATTGCGGTCATGACCGAGGGTGCGCCGTCGACGCCTTTACGCAAGGCCTCAGTTGCACCAGGCTTTGGGCGAAACTCGTTGAGCTGTTTGTAGAGGTATTCGTGCGATTGCGCGGCGAGATTTGGATTCGCAGGGATTGTGCTGTTGCCCGCTGCACCATGACACGACACGCAGGCCACGACACCTCGCGCTGCATCGCCTTGTTCGTAAAGCGTGGCACCCTTTGCAGCGTCGGGCTTGGCCGGGCCTGCTGCGGGCTCGGCCGCAATGCTGGGTGATAGGACAGCGCCACCGAGCACTAAACAGCTCGCAAGCATGACCTTAGACAACAAATACTTCATTGAAGACCTCGACGCCGAGTGGGACAAAAAGACACCACAATCACAAAAAACCACTGTTTTAGACGCACGATTATACAATAGCGCCTGTACTGATTCTTTTAGGCCTTACAGTGTCCCTCTTGCAACACGCTTCGTTCTTTACTTCGGCAGCCCGACTCGACCAATTGCCCGAGCCTGGCGCCCCCGAAGTTTGCTTTGTGGGGCGCTCAAATTCCGGCAAGTCGACCGCCATTAATGTGTTGACTAATCAGAAGCGTTTGGCGTTTTCAAGCAAGACCCCAGGACGCACCCGGCTGATTAATATGTTTGGGTTGCCTGACTCTTTAGCGCCAGACGAACGCTTGGGCTACCTGGTCGATCTTCCCGGCTACGGCTATGCGGCTGTCGCCCACCGGGCCCGCGAAGAGTGGGCCGATATCCTGGGCGGCTATCTTCAAAGTCGTGAGTCTTTAGCGGGTATCGTGTTGCTCATCGACATTCGACGAGGCGTCACCGAGCTTGATCGACGACTCGCAAACTGGATTGCGCCCACGCGCCGTCCGGTGCTGGCCTTGCTGACCAAAGCCGACAAATTTCCGTACGGACAGCGCATCAAAGCGGTCTATGCTGTCAAAAAAGAGCTGGAGGATATCGGCGCGCTTAACGCCATCCCCTTCTCTGCTACCGCTCGGATCGGTCTCGAAGAGGCCACCTTGCAAATCGAAAACTGGATCTCACCTCAGGTCGTACCATGACAACACCACACCTTATCCTTGCCGACTATCCGGCGAATCGCCCCCGCCGCCTGCGCCATGATGATTTTTCTCGCAGACTGGTGCGCGAGCACTCACTTTCGGTCAATGACCTGATTTATCCGGTTTTTGTCACCGAAGGCAAAAAAGTTAAACAGCCAGTCGACTCGATGCCAGGCGTATTGCGTTATTCGCTTGACACCCTGCTGCCTGTCGCCGAAGAGTGCGTCAAACTCGGCGTGCCAATGATGGCGCTATTTCCGGTCATTGACCCTGCGCTTAAAACGCCCGAAGGTGGCGAGGCCCTTAACCTCGAAGGCTTGATCCCGCGCGTGGTCTTAGGGCTCAAAAAGCGCTTTCCTGAACTTGGCATCTTGACCGATGTTGCGCTAGATCCCTACACCAGTCACGGCCAAGACGGTGTGATTGACGCGCATGGCTACGTCATGAATGACATCACCGTACAAATTCTGACCCAACAGGCCTTGATTCAGGCCCAAGTCGGGGTCGATATTGTGGCGCCTAGCGACATGATGGATGGCCGTATTGCTTCAATCCGTGAGGCGCTTGAAGAAAATGGCTACATCCACACGCGCATCATGGCCTATTCAGCCAAATTCGCCAGCGCCTTCTACGGACCTTTCAGGGATGCCGTCGGCTCGGCAAATAACTTGGGCAAATCAGATAAGCTGACATACCAAATGGATCCAGGCAACATTGACGAGGCCTTGCGTGAAGTGGCCGCCGACCTGCGCGAAGGCGCCGATATGGTCATGGTCAAGCCAGGCATGCCTTATCTAGACGTGCTTCGCCGAGTCAAAGACGCGTTTCGGGTGCCTACCTTCGCCTACCAGGTAAGCGGCGAGTACGCCATGCTCAAGGCAGCTGCGGCTAACGGCTGGCTGGACCACGACAAAGTCATGATGGAGACGCTCTTAGGCTTTAAGCGGGCTGGTGCTGACGGTATCCTGACTTATTTTGCACTGGCTGCGGCAAAGCTGCTCAATCAGAAACAAGCGCAAATCCGATAAAAAAAACTGTTCGCCCACCTGTTGCACTGGTTCAGTTTGTCTGCAGGTGGCTACGGGTGCAGGCCCATTGGTCTTTGCAAACTAGTGGGCGCGATCGACTTACGGGTGGGTCGCTTGGCGTTTTTTTAAATGCAAGGCAAACACCAGCGCGAGCGTTGGTAGCCCAAGAATTCCGATAGGAAATACCGCCGCCAAACCAAAGCGGTCAACAACAACCGCAGCCAAGGTCACGCCAACTGCCTGACCAAAAAATAAAAAGGAAGCAAACAGCGCGACCGCTGTGCCACGTATGGTTGGTGCCATTTGCGTGGCGTGAGTTTGAAGGACCGCATGAAGCAGGTAGTACCCGAGTCCTGATAAGGCGCTGGCCAAGAGGCCCCAATACCAAGTCGAAGAGAAAAAATACACCGCAAACGAGAGAGCCATCGTGAGCCCCCCAAATACAGCGAGCCGATACTCGCCGAAGCGCTGCACAAACTTGCCCGCATAAAACACATAGATAAGCGCACCCACCGCAAAGAGGCCGCCAATGCCGCCCGACCAGGCAACCGCAAGGCCATGGCGCTCATGCAAGAAGGCGGGCACGAAGGCGAGCGGACCAAAAACAAATAACCCTTCGAGGCAAACGATCAGCAATACCAAGCGCGCCCAACGCGTAGAGACGGCTTCTAATAATGGTGTCAGAAGCCTTGCGCCTTGCTCTCGGTTGGTGGGCACCTCAAAGACTCGACGCCGGCGCGAAAATAAAAGTGTGCCGACCACCAGATACACCACCGCCAAAAAAACAAAAGCCCAGCGCCAACCTACGGTATCTGCAAACACACCACCTAACAACTGACCGATCGCCAGTCCAGAGATTGAACCTAAGAGGTATCTGGCAAGCGTCGCCTGACGTTGCTCATACGGCACATGGTCACCAATCCAGGCCATTGACAGCGGGATAATACCTGCCGCTGTGGCGCCTGAAATAAAGCGTCCCACCTCAAGCTGCTCAAGCGTCGGGGCGCTAGCGACCAGGACGCTGCCAACCGCGCAACCAAAGGTTGCAAGCGTTAAAACTCTGAACTTGCCGTAACGGTCTCCCACGGGCCCATAGAAAAACTGCATCACGCCATAGGCGATTGCAAAATACGTCACGGCACCTGAGGTCTGAGCGGTGCGCACATCGAACTCAAGCGCGAGCACGGGCAGCAGAGGATCGCAGATGCGAAAGGCACTCGAGCTGGCAAACGCCGCCAAGGCCAATAATAAAATGACTGGCCAGGTAGAAGCGGTGGTGAGAGCGTGCGTCTGGTTTGTCATGAAGCTTTATATTTTGACCGCAAGGCCTGCCCGCGTATGTCGAGCTGGGTATTTCGAGCGAGAGTTCTATTTTGACCCGAGTACCCGATCGAGGTTTGAGGCAAAGCGGGCGGCGGCTTGAAAGCCCACCACACGTACGTCTTTTTGTTCTCGACCTTCTCCATCAAAGAAGATGATGCCCGGAGGTCCAAATAGCTTATAGCGTTTAAGCAGCGCGCGATCATCTGGGTTGTTGGCCGTGACATCGACCTGAAGCAACAGCATCTGGTCCATCCGTTTAACAACCTCGGGCGAGGTAAAGGTAAATGCTTCCATCTCTTTGCAAGACACACACCAATCCGCATAAAAGTCTAACAACACTGGGCGCACAGACTGCGCAAGAGCTACCTCAAGCTCGGCCACCGTGCGAATCCTCTTAAACGGCAGCGCTTCGCCTGGCTTGGTTGGCCCAGTAGGCTGTTTGGCTGCGGTCTGCGTGTCGGCGCCCTCTTTTGAGGTTGTGACACGCTTCAAGTGTGACAAAGGTTCAAGCAAAGAGCGCCCACCGCTGGCTAAACCGATCAGCCAGATTAAGCTCAACAAAACTAGCAACAACCCAAACGTTTTACGAAGCACACCTGCAAAGCCCACACTTGGTGGCAACGGGTCAAACGTGCGTAATAGCACCGCTGAAAACAAAGCAATCACTGCCCAGCCGCCTACCTGTAACCAGCTGGGCAACAACGGTGTCAGCATCCACCAAGCGGTCCCAAATAACAGCACCCCAAAAAATTGCTTGACGCCATCCATCCAGGCACCCGCACGTGGCATGAGCCTGCCGGCCGTGGCGCCCATCAATAACAGGGGTATGCCCATCCCCCAAGCCATCGCAAACAGCGCCAGCCCTCCCAGCAAGACATCGCCAGTCTGTGAAATATAAAGCAAGGCCCCCGCTAAGGGCGCGGCCACGCACGGCCCAACAATTAACGCTGACAAGGCGCCCATCAAGGCGGCCGCACCAAAGTGACCACCCAAGAGCGCGTTATTTTTAAGCGTGAGCTTGGTCTGGAGGCTTGTGGGCATTTGAAAGGTAAACACATCAAACATCGATAGCGCCAGTAAAGCTAAAAGCAACGCGAATAGCGCCAACACCCATGGCGTTTGTAACCAAGCGGCTAGGCCCGCTCCACTCAAGCCCGCCGCAACGCCTAACCCCGTATAGATGACCGACATTCCTGCCACGTAGGCCAGCGCGAGAAGCGTTCCGCGCGCCCGAGAAACATGCTGTTGGTCACCAACAAGCAAGACCGACAAAATCGGCACCATCGGCAACACACAGGGCGTCAACGCCAACAACACGCCCAGCACAAAGAACAAGACCACAATTTCTAACAAGCCCGTTGACGTTAAGACGTCCGCAAGACCGACATCGTTTTCTGCAAACAAAAGTTCACGCCACTGGCCTTGCGCTAACCGGTCAAACAAACTGGCTGCCGTTGGGGCGATAAGTCTGTAACCCTCGCTCTGCGCCGACGCACTCACTGTGACAAAAAAATCCATCGGCGGATAACATAAACCCGCTGTTGCACACCCTTGCCCCGTGACCTTAAGCTTGAGCACCAAATCCGAGAGCGGACTTTGAGGGAGCGGCGCAGGTTGAGGTTGGGACTGAAGTTGGGACAGCAATTGGGCTCGCGTGGGCAGCGGTACCTGGATCTCTACTTGTTGAAAATAGAGCTCCATTTCTTTATTAAAGGTCGGATCGAACTTCAGTTGTCCCTTCGGAAACTGGGGCTCCCCCAACTGAATCGCTGCGCCGGCCGCCGACGACGGGCTCGCCGACTTTTGAAGTGATGATGCTGAGCCGGGGGCTAACAGCTGCGTAGCAGGGCGCGGGTTGACCGCCCCTGAGGCTATTTTGGCGTTGTCTTCTGATGAAGCTTGAGCAAGGGGCTCACCGCTAAACTCAAACCGTTCGCGGTACATGTAATAGCCCGGAGCGATTTTAAATTTCAAACTCAACGTGCTTTTTTCAGCACCCGTGATGCTTGACTGCAAAACGAAAGCTTTTTCGGGGTCTAAAAATCCATCTTCGGCGCCAAGCGTAGGCGGTGCAGCAAACAGCAGGCCAAGCAGCAAACAGGCTCGGGCAAGACGCCAAAACGGTTGCCTGGGTTGGGCCGGTTGAATCACTCTAAGTCTCGCAGCGTTGAGCTCCGTACCCAGGCTAGGTAGGGTGAATAGCCGGCGATAGTAGGCACCACAAGCGCTTCAGGCACCGCATAAGGATGAAGGGCTACCAGGCGCTCAAGCAAGCGCGCTTGATGCCGTTGGATCGTTTTAACAACCATCGGGATCTCTTCAGACTCGTGCACCGCTGACTCCCACTCGTAGACAGACACTACTGGTGAGCCAATATTAATGCACGCCGCCAAACCTTCGGCCAATAACGTACGAGCAATGTGTTTTGCACAGTCAAGCGTTGGCGTATGCGTCAACACAAGCACTACGTTGTTTTCTTGCATTTAAATACTCGCATTTTGCAGACTGAACAGACAAAAAAGCCTCACTGAAGAGGCTTTTTTGTGTCTTTAAACTAATACTTACTCGGCTGCGTCATCGCTTACGACTTCATCGTCGGCTGGCCGATCGACCAGTTCCATAAACGCCATTGGCGCGTTGTCACCTTGACGAAAGCCCATTTTCAAGACACGCGTGTAACCACCATTGCGTGCAGCATAGCGTGGGCCAATGTCAGCAAACAACTTAAGCACGATTTCGCGATCGCGCAAGCGAGCAAAAGCCAGACGCTTGTTTGCTAGCGTAGGTGTTTTACCTAGAGTAATCAAAGGCTCTACGATTCGACGTAACTCTTTTGCCTTAGGCAGAGTTGTCTTAATCGCTTCGTGTGTGAGGAGTGCAACTGCCATGTTGCGAAACATCGCAAGACGGTGGCTGCTTGTGCGGTTTAATTTACGTAGACCGTGGCCGTGGCGCATGGAAATATCCTTATTGAATCTATTAAGAGTGTAATCACTCGTGTGGGTTCAGCTCTTCTATCAACAAGCTACGCTTAACGCGTTTTCTGTTGCGGGCCGGTTATAAACTTCTTGCAAAACAAGGGCTGGCAAAACCAAAAGCGCCAGCCCGCACTAACTTAAGGACGCTCAAGCCCCATTGGAGGCCAGTTGTCTAATTTCATTCCTAACGTCAAGCCGCGAGCGGCCAACACTTCTTTAATTTCGTTGAGCGACTTACGGCCGAGGTTTGGCGTTTTCAACAGTTCGTTCTCTGAACGCTGAATTAAGTCGCCGATGTAATAAATGTTTTCAGCTTTCAGGCAGTTAGCCGAGCGCACTGTCAATTCAAGATCGTCAACGGGACGCAACAGGACTGGGTCGATCTGTGGAGCGCCGCGGTTCGGAGCTTCGTACGAATCACCAGCACCTTCAAGCGCAGCGAACACCGAAATTTGATCCATCAGAAGACGGGCTGACTGGCGCACGGCCTCTTCTGGACTGATTACACCGTTTGTTTCAACATCAAGTACGAGTTTGTCTAGGTCGGTACGCTGTTCGACGCGAGCGTTTTCAACAGAGTAGCTCACGCGACGCACGGGGCTAAATGACGCATCCAACACAATGCGGCCGATGGTGTGCGCACGATCGTCGATCAGTGCACGCACGTTACCTGGCACATAGCCACGACCTTTCTCGACCTTGATGTGCATTTCGAGCTTACCGTTTTCGGTCAGCGTCGCGATGACATGGTTTGGATTAACGATTTCTACGTCGTGCGGCAGTTCAATGTCTGACGCCAACACGGGACCAGCACCTTGCTTGCGCAACACCAGCGTCAACTCATCGCGGCTGTGTAACTTAAACACAACGCCCTTGAGATTCAACAAGATGTCGACAACGTCTTCACGCACACCAGGAATCGTCGAGTATTCGTGCACAACACCAGAAATTTGCACTTCAGTCGGCGCATAGCCCGTCATTGAAGACAGAAGGATGCGACGTAACGCATTACCTAAGGTGTGGCCATAGCCACGCTCAAAGGGTTCCATGATGATTTTTGCATGGTGCGTGCCGACGGGTTCGACTTCAATCGAACGTGGCTTAAGAAAACTTTGTGACATCGAGACAATTCCTTTTCAATACCCTCGGTTCATTACACCGATAAGGCTGATGGATGAAAGAGCGCTAAGCGCCCTGTAAACATGCCGTGCAAAACTTACGATGGTTTCGCCCCGAGCAGAGCATGCCAAAAGAGACAAGCCAAGCGTGAGAACGAAGACCCACTAAAACTTCTTAACGAGCTTGCCGCTTTAGGCAACAAGCCCGTTAAGTGTTTAACGTGAATACAGTTCGACAACCATTGATTCGTTGATGTCACGTGCGACGTCAGCGCGATCAGGGGCTTGTTTAAACGTACCGACCAATTTCACAGTGTCAACTTCGACCCACTGCGGAATACCGTTACCGGTTGCAAGAACCAACGATTCAGCAATGCGAGCCTGACCTTTTGCTTTCTCGCGAATTCCGATAATGTCACCCGCTTTGATGATCATTGAAGGAATGTCGGCAGTGTGACCGTTTAGCTGAATGGCACGATGCCCGACAAGCTGACGGGCCTCGGCTCGCGTTGAGCCAAAGCCCATGCGGTACACCACGTTATCGAGACGCGATTCAAGCAACTGAATCAGTTGTTCGCCGGTGTTGCCTTTGCGACGTTCGGCTTCGGCAAAATATTTGCGAAACTGTTTCTCTAGCACACCATACATGCGCTTGAGCTTTTGCTTTTCGCGCAGTTGCAAGCCATAGTCAGAGGTGCGAGCACCTGAAGTGCGGCCGTGTTGGCCAGGCTTCGAGTCAAGCTTGCACTTAGACTCGAGCGAGCGGCGAGCGCTTTTCAAAAACAGATCAATACCCTCGCGGCGCGAGAGTTTGCATTTAGGACCAGTATAACGGGCCATGTGGCTTCTCCTTAGATGCGACGACGCTTGGGTGGACGGCAACCGTTGTGCGGAACAGGCGTGATATCGGCGATGCTCGAAATCTTGATGCCCAACGCATTCAACGCACGCACTGACGATTCGCGACCTGGGCCTGGGCCCTTGATGCGAACTTCGAGTGTTTTGATGCCGTATTCAATAGCCACTTTGCCGGCCGTTTCTGCAGCAACCTGTGCTGCGAACGGCGTCGACTTACGTGAACCCTTAAAGCCAGCACCACCTGACGTCGCCCACGACAGAGCATTGCCCTGACGATCGGTGATGGTGATGATAGTGTTGTTAAAGGATGCATGAACGTGCGCAATGCCGTCCGATACATTCTTTTTAACCTTTTTGCGAACGCGAGTCGCGCCGCCGGCAGAAGCTTTAGCCATCTTCTAATCCTTATTATTTCTTCAAACTTGCAGCAGCGCGACGCGGGCCCTTGCGGGTGCGAGCGTTGGTGCGAGTACGTTGACCACGTACGGGCAAGCCGCGCTTGTGGCGCATGCCACGATAGGTACCCAGATCGATCAATCGCTTGATCGAGAGCTGCACTTCACGCCGCAGATCGCCCTCAACCGAAAACACACCTACGTGTTCGCGAATGCGTTCGAGTTCTGCGTCGTTGAGATCCTTGACCTTTTTAGACAAGGGCACACCTGCCGCTTCGCAAATTTTGCGAGCACGCGTACGACCAATGCCAAAAATGGCGGTCAAACCAATTTCTGCGTGCTGATGCGGCGGAATGTTGATGCCAGCAATACGAGCCATGACTGTTCCTTGATGTATTAACCTTGACGCTGCTTGTGACGCGGCTCAATGCAGATTACCCGCACTACGCCGTGACGTTTAATAATTTTGCAGTTGCGGCAGATCCGCTTAACCGATGCCATTACTTTCATGGTTGCTTCCTGTTAATTTACGTAACCCAGCCGCTTATTTAGAGCGGAAAACGATTCTAGCGCGCGTTAAGTCGTAGGGGGTGAGTTCCACTGTAACTTTATCGCCCGGCAAAATCCGGATGTAGTGCATACGCATCTTGCCGGAAATATGACCCAACACCACATGGCCGTTTTCTAGCTTGACACGAAACGTTGCATTGGGAAGATTCTCTAGAATCTCACCTTGCATTTGAATGACGTCGTCCTTTGACATTACTCTCGCTTATCTCATTGGTAGATTCGCGCCCTTGAAGTTAGACTTCTTGAGCAGTGAATCGTACTGGTGTGACATCATGTAGGCTTGCACCTGGGCCATGAAGTCCATCGTAACTACAACAATAATCAGCAAAGAGGTGCCGCCAAAGTAAAACGGCACATTCCAGCGCATGACCAAGAACTCGGGCAATAAGCACACCACGGTGATGTACAGTGCGCCGGCTAAGGTCAAGCGCATTAAAATCTTGTCAATAAAACGTGCTGTTTGCTCACCAGGACGAATCCCAGGTACGAAGGCTCCGCTTTTCTTTAAGTTATCTGCTGTCTCGCGGCTGTTGAACACTAGCGCCGTATAAAAGAAACAGAAGAAAATAATCGCGGTGGCGTAAAGCGTAATGTAAAGCGGCTGGCGTGGCGCTAACGCTGCGGCCAAATCACCTAACCAACGCATGCCCTCGGTATTTGAAAACCAACTCGTGATCGTCGCTGGAAACAGAATGATCGAAGATGCAAAAATCGGAGGGATCACACCTGCCATGTTTAGCTTTAGGGGCAGATGGGATGTTTGGCCGCCATACACTTTGTTGCCCACCTGACGCTTGGCGTAATTCACCGTGATTTTGCGCTGACCTCGTTCGACCAGCACAACAAAGCCTGTGACTAAGATGACCAAGGCCAGAATGAATAAAGCTGAGAAGGCAGACATTGCGTTGGTACGCACTAAATCTAACAAACCAGCCAACGCACTTGGCAAGCCAGCCACAATACCAGCGAAGATCAAAATCGAAATCCCATTACCCAATCCGCGTTCGGTAATCTGCTCGCCAAGCCACATCACAAACATCGTGCCGGTCACTAAAGTGACGATTGTTGTGACCCGAAAAAGCATGCCTGGGTCGATTACTAGGCCTGGCTGCGACTCAAGCGCCACTGAAATACCAATAGCCTGGATTAAGGCAAGCCCGACGGTACCGTAACGCGTGTACTGCGTAA
Source organism: Bordetella parapertussis (assembly GCA_945887835.1). Lineage (GTDB taxonomy): Bacteria > Pseudomonadota > Gammaproteobacteria > Burkholderiales > Burkholderiaceae_B > Zwartia > Zwartia parapertussis_B. Next base: position 6,479 of record CAMCZQ010000037.1, on the reverse strand, counting down.
TCTTACGACGACCAGCTTCACCGTCTTTTTTAATGGCTTCTAGGGTTGGGACGACCACTGACATCAACTGCATGATGATCGATGCAGAGATGTAGGGCATGATCCCCAAGGCGAAGATAGAAAAGCGCTCTAGCGCACCGCCCGAAAACATATTGAACAAACCGAGAATTCCGCCTTCATTCTGGCGAAAGAGATCTGCCAATGCATCTGGGTTGATACCAGGCACCGGAATATGCGTGCCTAAACGGTATACCACCAAGGCGAGAACGAGAAAGACGAGACGGCGCTTTAAGTCGCCGAAACGTGGTCCTGCTTTACCTTGAGGTTGTGCTGTTGCCATTCTTTATCCGTCTTAAGCGACTGTGCCACCAGCGGCTTCAATCGAAGCACGCGCGCCAGCTGTTGCACCAATACCCTTTAGGGTAATTTTGCGAGTCAGCTCACCTGATTTAAAAACTTTTGCATAACGGACTTGTGTGCCCACTACGCCAGCTTGTTTTAAGACCTGAACGTCGATCTCATCAACAGGCAAGGCTTGCAAGTCTGACAAGCGCACTTGCGCGTACAGATGGTCATCAATCGTGACAAAGCCTCGCTTTGGCAAGCGACGTTGCAAAGGCATTTGACCGCCCTCAAAGCCGACTTTATGAAAACCACCCGCACGTGAGCTTTGGCCTTTGTGACCACGACCTGCAGTTTTACCTAAACCCGAACCGATGCCACGACCGACACGACGCTTGTAGTGTGTCGAGCCTTCTGCTGGTTTGAGCGTATTCAGTTGTGTAATAGACATCATGATCCCTTTCAGACTTCTGTCGCTGTCACGAGATAATCAACTTTGTTGATCATTCCGCGCACTTCAGGCGTGTCTTTGAGTACTTTTGTGCTGTTAATCCGACGCAAACCCAAACCACGCACTGTTTCACGGTGATCTTTTTTGCAACCAATGGTAGAGCGCACTAAAGTGACTTTGACTTGTTTTTCAGCCATGACTTACCCCAAGATCTCTTCGACGGTTTTGCCGCGTTTAGCAGCAACTTCCGACGGGGTGAGGGACGCGCGCAAACCATTCAGTGTGGCACGAACCATGTTATAGGGGTTGCTTGAGCCAAGGCTTTTCGCCACGACGTTACGCACTCCCATCACATCAAAAATCGCACGCATTGGGCCGCCAGCAATCACGCCAGTACCTTCTGCTGCGGGAGAAATCAGCACAGTTGAGGCGCCGTGCTTGCCCACAACGGTATGAAACAAGGTGCCGTTTTTCAAAGACACCTTAAACAGTTCGCGACGCGCCTGTTCCATGGCCTTTTGAACTGCAACGGGCACTTCACGCGCCTTACCCTTACCCATTCCGATGCGACCATCGCCATCACCAACCACTGTCAGTGCGGCAAAGCTCATAGTGCGACCACCCTTAACCACCTTGCTGACGCGATTGACCGCAACCATTTTCTCGCGAAGACCATCATCCCGCTCTTCAGGACCGTTCTTACGTTGTTCTTTAGCCATTTTGACTGTTCCTCGCTTAAAACTTCAGACCGGCTTCACGCGCGGCATCGGCCAGGGCTTTTACACGGCCGTGGTAACGGAAACCCGAACGATCGAAGGCAACCAGTTCAATACCGGCAGCCTTAGCTTTTTCGGCGACACGCTTGCCAATCAAAGATGCTGCAGCGGCATTGCCGCCCAAGCCCGTTTGAGTTGCAAGTTGTTGGCGCACTTCAGGCTCAACGGTTGAGGCCGAAACCAAAACGCGATCACCGTCAGGCGAAATAATGTTTGCGTAAATGTGCTGATTCGAGCGAAAAATCTGAAGGCGATTAACTCGCAATTCGGCGATTTTTTTACGCGTCGGGATTGCACGACGCAAACGGGAAATTTTTTTGTCCATGATGTTTCCTTGTTTGCGCGATTATTTCTTCTTGGTTTCTTTGATGATGACATGCTCGTCAACATAACGAACGCCTTTGCCTTTGTAAGGCTCTGGCGGACGATATGCGCGGAGTTCTGCAGCCACCTGACCAACGACCTGCTTGTTAGAGCCCTTTAAAACAATTTCTGTCTGTGTTGGGCATTCGGCTTTTACGCCAGCAGGCATCGTATGAATGACATCATGCGAAAAACCGAGTTGTAATTTAACCGCATCACCCTGGACGGCGGCACGATAGCCCACACCCACCAAGGTCAACTTGCGTTCGAAACCTTTGCTTACGCCAACAACCATGTTGGCGACAAGTGCACGCAAAGTGCCTGACATTGCTTTGGCTTCACGTGAGTCATTTGTAACGATGAACGACAGCTTGCCACCGTCTTCATTAATGACCACATTGCTGGTTAACGTTTGTGTCAGTGTGCCCAAGGGCCCTTTCACAGTGATCAGGTCTGGCTTGATCGACGCTTCGACACCTTTAGGGATCTCGACGGGATATTTTGCGATACGTGACATTTAGTATTCTCCTTAAGCCACGTAGCACAAGACTTCGCCGCCAACGCCATTGGCGCGGGCTTTGCGGTCAGTCATGACGCCGCGTGAAGTCGAGACGATTGCCACACCTAAGCCATTCATCACCTGAGGAATGCTGCCGTGACCTTTGTAGATACGCAAGCCTGGGCGCGAAACGCGTTCGATGCGCTCGATCACAGGACGTCCGGCGTAATACTTCAAAGCGATTTCGAGTTCAGGCTTTTGGGCCGTTCCTTTAATCTGAAAACCGTCAACATAGCCTTCGTCTTGAAGCACGGCAGCAATTGCTGCCTTCAGCTTAGAGGAGGGCATGGTCACCGTTGGTTTATCTACCTGCTGCGCATTGCGAATGCGAGTCAGCATATCGGCGATTGGGTCGCTCATGCTCATGTTTTATTCTCCTACCAGCTAGCTTTGGTCATGCCGGGGATTTCACCCTTCATAGCCAATTCGCGTAGTTTCATACGGCCAAGGCCGAATTTGCGGAACACACCGCGTGAGCGGCCAGTAATCGCACAGCGATTACGCTGGCGGGTGGGGCTCGCGTTGCGCGGCAGCTGCTGCAATTTCAGCCGCGCTTCGTAACGGTCTTCGTCGGATTTGGATGAATCATCGATGACGGCTTTGAGGGCCGCACGTTTAGCAGCAAATTTCTCGGCTGTTTTGACGCGTTTGACATCGCGATTGATCATTGAAAGTTTAGCCACGTCTGCGCCCCTTAGTTGCGGAACGGGAAGCTAAAGGCTGTCAACAGCGCCTTGGCTTCTTCGTCTGTCTTTGCGGTGGTGGTGATGCTGATATTCATCCCACGCAACACGTCGATTTTGTCGTATTCGATTTCGGGGAAAATGATCTGCTCTTTCACACCGATGTTGTAGTTACCGCGGCCGTCAAACGCACGCCCCGAAATTCCGCGGAAGTCACGTACGCGTGGCAGGGCCACAGAAACGAGACGATCGAGAAATTCGTACATCCGCTGACCACGCAGTGTCACCATGCAACCAATCGGATAATCTTCACGGATTTTGAAGCCCGCAATCGCTTTCTTGGTTTTTGTGATCACTGGCTTTTGGCCTGCAATTTTTGTTAAGTCTGATACGGCGTGTTCGATCACTTTTTTATCAGAAACAGCTTCTGACACACCCATGTTCAGGGTGATTTTTGTGATGCGAGGCACCTGCATCGCGCTTTGGTACTTGAACTGCTCGCGCAATGCTGGCGCGATCGTGTTCTGGTAGAGGTCGTGAAAACGAGCCATTTAGATCGCTCCTTATGCTTTCGCGCCAACGGGTTCGCCGCTGGAACGAAACACGCGCACGTTGCGACCGTCGACTTCTTTAATCCCTACGCGATCACCTTTGCCGGTGGCGGGGTTAAACAGCGCAACGTTCGAAATATGAATCGGCATTGTCTTTTCGATAATGCCGCCTGTTGTGCCTTGCATTGGGTTAGGGCGAACATGTTTTTTAACCATGTTGATCCCTTCAACCAATACATGATCGGCATCGACACGATCAAGCACTGTGCCACGGCGCTTTTTGTCGCGGCCAGTTAGGATGACGACCTCGTCGCCTTTACGGATTTTATTCATAGTGGCTCCTTACAGGACTTCGGGCGCCAGGGACACAATCTTCATGAACTTTTCACCGCGCAGTTCGCGGGTGACGGGTCCGAAGATACGCGTGCCGATGGGCTCGAGTTTGGCGTTGAGCAGCACAGCGGCGTTACCACCAAACTTAATCAGCGAGCCGTCTTTACGACGTACGCCCTTAGCTGTACGCACGACGACTGCGTTATAGATTTCGCCTTTTTTTACACGGCCGCGAGGGGCTGCGTCTTTTACGGTGACCTTGATAACATCACCGATTGAGGCATAACGGCGCTTTGAGCCGCCGAGCACCTTGATGCACATGACTGAGCGTGCGCCGGTGTTATCGGCCACATCTAGCGTGGTCTGCATTTGGATCATGATTTTTCCTGTTCCAACTTAATCTACTTTTTTGCTAACCTGAGGGCTAGTAACTAAATAGATCAGTTTTGGTCCCGTTAGGTGCCACAGGGCACCCTAGGCTGAATCTGCTAATAAACTTGTACTGCTGTTTGCTACGCTACTATTTACGATACTGGAGTGTTTTACATCTTTTACAGCGCTTAATGTTTTGCAGCAGTGCGTTCTTTAGCATTGCCGCAAGTAAGTCGTCTAGTATATATCAGTATTTTTATTTGTGCAAGTGTTGCCAAGTTGTATCATGCTAATTAGAGTCTGTTTTCGAACCTTTTTGTTGTATTGGAACCCCTATGTACCCAAAACTGTCGCTGTATATTAACGGTCAGTTCGTCTCAGAAGACGGTCGCGCCATGCAAGATGTCATCAACCCAGCCACTCAAGAGGTGCTTGGTAAGTTACCCCACGCTTCTCAGGGTGACCTCGACGCCGCACTACAGGCCGCTGAGAAGGCTTTTGTAACCTGGAAAAAGTCTTCCCCAATGGACCGTTCGGCGATCTTGCGAAAGGTCGGTCAATTGACCCGCGACCGGGCAAAGGATATCGCGCGCAACATGACGCTCGATCAGGGCAAGCCCTTAGCTGAGGCACTTGGTGAGGTAGTTAGCTGCGCTGACCATTGCGATTGGCATGCAGAAGAGTGCCGTCGCATCTACGGGCGCGTCGTTTTACCCCGCAGTTCTGACGTGCGTCAACTAGTGCTCAAAGAGCCTGTCGGGGTGTGTGTGGCATTTACGCCCTGGAACTTTCCGTACAACCAGGCAATTCGTAAAATCTGCGCGGCGATTGGCTCAGGTTGTACGATTATTCTGAAAGGCCCGGAAGACTCTCCAAGCGCAGTGATGGCCATTGCACAAATGTTTCAAGATGCGGGCTTACCGCCTGGTGTGCTTAACCTAGTTTGGGGCGAGCCCGCAAAAGTGTCGGATTATCTGATTCGCTCGCCAATCTCGCGCAAAGTATCCTTTACTGGCTCCGTCCCCGTCGGAAAACAATTGGCAGCCTTAGCCGGCGCCCACATGAAGCGGGCAACAATGGAGCTCGGTGGCCATTCGCCGGTGCTGGTGTTTGAAGATGCCGACGTCGACCGAGCCGCTACGATGCTCGCTAAATTTAAAATCCGCAATGCCGGTCAAGTTTGCGTGTCACCCACCCGATTTTATGTTCACAAAAAGATTTACGACAACTTCTTGGCGAAGTTTACCGATGTCCTCAAGGGCATCAAAGTCGGTAACGGCTTAGACGAGGGCGTAGAAATGGGGCCCTTGGCGCACGAACGTCGCGTTCCGGCGATTGCACGCTTCGTTGAAGACGCGCGCAAGCGTGGAGCGCAAATCGTAATGGGCGGAGACGCTGTCGCCGGCAAAGGCTTCTTTTTCCCGCCTACGGTGATTACCGGGCTAAAAGACGATGCACTGCTTATGACCGAAGAGCCCTTTGGGCCGATCGCACCCGTTGTGCCGTTTAGTGACACAGACGAAGTAATTGCCCGGGCAAATAGCTTGCCCTTCGGGTTGTCGTCTTATGTTTTCACTAACTCGTTGCAAACTGCAACAAAGGTGTCGAACTCGATTGAGGCCGGCATGGTGAACATTAACCACTTCGGCAGCGCGTTGCCGGAGACTCCGTTTGGTGGAATCAAGGACAGCGGTATCGGTAGCGAGGGCGGCACTGAAACCTTTGACGGCTACTTGGTCACCAAATTTGTGACTCATATCTAAGATGTGTTTGGGGCGTTAGAGCACGACCCCAAATTAACAAGGGCCCAAATAAAAAAGCGACGAGAACTTCGTCGCTTTTTTTCTGCACTGCTTCGCAAGTTAAATAATGCGTGCAGCTTCTAGTAGCTTAGTCGCGGTCCAAGATTTCGAACGCGAGATTGGCCGACCTTCAGCGATTTCAACCGTATCGCCTTCGTTGAACTGATTGGTTTCGTCATGCGCTTTGTATTTAGCAGAGCGCATAATGATCTTGCCAAGCACCGGATGTTTAACCCGACGCTCAACC
>CAMCZQ010000036.1 GCA_945887835.1 Bordetella parapertussis | reverse complement strand
AATGGATTCTCTGCACCCACACGCATCTCGATCATTCCCCGGCCACACTCGAACTCAAAGCACGCACCGGCGCGACGGTATACGGCATGCCACCACCGCCCTACCCGAATCAAGATCAAACCTTTGCGCCCGATGTACAGGTCACGCATCAACAGGCGTTGCAAGTTGCCGGCGCGACGCTGCGCGTGATTCACACCCCCGGACACGCCTCCAATCAGGTCTGTTACCTGCACGAAACCGAACGTCTGATGTTCACAGGCGATCACATCATGCAAGGCTCAACCGTTGTCATCAATCCGCCCGATGGCAACATGGCAACATATCTCACCTCGCTACGTTTGTTGTTTGACGAAAAAATAGATTTTCTGGCGCCGGGCCATGGCTTTTTAATGGACAAACCAACCGAGGCCGTCGAACGAATATTGGTGCATCGTCAAGATCGCGAAAACAAAGTCGTTGCTGCACTGCGTACGTTTAAGCAACCCGTCACGCTTGAAGAACTCGTACCTGTTGCTTACAAGGACACTGCAGAAAAATTGCACAAGGTTGCGATGCGCTCTTTGTTTGCACATCTCCAAAAACTTGTTGAAGAGCAGCGTGTGGTCTATGCAAACGAGCGTTGGTTACTGAAGCACTAAAACCTTTCGGGGCCCCTACAGTACACGCCCATCGCGCTGCAACGATAGCAAACCAGCGAGCATCAGCACGAGTGCCCCTAGCGCTAAAAATAAAGCTGTGACTTCAGTGCTTTGATGTTTTTCAAGGCGAATCGTTGTCGCAAGTGCCTCGTAGACTTTTTTCAAATCACTGGCATTGGTGGCACGATAATAGTCAGCCAACGTCAGCTCGGCTATTTTTTTAAGCGCAACTTCATCAAGCTTGACGCGCATCGACAACCCCTGCGCTTTCAGCACGATTCCTTCAGGCGTACCAACACCCACTGTATAGACGCGCACGCCGTGATCTGCCGCAAGCTGAGCCATCTTCAGCACATCGGGCCCCATATTGCTTTGTCCGTCTGATATCAATACGATCGCAAGTGCCTTATTTGACCCCGGTTCGAGTTTGACCTGGTTTGAGCCTTTACCCGCTTCTCCCAAAGGTTTGCCTGTATCTTTTGCTGGTGGTCGATCAGCTTCGGTCAGGATTTTTTCGACTTCAATACCCGAACCCGGCAATAATTGCGCCAGCGCAACCAGAATGCCACTGCCTAAGGCAGAGCCGGTTTGCAGCGGCAAAGTCTCGATCGCACGATAGAGCTCATCGCGGTTCACCGTCGGGGCTTGTGCGACTGCCGCAGTGCTGGCAACCGTGACAATGCCAACCTTCACCTGCGAAGGCTGCTCTGCAATAAACGTACGCACTGCGGCTTGGGCGGCTTCGATTCGGCTGGGTTGTACGTCAGTGGCGCGCATACTGCCAGAGGTATCAAGCGCCAGCATGACCGTATCCAGCCGTCCGGGCAATAGCAATACCGCCCGGGGGCGTGCAAGCGAAAACATGACGAGACTGATGCCGCACAACATCAAGAGTGCGTAGCCGTGACGCGACCACTTTTGATCACGACAAAGCCACAGATAAGCGCCGATTAAAAAGGGTAAGCCAGCAAACACCCAAAGTAACGAAGGCCACAGTAACGTCACAGAATTCAAAGACAACATAGGCTCATTGGCTCGCAAAAATACCCGCGGCGGCACCCGCGACAACTTGACTGCGACGCTTGCGTAGCCGCGTAAAACGAATCAGCGCTTGATCCAGTGGCTCGTCAGTTTGCAACTCCAAACAATCGACGCCCGCTTTTGCAAAACTTTCTCGTAAATTTTGTTCGCGCAAAAGAGCTTGTTGAGCGAAGCGCTGTCTGAATGCCTTATCGTGCGTATCAACAAACATTTGTTCTCCGGTCTCGGCGTCTTGCATCACTAACAAACCGTCATTAGGCAAGACAGCTTCGACGGGATCGAACAAGCGAATCGCCACCACCTCGTGGCGACGTGCCAATTGATTCAAGGCGCGTTCCCAACCGGGCTGGCTTAAAAAATCTGACAAAACAAAAATCGTTGAACGTCGTTTTAAAATTGAATAAACGTCCTTTAAAAGCTTACCCAAATCGGTCTCTTGCGTTTGTTTAACCGATTCGGCACGAGCCATACTGTCTAACAAGTGAAGAATCTGACGCCGGCCCGAGCGAGCCGGAATATGTACATTCGCATGACCACCCGCACCGGTATAAAGTAACGCCCCCACGCGATTACCGTGTTGCGTCAATAACCGCGCGAGTACGCCTACGCTCTGGATTGCCAGCGTGCGTTTACTGACTGAGCGCGAGCCAAAGTCGACCGAGCCTGATAAGTCTGCGACAAACCAGGCCGTCATTTCTCGGTCTTCTTGGTGTTCGCGCACGTACGGCACTTGCATTCTGGCGGTCACATTCCAGTCGATATGGCGTACGTCGTCATGTGCCTGATACTCGCGCAAATCAGCGAGCATTAAGCCCGCCCCCCGAAAAAGGGTTCGATAATCACCTTGTAGCTGACCATCCAGACGTCGCAGCACTGTCCACTCAAGCTGGCGCAAGAGCGCGTCTGAGCTCGTCTCGCCAAGAGTTGTTTGCGCAACGGACTGTACCCCTGCTTGAGCGCGCGCTGCCGGCGTCTCAAACTGTGGCGTCTTAAATCGTTTAAGAAACGCGAACATGGCTCTCGAGTGGTTTATCTGGCACCGGTACAGCCCGCAAGATTTGTTCAATCAACTGATCCGCCGACAAGCCATCCGACAAAGCCTCGTACGACAACACTAAACGATGTCGCAAAACATCTGGAACCAGATCTACGACGTCTTGCGGCAGAACATAGCCCCGTCCACGTAAAAACGCTAAAGCACGTGCACCTTCGATCAAACCAATCGTCGCTCGCGGACTGGCACCAAACGTCAGATAGCGAGCAATGTCAGACAAGCCAAAACGTGCAGGATCCCTTGTGGCTGACACCAGCTTGACCGCGTACTGAATCAAACCAGGATCCACATAACCCTGACGAGACTGATGCTGCAAAGCTGCAATCTGCTCAGTCGTCGCCACCGCAGCGATGTCGATTGCGGGCCCAATCACCCTTTGCACAATCACAAACTCTTCTTCTTCTTTGGGATAACCGATCAACACCTTCATCATGAACCGATCCACCTGCGCCTCAGGCAAGGGATACGTGCCCTCAGTCTCGATCGGATTTTGCGTTGCCATCACTAAAAAAGGCGAAGGCACTTTATGGGTCTGACCAGCAATCGTCACCTGCCTTTCTTGCATGACCTCAAGCAAGGCACTTTGCACCTTGGCCGGTGCCCGATTAATTTCATCGGCAAGCAAAAGGTTGGCAAAGACAGGCCCTAACACTGTACTGAACTCACTCGTCTTTTGATTGTAAATCTGCGTCCCGACCAAGTCGGCCGGTAACAAGTCGGGCGTAAATTGAATCCGCTTAAAAGAGCCTCGTATCGCCTTTGCAAGCGTATTGACCGTTAAGGTCTTGGCCAGCCCGGGCACGCCCTCGATCAGCAGATGCCCTTGCGCCAGGATCGCGACCAACATCCGCTCTAAAAACTGGTCTTGTCCAACTACCACGCGTTTAACCTCATACAACACGCGCTCCATTAAGGCCGCTGTCTCGTGGACGGGTTGGGGTGACTGTCCACGATTCCAGGCTTGGGTTTCATTATTCATCGGCGTCTCGTTGGTTTAAGTCTTTAAATTCAATTCAAAACGGAGGCATTCCTAAAGCAGTTCCTGCGCTTTCTATGGTGATCGCAAAGCCAATTCCAATAAAGGTTCGGACGCTGGTTGGATTCAAAATCGCGGTGACAATGCCAAGCACTTCACCCGCCATATTGATCAGGGGCCCCCCAGAATTACCGGGGTTCGCTGCTGCGTCAAACTGAATCAGGCCGGTCAGTGGTGCGCCCTCGGCGGGCTTAAAGGTTCGATTCAAGCCCGAGATCACCCCCGCCGAAACAGAGGGCCCCATCCCAAACGGAAAACCCACTACCACGACCTCGTCACCGGGGCTTGAATTTTGATTGGAACCCATCGTGGCAGGCTGCAGGTCGTCGGGGATATTGAGCGGCTTCAGAACCGCCAAATCTTTGTCGCGCTGGGCCGACACAATGACCGCGGGCGACTCTAAGCCATCGGCAAACGTCACGAAGAGCCTCGGTGCAGTCGCTACGACATGTAAATTCGTCAAAATCGTGCCGTCTTCTTTGATGACTACCCCAGTGCCAACACCTAACTCGTCGTCGCCTACTTGAGTCCCTTTGGCATCAAGCACATCGCTTCGGATACGAACAATAGACGGCCCAATCAAAGCAGCCGCCCGGGCGGCGCGTGCGGGCAAGTCTTTGGTGGCCAGCGTATGCAACACGGCCGCATCAATTTGCTCTTGCGTGAGTTCGGTGCGAGGCGCTTGAAAGTAGTCGCGCGCCAGCAATAGTGATAAACCCAAGACAGCACCGAGCACGACTAAGCCCAGCTTTTCGTAGTGTTTTGACCAGACCGCGCGTGCGCCAGCATCAGGCGTGCCAGAAACAGATTCCACAGCCAAGCTCAGCCCCTCAGGCGCCTTGGTACCCGGGATGACACGACGGCTGTAGAGCGCGACTCGCTTCATAAAAAAACCCTGATTCTGTCAAGCGGTGATAAAGTGATATTTCATCATAACTCTCACGCACAATTGATGCACTTTATTTGGCCCCATTTTTTATGGTTTTTTAGTTTAGTGCTGGCGCTGCCCATCATTTACCTTTGGCTGCTGAAGCGCAAGCGTCGCTTCGCTCACACCTACCCCAATCTCACCATTATTAGACAGGCACTTGGCACGCGCAACAGTTGGCGCCGGCACACCCCTCCTGCCCTATTGTGGCTCGCCCTTTGCGTCGCCGTCCTAGGCGTTGCCAGACCCACGGCCCAGGTCACGTTGCCGGCGGACTACATGACCTTGGTACTTGCGGTAGACGTCTCGCGAAGCATGCTCGCTGAAGACGTTGAGCCCAATCGCATTCAAGCCGCGCAAGCCACTGTCAAAGAATTTTTAAAAGAGTTACCCAATAATATTCGTATTGGGATTGTGTCCTTTGCAGGCACGGCACAACTCGTACAACAAATCACCGAAGAGCGCGAAGCCTTGGTCTCGTCCATCGACAGGTTTCAGCTTCAGCGTGGCACCGCAACAGGCAGCGGTTTATTAATGGCGTTGGCAACTTTACTGCCGAACTCTGGCGTTGACCTACAGGCAGCAATCTATGGCGAAGAATTTTCACGCTGGGGGAGCAAACCTTTGGCCGAGCGCAAACCCGCCGCACCTCAAACACCCCCACCAGCGCCCGTGCCGCCAGGCTCTTACACAAACGGCGCGATTATTTTATTGTCAGACGGTCGGCGCACCAACGGTCCTGACCCCTTGCTAGCAGCCAAGCAAGCCGCGCAACGTGGTGTGCGCGTCTACACCGTTGCCTTTGGCACGCCACAGGGCTTTATTCCTGGCTATGAGGGCTACTCTTTTTATGCCCGTGTCGACGAACAAGCGCTCCAAGCGGTTGCCAAAATTACCGAAGGCGAGTTCTATCGCGCGGGTAATTCGCAAGATCTAAAAGAAGTCTATCGGCACCTTTCGAGTAAATTTTCTTTAGAGAGGCGTGATACCGAGGTCAGCGCACTGTTCGGTGCCGCCTCGTTGGCGCTCACTCTCTTAGCGCTCTTGTTGTCTTTGCTTTGGTTTAAGCGCTCGGCCAATCTACGCTGACTTTTTTGAATGTATACAAGGAATCCACCATGGATCGCAGAACCTTCATCCTCAGTTCGGGCGTTGCCACAGGGTTGTCTCAACTGCCTTTAGCGAGTTTTGCTCAAACCACTCCCAAAACGGCGTTACGCTGGGTTCCCGAGAACGATCTTGCGCTGCTCGATCCGATGTTTACGACCGCCACAATCACGGCCTGTCATGCATTGCAGGTCTTTGATACGCTTTACGGTTTAGACGACAACTATCAACCTCAACCACAAATGGTCGGTAGTCAACAGCTTGAAAACAATGATTTAACTTGGAAGCTCACACTGCGCGACGGTTTGAAGTTTCATGATGGTTCAACAGTGCAAGCCAAGGACATCGTTGCAAGCATTAAGCGCTTTGGCAAACGTAACCCACTTGGGCAAACGCTGTTTGAATTGATTCGCGAACTGAAAGCCATCTCTGAAAAAACAATTCAAATTGATTTAAGCAAGCCGTTTCCTTTGCTCATGTATTCGTTAGCGGCAGCGTCGTCTTCGATCATGCCCGAGCGTCTGGCCAACACCCCCGATAACGTGCCGATCAAAGAAATGATTGGTAGCGGACCCTACCGCTTTATCGCCGAAAAATGGATCTCGGGCTCGCAAGTGGTCTACGAAAAATTTAACGACTACGTTGCGCGCGCAGACGGCCTCGCCGCCAACACCGCGGGTCCAAAAATCGCCCACGTCACAGAAGTTAAGTGGCAAGTGATTAGCGATCGTGCCACAGCCGTTGCCGCGCTACAAAATAATGAAGTGGATGGCATCGAAACGGTTGATAACGATTTTTTACCTGTCTTGCGCAAAGATCCTGCGATTGTTTTGATTAAAGCAGCCCTGCCGTCGATCGCGATCATGCGCTTCAATCATCTCTACCCACCGTTTAATAATATTTTGATGCGTCGCGCGATTTTGGCAGTTGTCGATCAAACCGAGTACATGACTGCGGCCAATGGCTCAGAGTTTCCAGAGTACTGGAGTGATAAGGTCGGTGTGTGGGCACCTGGTACGCCAATGGCAACCACAGCAGGCCTGGATAAATTGACAGGCAAGCGTGACTTTAACCTTGCGCGTTCACTCATTAAAGAGGCGGGCTACAAAGGCGAACCGATCGTCTTGCTCGATCCGGTCGACTTTCCCACTCATCACGCCTCGGCCTTAGTCACGGCAGAACTCTTTAAAAAGTTAGGGCTCAAAGTTGATTTGCGTGCGATGGACTGGGGCAGTTATTTGCAACGGCGCAACAGCCAAGAACCGCCAGCTTCAGGCGGTTGGAATGTAGGCTTTACAGCGATGACGGGCACTAGCAACCTAGATCCCACCAGTAACTTAGGCATTCGTGGCACTGGCAAGCAAGCTTGGTTTGGCTGGCCCACCAATCCAGCGATCGAAACCCTCCGTACAGACTGGTTTTATGCCCCAACGCTTGAAAAACGCAAAGCGCTTTGTCAAGAGATTCAGTTACAGGTGCTAGACCAAGTTCCGTATATTCCGTTGGGCGCCATCTATAAGCTCACTGCTCTACGCAAGGGCTGGATAAATTTTCAGGCACAAGGGCCAGTCTTCTTCACGATGCGTAAAGGCTAAGATCTCTGTCGCCTAAGCCGGATGATGGTTGCGTGCAAATTTTGTCTTCATTCGCCGCAACCACAAAGCTAGATCATCAACGTAGGTAAACATGGCGGGGATCACCAACAGGCTGAGCACCGTCGAGGTCAACAGACCGCCCATCACCGCAATCGACATGGGCGAGCGAAAACTTGGATCTGAACCCCAACCGATTGCAATAGGGAACATGCCCGCAATCATGGCGATGGTTGTCATCACAATTGGGCGCGCGCGCTTGTGACACGCATCAAGTAAAGCCTCTGTGCGCGAGACCCCACTTCGTCGTGCCACGATCGCATACTCGACCAACAAAATTGAATTTTTGGTCACGATCCCCATCAGCATAATCAAGCCAATCAGCGAGGGCATTGAAAAACTTTTGCCTGTGAGCAACAACGCCACAAAGGCACCACCAATTGAAAGCGGTAAGGCTCCCAGAATGGTGAGAGGCTGTAAAAAATCATGAAACAACAAGACCAAAATCATATAAATGCAAAGCAGGCCGATCGCCATGGCCAAGCCAAAGCTTGCAAACAGCGCTTGCATTTCTTTTGCATCGCCCAGTTCAGTCTGACGCACGCCCGCGGGTAAATTGCGCAAGCCTGGTAGAGTTTTGGCCTCTGCATAGACCTCGCCCAACTGTCGCCCGCCTAGCTCGACGTCAAGCACCACATTACGGCTGCGATTCAAGCGGTCAATCTGTGCGGGCCCGCTATCCAGTGTCAGGGTTGCCACATTGCCCAACATCACCGGCCCGTAACGGCCTGGTATCGTCAAACGCGCTAAAGCCTCAAGGTCGGTTCGCGCAATGTCTGGCAATCTCACGCGAATTGGAATTTGCCTCTCTGACAAGGTCAGCTTTGGCAGGCTCACGTCATAGTCGCCACTTGTGGCGACGCGCAGGGTCTCGGCGATGCTTTGCGCGGTGACGCCCAGATCTGCAGCACGCGCAAAATCCGGTCTCACAATCAACTCAGGACGCACCAAGCTTGCCGAAGACAACACATTGCCCACTCCTTTCAAACCACGCAACTCGTTTTCCACCACGTGCGCCGCCGCGCCTAAAGCGACAGGATCTTCGCTTTGCAGCACGATCTGCATTTTGACGCCAACGTCTTGCGGCCCAACAGTAATCCTGACGCCAGGCTCGCGAGACAACAATTCTCGAATATCAGCTTCAACTTCTTGCTGATTTTTTTTGCGCTCAGAGCGGTGAGTCAAGGTCACCGTCAAGCTACCCTTGCGCACTTCTGCGGCTGAGCCACGGGCAAAGGCGTCTCCTGAAACACCCGCACCCACTGAACTAAAGACTTTCACGACCTCGGGGATTGCCCCGAGTTTGAGCCGCGCGCGCTCGGCCGCTAAGAACGTCTCTTGTAAGGTGCTGCCCGGTGCGCGTTCAATATTGACCAAGGTTTGGCCACGATCAGCGGGCGGGACAAACCCTTTTGGCAGCAGTGGCACCAAGGCAAGCGAGCCTACAAAAAATAATGTTGCCAAAACCAGCGTAAGCAAGCGATGCGTCAAGCACCACTGCACTGCTATCAGATAGCGACGCATCACTAAGCCATCGGTTTGCTCACGCTCAGATAAAGGTACTGCCTTCATGAGATATGCCGACATCATCGGCGTCAGCAAACGCGCCACTAGCAATGAGGCCAAAATTGCTAAGACCGCAGTCCATCCAAACTGTTTGAAAAATTTTCCTGGGATCCCCGCCATGAAGGCTGTCGGCAGAAACACAGCAACCAACGCAAAGGTCGTTGCAATGACCGCCAAACCAATTTCATCAGCCGCTTCAAGTGCCGCTTGAAAAGGTGTTTTACCCATGCGCAAATGTCGTGCAATATTTTCAACTTCAACAATCGCGTCATCGACCAAAATACCGACAACTAGCGCGAGCGAAGTCAAAGTCACCATGTTGAGCGTGAAGCCAAACAGATAAATGCCTAGAAAAGCCGGCAGGATAGATAAGGGCAAAGCTGCAGCCGACACAATCGTCGCACGCCAGTCGCGCAAAAAATACCAAACTACGATCACCGCTAAAATCGCACCCTCGTAAAGCAGGTGCATCGAGCCCTCAAAGTTCTCTTCTGTCTTTTGTACGTTATCAATCTGTTCAGAAATTTTGATGTCTGGACGTGCGACGCCTAGCGTCTGGATGACTTCGCGCACATCTCGCGCCAACGTCACCTCGTTTGCCCCTTTGCTACGCATGATTTCAAACGCCACGACGGCCTCACCATCCACTAAAGCTAACGCGCGACGCTCTGCCGTCGTATCACTCACCACCGCCAACTGCTCAAGGCGAATGCGGCGGCCATCTTGCAACGACAATTCCAACTTGCCCAAATCGTCTGCGGTGCTCGCGGTCGCAATTGTGCGAACGGCCTGCTCGGCACCGCCCACGTCGCCTCTTCCTCCGGGTGCCTCTTGTTGAATTTGCCGCAAGCGGCGTGAGACTTCTGCGGCAGTGACATTTAAAGCGGCCATGCGGGCCGGATCGAGTTCAACCCGAATCTCTCGCATCAATCCGCCCATGCGCTTGACTCGACCCACGCCATTGACTGTCAGCAATTGCTTGGCTACCGTATTGTCAACAAACCAAGACAAAGCCTCTTCATCGTTTTGGCTCGACGTTACTGCAAAAGTCATTAACGGTTTACCGGCAGTGGTCGTGCGCAAGACAGTCGGGTCACGCACATCGGCCGGAAGCTCTGCGCGCACACGTGTGACGGCGTCACGCACGTCATTGACGGCCTCCATGGGATCTTTTTCAAGAACAAACTCAACGGTAATGACAACTATACCCTCAAGTATTTTGGTGTAAAGATTTTTGATTCCTTGCAGCGTGGCGATCGAATTCTCGAGTTTTCGAGCAACTTCTGTTTCGAGTGTCGCGGGGGCCGCCCCCGGCAACTGAGCCTCGACCGTGATCATTGGCAACTCAATATCCGGAAAATCCTGAACACCAATCGCTTTAAACGACAGTACGCCAGCGACGGAAAGCAATATGAAAAGCAAAATTGCGGGAATTGGATTTCGAATCGAATAGGCCGAGAAATTCATCATCGCGCCTACTTCGTCAAAGATGGAGTTGAAATAGCAACTAGATCACCATTTGTTAAGAACCCTGCACCCGCTTCAACAATTTGATCTTGTCCGCTGACACCCGTTAGCACCTCGACTCTGGTACCTACACGCCGCCCAACACTCACCTTGGTTTGAAGGACACGCTTGTTGTCCGCAACTTTAAAAACATAGCTAAAGCCATCGCGCATCACCACTGCCTCTTGAGGCAAGGTCAACCCTTGGGTGACGCCTAATTGAAACTGACCGTTTGCAAACATCCCGGAGCGAACAGGAGGCTCATCCGTTAGATTTTTTGGCAGATCCACATAGACCAGCGCAGTGCGCGCCTGAGGATCAACGGTGGGTCCTAGCACACGCACCGTGCCGGTTAGCGGCGCAGCGCCCTTGGGCAAACTTGCTGGAAACACCTTGACCAGCATGCCAACCTTAATCAGCCCCAGTTCTTCGGAGGTCACCTCAGCGCGCCACTCAAGGCGGCTCTGACGCACCAGCCTGAACAACTCGGCACCTGCTGGTACAACGGAGCCTACGTTAGCCTGTCGCATCGAGATCACGCCCTCATCGGGAGCGCGCACCTCTGCGTGCTTCAGACGTAACTCTTGCACCTTTAGCTGTGCAGTACTCGCTTCGAGTCTAGCTTGGGCCGTCTGCTCGGCTGTTAAGTATTGACTAATTTGTTGCGCCGACAACGCCCCAGAATTTTTTAAGCTGCGCGCACGTTCGGCGTTCGCCTTTGCTTCGGCCAACGCCGCTGCCGCCTCGGCCTGCTGCGCTTTTTGCACCGCTAAATCCGCCAATACAGTGTCGGTTGCAAAAGCAGCCAGCAGCTGATCCTGCTTGACCACATCACCCACGTTCACCAGTACCTGAGCCATTCGCAGACCGCCCACTTGCGCACCCACCATCGCCTCTTGCCAGGCGGCGATGCTACCGTTGGCCGTGACTACCGAGGGGATTTCGCTCGTCTGCGGCTGGGTCACTGTCACGGTCAGGCCTGGTTTGGCATCCGCTTGGCTGGGCGGCGCAGCGAACACCGCCGTTGCCGCGATCACCGCACAAACGCACGCGCCCAGTAAAGCTGCGCTTAACCCGCTGCGCGAAAAAAAGTTCATGGTTTTGCAGTCCGTAAAGTCGTATCTTTTAACGCAGTTTGCGCAAGCCCACTGAGCGTCAAAGACTCAGCAGGTGTCCAGCCGCCGCCCACCGCACGGTACAACGCAATCACTGCGTTGACGCGGTCGCGGCGCACTGAGGCCAACATGTTGTCGGCATTGACAGACAAGCGTCTAACCTCTTCAAGATCCAACACGCTTGCCAAGCCAAATTTAAATTTATCTTCAGAAGCCGTCAGTGATTGACGATAGCCGCTTGAGGCAGTCTCGGCCTCGGTCTGTCGCGCCACCAAACTATTCAAACGAAGCAAGGCGTCTTCCACCTCACGTACGGCGCGTCGTGCCTGCGTGCGATAGTTCGCCTCGGCAGCCTGATAGGCAACCAATGCTGCGTCTAAGTTGGCCGAGCGACGCCCTGCGTCAAAAACCGGCATTGAGAGCGTCGGGCCAATCGACCAAGAGGTCGCACTAATCGTTAAGCCTGTTGTACTGAAATTTATAGGCCCGATGCTACCCAAAAGAGAAAGCCGTGGCAGTCGGTCGGCTTCGCGCACGCCAATATCGGCGCTCGCTGCGGCTAACTCACGCTCGGCACCCGCCAAATCCGGACGCTGCGCTAAGACCTGTGCAGGCACTTGTTGCACTTGGGGCATGACGGGCTTTGGCAGTTGCCCTGTCTGCGCGATTAAGCGAGCACGCAAATCTGTTTCGGTTAAGCCCGTGATTGCGACCAGCGCCTTGATCGACAAATCACAGTCCGTCTGCTGTCCAACCAAACGCCCCTGCCCTTCTGCCGCGCTGGCACGCGCGAGTGCCGCATTGGCGGGTGACTGAAAACCGGAGGCAGCAAGTTGCTCGGTTAACTTGGCCGTTTGGGCGCGAGACCTCGCATCGGCTTGTGCCAGAGAAACAAACTGCTCACAGGCGCGATAGTTCGTGTACAAATTGGCCGTATCAGCCGCGACTGAAATCCGTGCCTCGTGCCAATTGGCGATCTGCGACTCAAGCCTGGCACGCGCCGCTTCGCTGCTGCGGGCTAGGCCACCAAACAGGTCAAGCTCCCAACTGGTTTGCAACTGAGCCTGACTGGTCGTGGCTAAAACCACCGGCCCACCCACTTGGTAAGTGCCCCGAGTCAAGCCCCCCGAAGCACTCAACGCTGGTAACGCCGCCGCATTCGACCCGACGAGTAAGGCACGCGTCTGAGCAATGCGCAAGGCTGCCTGGGCCATCGTGTTGCTTTGCTCTTGGGCGGCAAGCAGCAACTCAACAAGTACTGGATCGTTAAACTGTTGCCACCAATCTTTTAAAGCATTGAGGTCGCCCTGATGCGCGACAGGGGGTTGCCACACTTGCGGTTGGTTCGGCACCTGCGTGGCGCGCTGAGCATCGTAATCTGGGCCAAGCACGCTACAACCGCTTAAGGCAAGCAAGCACATGACCGCTACACAGCAACGAACAGAGGATAAAAACTTCAGAGGCATGGCGCTTACTAGAGCTCGGATCATTCAACAGAGTCGCAGTTTAATACGCAAAAGGGGTTTACCCTAATTTATCCACAATCTGACTATTAAGCGAGCCAAGCTTTGGCATATCATTTAGGATGGAACACTACGCGGTAGGGAAAAGTCTTGCTTAGCCAAAATATCAGCCAACAAAAGACCCCACCTGACCGATAAAAAAATCAAACGCCCGGAGACAAAATGAAACCTGCTACGACTGGACTCTTACACAAGCTTATCCTCAACGCCTTAGCCTTCACCCTGAGCGCGGTCTCGCTCGTCGCTTACGCCGCGTTTCCGGATAAGCCCGTCACAATCGTTGTGCCCTTCGGCGTGGGTGGCAGCTCAGATGCTCAGGCGCGCGTCATTGCACAAGAACTCAGTAAGAAGTGGGGCCAGCCTGTGGTGGTTGATAACCGCGCGGGTGGTCAAACGGTCATTGGCACAAGCCTCGTCGCAAAAGCAAAACCCGATGGCTACACGATTCTATATATCGCCTTTGCCTGGATTACCAATCAATATTTAATTAAAGAGTTGCCCTACAAGGCTTCGGATTTTGCGCCCATTACGTCGTTGGGTCGCTACCCCTTGGCGTTAATGGTACGAAGCGATGTGCCTGCGACGACCGTGGCCGAATACGTGGCCTACGCAAAAGCACAAAATCGCCCGATGAATTTTGGTATCTCAACGATCGGCGCCAGCATGCATCTTGCCGCACTTGAATTCGCTAATCAAACGGGCATTGAGATGGTCTTCCCACCCTACAAGTCTGGCAGTATCGGCGCCTTGAACGATTTAATCGGCAAACAAATCGACGGTATTTTTGAGGGTGCCGTTTATAAACCTCACGCCGATGGCGGGCGTGTGAAGGCGCTTTTCATGGGTCAAACAGACAGGATGCCCGGTTGGGATCTGCCAAGCGCAACCGAGGTCGGTTTGCCAACGTTCGACATGACTGCCTGGTACGGGTTGATGGTGCCCAGCGCCACCCCAGGCGCGATTCAAGAGCAACTCTCGGCTGATGTCAGATCGGTGTTGGCGCAACCGAGCGTACGCGAGCGCTTCGCGGGGCTAGGCGTGATCGCTGGGGGCATGAGTCCAAAAGAATTTAGTGCGTTTTTAGACGCTCAGCACCTCAAACTCGGCAGCTTCATCGAACGCAATCGCGCGCAGTTAGGCCAATAGCAACAGCGCCCACAGGCCTCAACGTCATTGTTTGCCACGATGGCGACAGCAAACTAGCTGCCGAGCCCCTGCGCTCGCAGCTGCCCGACAGCGTTAGCACCGCCTCAACGTGTCCGGTAAGACAGCGTGTACCGCTTGACCAAAACGTTCGACAATTCTTTCAATGTCTTGTTTCGTGCAAATAAAGGGCGGCGCCAATAAGACGTGATCGCCGCGGACACCATCGATCGTGCCACCCGAAGGATAGGTCAGCAGCCCCTGCTGCATGCCACTTGCTTTGAGTTGTGCGTACACCTTGCGCAGTGGATCAAACGGCGCCTTGCTGTCGCGGTCTTCTACAAACTCGACACCTACAAACAGACCGCGGCCGCGTATGTCGCCCACATTTGGGTGAGAAGAAAATTTTTCGCTTAGCGCTTGACGCAATTGCTCGCCGCGCGCCAGAACATTGCTCAATAAGTTTTCTTCTTGGATCACGCGCTGCACCGCCAAGGCGCCTGCACAAGCTGCCACGTGCGCAACATAAGTGTGACCATGTTGAAAAAATCCGCTGCCCGCACAAATGGTCTCATAGATCTGCTTCGAAGCGATCATCGCGCCGATCGGTTGGTAGCCTGCCCCCAAGCCCTTGGCAATCGCGATGATATCGGGTGCAATCTGATCTTCAGCACAGGCAAACAGATGGCCCGTGCGCCCCATCCCAGACATCACCTCGTCCAGGATGAGCAACACGCCATGACGATCACAGACTGCGCGTATCCGCTTGAGGTAATCGCCCACTGGCGACAGCGCTCCCGCAGTCGCGCCAACAACGGTCTCAGCCACAAAAGCGGCGACCGTCCCAGAGCCTAACTCGAGAATCTTCGCTTCAAGCTCGGCGGCTAAACGCTCTGCATATTGGGCATCGCTCTCGCTGTCTCCTTGCTCGCGATAAGCGTAACAAGGAGAGACGTGATGCGCGGGTACCAACAAAGGCAAAAAGGGCTCACGCCTGCCGGCGTTACCCCCGATGGCCAGTGCCCCAAGTGTGTTGCCGTGATAACTTTGACGACGTGCAATAAAGTGTCTGCGCCCAAATTCGCCGCGCTCAACAAAGTACTGTCGTGCTAGCTTTAACGACGCCTCGACGGCCTCAGAGCCACTCGAGACAAAGAACACATGGTTTAAGTCGCCCGGGGCTGCCCGCGCAAGTGTTGCGGCAAGTTGCTCAGCGGGTTCGTTGGTAAAAAACGAAGTGTGCGCATAAGCAATGTGCTCAAGCTGCTGTTGAATTGCGTGCACCACTCGCGGGTGGCTGTGACCCAAACAAGACACTGCAGCGCCACCCGAGGCATCTAGGTAACGCTTGCCCTCGCTGTCAAGCAACTCAATGCCTCGCCCCTCAACCACAACAGGAAGTTTTTGTCGGGGCAAGCGGTGAAAAATATTTGACATGAGGACTAGTCGGCTTTGATGTTCAGTGTTTGGACGAGTTGTTTATATTTCACGAGCTCGTCTTGCACAAAGGCGGCAAACGCCGCTGGCGTGGCAGCACCGACAGTTTGCAAACCTTGCTCTTCGAGCGTCTTTTTAGTTTTTGGATCGGCCATCGCGGCTTTAACTGCTCGGTCAATCTGCGCAACCAGTGCGGGCGCCATGCCTTTGGGACCCATCACTGAATACCAGTTGGTGACATCAAAGCCCTTGATACCGACCTCGGTAAAGGTCGGTATATTGGGCAGCTGAGGCAAGCGCTGTGGCGTTGAAATCGCCAACGCCCGTAATTTGCCAGAACGTATTTGTTCAAGTACAGGCGGCAAGGTATCAAAATTCATGGTGATCTGCCCTGCCAGCAAATCAATGATCGCCTGTCCACTACCTTTGTACGGTATGTGATTTAACGAGATACCAGCAATTTGAGAAAATAACGCACCCGCTAAATGCTGAGTGCTGCCAATACCAGAAGAACCATAGGTCAATATGCCCGGCTTGGCTTTGGCGAGCGCGACTAACTCGGCGACCGAGTTTGCTTGTACCGAAGTGTTGACAACTAGTACGTTGGGCACATACCCCAGGTACGTAATCGGGGTGAAATCGGTCGCGGGATTGTACGGAACATTTTTTAATACAAATGGTGAAATTGCATTTGAGTTTGAATGGCCCATTAACAAGTTATAGCCATCGGGCGCAGCCTTCGCGATCATGTCGGCGCCAATCGTCCCTGCGGCACCCGCTTTATTTTCAACCACTACCGATTGACCGAGCGACGCCGTCATCGGCACGCTCAACGCACGCGCGACGATATCGGTGCCGCCGCCCGGCGCGAAGCCTACGATCAGATGAATAGGCTTGGTGGGCCAGGTCTGCGCGTTCACAGTCAAGGCAAAACCCGCCAATGTGAGCCCCAGCGTTTTTAAACCGAGCGCGACATATTTTTGCAGCAATATCTTATTTAAATTTTGATTCATTTTGTCGCCACCTTGGTCTTGAATGATTGTTAGCAAAAAGTACAAGGCCAAGCATACCGCTGAACCCAAAATTTAGGGAACTTTTACGGGTAATGGTGGCGGTTTCGCAAACCAGAACAAGGCCGAGCCCGCTCCGGCGATTAACGCCAAAACGGTAAAGCCAAGCATATAGTTGCCTGTCGCGTCACCCATGATGCCTGCGAGCAAGGGCCCCAACACTTGCCCCACCGCCGTCAGAAGCGCCGACAAACCAAGAATCATACCGATTGATTTACGGCCAAAATAATCTGCGCGGATCGCCTGCATGAAGGGCCCGCGTACTCCCCAGGCCAAGCCGTGCAGCACCGCAAAGCCGACCAGCATCACCGGCCCCAAGGCATAGGTGAGCAACAGCAGGCCGGCCATATGCATAAGCATACAGACCGCTGACATCCGATTCTTGCGCAGCTTGTCACCTAACCAGCCACCGATCAACACGCCAACAACCTGAAACGCCGTCATTAAGGTGATGTAGACGGCCGCCTGTGAAATTGTGTAGCCCAACGAAATACGCATGTGATTAATGGCATGCGTATTAACGGCAGTGACCGCGATCAACGCCACGCCATGTCCGGCAGACAGCAACCAAAACGACTTGGTACGTAACGCTTGTCGAGCGGTAAATTCTGGCTCGTTGGTCGCCTCGGGAGGGGCGCTCACATCGACAGCGCCACGAGCGGCGCCCAGGCCATCAACAGTCAGGCCAAAATCCTCGGGGCGTCTACGAAAAATACTGGCCAGCGGGTAGCCCAATACGATCACGGCGACACCACAGACAAACGCTGTCGCGCGCCAACCATAACTTTGAATGCTTAGAGCCACAAAAGGCACGAACATCCCGCCTAGTGCAAGGCCAAGCCCCACACTTGATAGCGCGCGTGCACGTTTTTTTTCAAACCATTGAATGATGCCCACGTTGAGCGGAAAATAACCCGCCATCGACGAGCCGATCGCAATCACAATGACCGCAGCATAAAATTGCGTGAGGGTTTCAATTTGGCTAAGCAGCATGAAACCGATACCAAACATGATCACGCCAATCCGAATGACCCCGCGCGAACCGAAGCGATCAAGAAACCAACCGAGTACCGGACCGATAATGGCGGATTCCACTGACATCATGGCTGAAGCGGCAGACACCGAGGTTTTGCTCCAGCCTTTCTCTTGGATCAGTACGGCCAAATACGCGCCAAAGGCCTGATGCAGCATCATCGACTGCAAAAATTGCAGCGAACCCGCTGCAAAAACCATTTTCCAACCGTAAAAAATCTTCATGGGGCTCTGGGGCGCATCTGTTTTGTCTCAGGGACAACCCTAACATAAAGCGTACCTTCTTGCAGAAAGCAACAGCGCTCGAGCGAGCAGGTTCTGGCTAAAAGCTTGTGCTAGCTATGGCGGTTTGAGGGTGACGCCTGACTCCATAAGATGTGGTGCCAGCGCCGTGCAATGCAAACCGTCAACAGTAAACCCAGTCCGGTGTAGAGCAAAATGACGGCTTGATAGCCCAACCAGGCAAGCAGAGGACCCGACAGCAACAAACCGGCCGGTAAGCCCCAGATCGCCAACATACGCATTCCCATGACGCGCCCCCTGAAGGCGGGCTCGGTGCCGCGCAACATCACAGACGCCAGAGGCGTCATGCTCAGGCTTTGCACGAACCCGGTACACACCAACAAGAACATCCCAGTTTTAAGTTCAGTTGAAAAACCGAAAACCAAGAGGCAGACGAACCACAAACCAGCCGTCACTAGCATGGCCCGCGCGGTACCTAAAGAAAAACAATTTAAGCCCAACACCAAAGACCCGAGCAAGGCACCGAGGGCGAAACTCGCACTGAGCGCACCCAACCCAGCCTGCCCGACTTCAAAAATATTTTTGGCGATATAGGGCAATAAGCCCAGCGTGAACGGAAACGCGAAGAAATTAACCAAAAACGCGAGGCTCAGCGCTCCGAGTAAGTCAGGTCGGGTCCACACATACTCAAACCCCGCCAGTAACTCAGTGAAGGCAGAACGCAAGGGCTTGGGCTCAGTCTTAGTTTCTTTACCCGCAACGCCCAAGGAGAACAGAAAACTCATGAGGTACAACCCCGCGATCACACAATAGGCTGCAGCCATCCCGAATGCCGCAACGGCGCCTACCCCCGTCAAGGCCCCGGCAATGCGTGCCGAATCCGCCGTCATCCTAGAGATTCCTAAGGCGCCTGTCAGTTGACTGACAGGCACCGTTTGGCCTACCAGCGCATAGCGCATCATGTTGTCCGACGGTCGGATCGCGCCAACCAGCGCCGCGACGACAATGACCGCGACAGGCGTCAACAACGAATAAAACGCCAGAATCAGCACCGCAGTCGCCAGAGCGGTATACATCGCCCGCGTCACCAAAAACAAACAGCGGTACCCCAAGCGATCGCCGGCTACGCCAAACAAAGGCGACAACACCGAACCGGCAAATTGCAGGGCGCCGTACAACACCAACATCATGACCGAACCCGACTCGACTAAAACATACCAGCCGAGTACGAGGACTTCCATTTCAAAGGCGAACGAGGCTGCTAAATCTGCGGGCCACTGAAAACAAAAACTTCGCACTTTAAAGGGTGCGCGCAAAGAGCTATGAACATCATTGAGAGTCGAGGGCATCTAAAAATAATACCCTTTTACAGCTAAACATTTATGCGGCGGCGCAACAACTCAGGCAGGCGACTTGAACGGCAGCGCTTAGGCTCAAGCCGCCGCGAACCGCGACGCACTTGGTAATATGCTGTCACACCCACCACACCTTAAGGAAGTCATCATGGCAAAAGCCTACTGGATCAGCGCCTATCGCTCAATCTCTAACCCCGAAGCCCTGGCGGCCTACGCCAAGCTTGCCGGCCCCGCCTTAACAGCCGCCGGCGGCAAGTTTCTTGCACGAGGCGAAGCCGCCGTCACCAAAGAGCAAGGTCTCAAGCAACGAACCGTGCTGATCGAGTTTGAAAGCGTTGCCGCCGCACAAGCCGCTTACAACAGCCCTGGGTACCAAGAGGCAATCCGAGCCTTAGGCACCAATGCCGCCGAACGCGACATTCGAATTGTAGAAGGCGTCTAAGTCGCCACTTACCGCAGGCAGTCTTCAAAAAAAAACTTGCCGTGTCGCTCGATGACACCGCAAGATTTTTTACTTTTAAAGCCACCAGAGTCGTGGTAAATTCAATTAAACTGAGGTTCGTGAGCCAGACGGCGAGCACTTGAAAATTAAAATATATCGGAGACTTTCATGACAAATCTTAAAAAGATTTACGTAACGCTTGCCTTGGCATCCCTCGCCTCCTTTAACACCGCGCACGCGCAAGAGATAATCAAACTTGGCATCTCGGCGCCGATGTCGGGCGCTGCGGCCGTTTGGGGCCTGGGAATGGAATGGACCGCCAAACAAGCTGCAGAGAAAATTAATCTTGAAGGCGGCGTGACAGTTGGAGGCAAAAAATATAATTTTGCCGTCGTGGCTTACGACAACAAATACACAGCGGCCGAAGGAACAAAAGTCGCACAAAACCTAATTAATCGCGACAAGGTTAAGTTTATCGTTGGCGGTATCGGCACTGCCCCGATTTCAGCGCTGCAGTCGCTCTCTGAGCGAAGCGGCGTGATGATTTTTATTTCGGCCTGGGGTAAAAGTGTCAAAGGCCCACAGTTTCCATTAACGTTTACTCAATCCAATACACCGTTTGAGATTCTTGATCCACTTTACAAGTATGTCTTGGCGCAAAATCCCAAGGCAAAAACAGTCGCGATCTTGAACGCGAACGATGCATCAGGCAAAGAGGTTGAACTGGTCGCACAAAAAGCGTGGGCAGCACTCGGCGTGAAGGTTTTGTCCTCTAATTGGTACGAACGTGGCACCACGCAGTTTCAACCGGTAGCGGCCAAACTCACTGAGCAAAAGCCTGACATCATTGACCTGGGCGTGGCTCCACCTGCCGATGCAGGAATCGTACTTAAAGAGCTTGGCGTGCTGGGCTGGAAAGGTGTCAAAGTACTGCCGGTTGGCACAAGTGCCACTCAACTTGCGCAAATTGGCGGTGCAGCAGCCAACGGCACCTACATGGGTTATGCCGGCGACTACTCAAGCTCGCTCGCAACGCCCGTACAACAGATTTTGAACCAAGGAATGCTGGCGCAATTTAAAGAGCCACTGAACCCACTGCAGGTCTCAAGCTATGACTCAGTCTATGCGCTTAAGGCTGCAATGGAGGCTTCAAACAGCTTAGATCCTAAAAAAATTGCCGCTGTCTTGCCCACCTTGGTTTTTGAAACCTCTTACGGAAAAACAGTCTTTGGTAGCAAAGCTATCTATGACAGCCCACAGCAAATGCAAGTGCCGGTCATGATTACGCAAGTTCAAGACGGCAAGATGGTTGAGTTGACACGCATTATTCCCGAAGAGCTCAAGGCTCGTTTAGCCGCCGCAAAATAAGCCGTCTGGCCGACAGAGACCAACATTGGGTTCGGTCTCTGATTTTTGCTGACGACTAACCGCTTGAGGGTGCAAGACGTTGGAGATTTTTGGGCAACTCTTTTTAAATAGCCTGCAGATTAGTGCGGCCTATATTCTGTTTTCACTTGGCCTGACATTGATTTTTGGTGTCATGAAGGTCGTGAACTTCGCACACGGCGAATTTTTTGGTTTAGTACTTTTATTAATCGCCGTCCTCGTCCCTTGGTTAAACAATCCCTCTGTACCGCTTGTGGTAGCTTACGGCGCCGCTGGCGCTGTTTCTATTTTAGCCACGATGGCTTGCGGCTGGTTTCTTTATCACTTTGCTTTCAAAAAATTTCAACGAGACATGGTGGGTTCGTTTGTCTTGTCAGTCGGGCTCTCGCTCTTGATACAAGGTTTGTTTTTAGAGTTCTTTGGTGGCGTACCCATTAAATTGCCTGATCTGATCGAAGGTAATCTACGCATTCTTGGGGGCGCCATCACCACCCAAAGACTGGTCCTCACCCTGATCGCGTTACTAGTCGCGGTCACGATGTGTTGGCTCATTGCAGCAACAAAACTGGGCAAATCTTTGCGCGCGGTCGCAGAAGACCATGAGGCTGCGATGCTTCAAGGTATCCCTTACCGAAAAACTGCTCTTTATGGATTTTTGATCGCAACCTTTTTAGCCGCCATTGCGGGTGCACTTCTGGCGCCAGTCACCGTTATTAGCGCGAATGTTGGGAGCGACTTTCTCATAAAAGGCTTTATCGCCATTGTGATCGGCGGCTTGGGTAGCATCCCAGGTTCGATCATTGGCAGCATCTTAATCGCTGTGATCGAAAGTGTGGGTGGCTATTATTTTGACCCCTCGCTTGCGACGCTAGCAATGTTTGTCATCACCATGCTGGTGTTGCTGGTACGTCCGAAAGGGATCATGGGTAATGGGTAACGCACGCGGTTCAACCATTCTTTATGTCGCCCTCCTCAGTCTGCTCGCTCTTGGTGGCAGTCTGTTTGCGGGCACCGGCTTTGCAGCGAGCTTAGTCATTTGGGTTGCCATCAATGTCCTGCTTGCGGCAAGCTTTCGCTTCGTTCAATTGATTGGCGAATTAAATTTTGCGATCGCTGGGTTCGTGGGCGTTGGTGCCTATGTTGCCGGCGTTTGCACCACAAAACTCGGTTTGCCGTTTGTTATAGCCTTAGTCAGCGCAGCGCTGGCGGCAACGTTGCTTAGTCTGATTGTGGGCTACATCACGCTACGCACTAAGGGACCTTATTTTATGTTGATTAGTTTTGCCTTCACCGAAGTGCTAAGAATGGTCTACACGCAGATTGATTATATTGGCAGCAACTCGGGCATGCTCGGAGTGTTCCCACCCGTTTTGTTAACCGACTATTACCCAACGTTTGTCGTTGGCGTTGTACTTTTAAGTTTAATTGTGCTCTACAAGATCGAGCAAAGCGACTTTGGAAAAGTCTTGGTTGCCATTCGTAATAATGATGCAATCGTTCAGACGGTCGGGATCAATGTTCACTTAACAAAAGTCATGTGTTTGGCGATCTCATCGTTTGTCGCGGGTATCGCTGGCGCGCTGCTCGCGCATGCCAATAACGTCATTAGCCCTGATGACTTCAGCTTTTTATTGGCGGTATACACACTGGCTTATATTAAAGTTGGCGGAGAATCACATATTGCGGGCCCTATTTTGGGCGCCTCTGTCTTGACCCTACTCGCTCAAGTGGCGATGGGTTTTGGTCCGTTCGAACATATTTTCTACGGCGCGGCAATCGTCATTGCTGTCTTGCTGATGCCCGATGGTTTGGTCGGCATCATCAGAAAATTTTTAGGCCTTGCTCCGAAACCTCAAGCCGCAGCCAAGCACTGAGCGCGAGACGAGAAAATGACAACAGAGATCCTATTAAAAGTCGAAAAACTCACTCGTCGTTTTGGTGGCTTAACCGCTGTCTCAAATTTAAGTTTTGACGTGCAAAAAGGCGAAATCCTTGGTTTGATCGGACCAAATGGCGCTGGCAAAAGTACGACCTTTAATTGCGTGAGTGGTTTTTACCCTGCGTCTGAAGGCCGCATCGAGTTTTTAGGCGAAGACATTTCAAAAATGAACACTGCGCAAGTCTGCCACAAAGGTCTCGTGCGCACCTTTCAACACGACAGCCTACTGACGGATATGACGGTCTATGACAACATTCTGATCGCGACCTTCAGCACGATTAGTATAAAGAGCGAGCGCGTGCGTCGCGTTCACGAAACCGCCGAGATACTAAACCTTTCTGATCATCTGCAAGAAATCGCTGGCAATTTACCGCATGGTTTACAACGCATGGTCAGTATCGCCATCGCTTTTGCGACACGTCCAAAGTTGCTCTGCTTAGACGAACCTCTGACAGGTTTAAATCAGACTGAGGTAGGTGGTGCACTTGCGATCTTTAGACGAATTCGCGATGAATTTCAGCTGTCAATCTTGTTGGTTGAACACAATATGAAAGCCGTCATGGAGATCTGCGATCGTATTGTGGTGCTTGATCATGGCGTTTTTTTAGCCGCTGGCT
>CAMCZQ010000035.1 GCA_945887835.1 Bordetella parapertussis | reverse complement strand
GCCTCGCGCCCCATGGCAGGATGATGCCAACCGAGTTTGATTCGACTGTTTCCAACGTCAAGCAATACGATCATTAAGTGCCTTTAAGCGTTGCGGTGGGCTCGGGCAACACGTGACGTCTGACCGAGACATCACCCACCAGAATGGGCACGACTGCGGTCTCTGTTCGGACAAGCAGTCGTCCGAATGCGTCAGTGCCCTGCGCAATACCAGTTTGCAATGTAAGCCCCTGATCTATTACGTCTACCGACCGTAGGGCCAGCACATCAACCGAATTAAATAACTCTTGAAAGGCAGCATACCCCTTTACGCAGTAGACGTCTAAGGCCTTTTGCCAAGCCTTTGCGATAGCGATGACGATTGCGCTTGGGCAAAGCCCTGCGACGGTGCCCTTCGATACGCGCGAGGCATCGACCAGTATCTCAGACACATCCGTAACATCGCGCCCAAGTTGAGTCGTTAGGGTCCGTGCACCCAGCAAATTTAGGCCGATGCCAACCACGACACAGGGGTGGCTGGCACCCGAGCGTTGTGCGGTTTCAACCAAAATCCCTGCGAGCTTGCCTTGACCCCATTGCAGATCATTTGGCCATTTCAGGGTGAGGTTTTGACAGGAGTCGCGTCCGATGAGCGGTTCAAATAGTTGCCTAAGTGCCAGACAGGCGACTACGCCCAAGGCAGGGGATAAGCCTGGGAGTCGTGCAAGTGGGATTTCGGGCGCAAAGGCGCAAGAAAACATTAAAGTGTTGCCAGAGATATTTTTCCACGGACGCGCGGCACGCCCTTTGGCGGCGCTTTGTACATGTGCCCCCTCAAGGCAGGGCATCGCGAGCCCCTCGGTCGTCTTAATACGCCGAACCAAGTCGCCGTTAGTCGAGCCCGTGCTTTGGGACCAAGTTACAGATTTAAACTCACCAAGAGCGCGCTGCAATGCGTGCGTGAGCGCATCGGAGGCGAGAAGTTCGAGCGGCTGAGTAAAATGGGTAGGCATGACCATAGCTGGCATCTTACCAATGTTGGTGACGTCTGAATTATGATGCGGAATACTAACTAGGCACACGAACCGATAATGCCCCCACGTACCGAAACGATATCCTTTGACGGCCTAGCCGGTTTGATTGATTGTGCCCTGGATTGGCCCGAGGGCGAGCCCACCGGCTGGGCGCTTGTGTTGCACCCCAACCCCGCCCAGGGGGGCACGCGTGATAACAAAGTGGTGACAACAATTGCGCGCGCCTGTGTGCAGCAAGGCCTGGTGGCGTTGCGCCCAAACTTCCGTGGCATCGGTAGTTCGGGCGGCGTTTTTGATCATGGCAAAGGCGAGCTGCTGGATATGGCAGCGTTGGTTGAGCAGTTTCGAGTGCGCTATCCCGAGGTTGCAAGCTTGCCTTGGGTGTTGGGCGGGTTTTCGTTTGGCACCTCGATTGCCGTGCAGCTCTACGCCAAGTGGGAACGCTTAGAAAAAAACTTGCCAAACATCGTGGTGCTGGCGGGTTCTGCAGCCATGCGGTTTCGCCATAGCGAGGTCAAAGCGCCCGAAGACGCTTTGGTCATTCATGGCGAGGTCGATGAGGTCGTGCCGTTGTCTGAAGTGATGGACTGGGCGCGCCCACTCGGGATGCCAATTGTTGTTATTCCTGAGGCGGGGCATTTTTTTCATGGCAAGCTTTTGATTCTGCGCCAGTTGGTGCAAACGCGTTTGCAGGCGTTGTAAAGGCAAAAGCGATTTTTGCGCTGACGGACAAAGTATGTTGAGCTGTGCAGAAACGCCACAGACGATAGTGGATTGCCTATAATGAGTTCTTTAATTGGCGGCGGCTTCTTGATGATCAACCCAGTGATTTCTGCTGTGCAACCTGTTGCACGTTTTGTTTCGATCGCTGCGGTGATTTTGCTCAGCGTGGCAACGCTGTATACCCCTACTGCTGCGTTGGCCCAAGCGTCAACGAGTACAACGGCTAAAACTGGCCAATCTGCCGATGCTAAGCTTGATCCGAAGTCCGAGGTCAAGCCTGAAGCTAAGGCCAAGCCAAAGGGCGACCCAAAGGCCAGCGCAAAGGTTGACCCAAAGCCCGCCGCGCCTTCCGCTGCAGCGATCTCTGCAACCACCCCACCTTCGTTTTCGCCGATTCAAGTCGGTGAGCTATCTAGCGTGCCGCCGCCGGCGATTGCCGCTAAAGCTTGGATTACGCTCGATGTGACGAGTGGTCAGGTGGTGTCGTCATCAAACGCCGATCAAAAAATTGAACCGGCCTCGCTGACTAAAATCATGACGGCGTATCTGGCTTTTACGGCGCTTAAAGAAAAGCGCTTAACGCTTGACGAGCAAGCCAACGTCTCACAGGTTGCCTGGAAAACTCGCGGGTCGCGTATGTTCATTGAGCCGCGTAAGCCCGTCACAATCGATGAATTGATTAAGGGTGTGATCATTCAATCGGGCAACGATGCTTCAGTGGCCTTGGCCGAGGCGATCTCAGGCACCGAGGCTTCGTTTGTGACCCTCATGAACGAAGAGGCCCAGCGTATGGGCATGACCAATACCAATTTTATGAATGCCGCGGGCTTACCCGACCCCCAGCACGTCAGTACCGTGCGCGACCTTGCGCTGTTATCGCGCCGTATGATCACCGACCATCCTGAGTATTTTCCGTATTACTCAGTGCGCGAATTTACTTACAACAAAATCAAGCAGCCCAACCGTAATCGCTTGTTGTGGGCCGATCCTACTGTTGATGGTATGAAAACAGGCCACACCGAAGGGGCCGGCTATTGTTTAGTGGCCACCGCTAAGCGTGGCGAGCGCCGGGTGGTGACGGTGCTAGTGGGTTCAGACAGCATGGCGACGCGCGCCGAAGAAAGCCTTAAACTCCTAAATTGGACTTTTCAGAATTTTGAAACGATCAAAATTTTTGATAAAGCGCATGCCGCAGTTGAATCGCGTGTGTGGCAAGGAAAAATTGAAAACACCAAACTTGGCGTGGCTGAACCCTTGTGGGTGACCGTGCCACGAGGCAAGGCGGGCGATATCAAGCCTGTGGCGAAGCGGCCTGATCCTTTATTTGCACCACTGATGCAGGGTCAAAAAGTCGGAACACTCAGTCTGATGCTAGAAGACAAGTTACTGCGCACCGAACCGCTTGAAGTCCTTGACGCGGTCGAGCGCGCAGGTGTGGTCGGACGCTGGTCTGATTCGATCAGATTGTGGTTTAGATAAATGGCGTTTAGCCGATTAAAAATTAATGAACAGGAATAGCGAAATGGTTCAGAACATGTTGATTCAAGGCGTTTCAGGTGACCCGATTGTTTATTTGAACGGTACCTTCGGGCCCTTGTCTGAAGCTAAAGTCTCGGTGCTTGATCGTGGCTTTATCTTTGGCGATGGCATCTACGAAGTGGTGCCCGTGTATCACGGCAAACTTTTTCGCATGAAAGAACATTTGGCTCGCCTCGAGCGCAGCCTTAAGAAACTTGACATTCAACAACCCATGACGCTTGCGCAGTGGGAAGCGCTCGTTAAAGATTTGCTCAGTCGCTCGACTGAAAAAATGTGCATGGTGTACTTGCAAATTACGCGGGGTGTTGCTAAGCGTGATCACGCGTTTCCAGTGCCCGTTGTGACGCCTACGATTTTTGGCATGGTGGCGCCCATGACACCGCCTACAGCTGCTGTGCGTGAAAAAGGTTTACGTGCCGTTAGCATCCCGGATATGCGCTGGTTGCATTGCGATATCAAATCCGTGTCGTTGTTGGGTAACGTACTGGCTAAACAAGCTGCCGTTGATGCGGGTGTGGATGAAGTGATTCAGTTTCGCAACGGCAATTTGACTGAAGGGGCTTCGTGCAACATCTGGGTGGCTAAGGATGGCAAGTTGATTGCCCCTTTAAAAGATAATTTGGTTTTAGAAGGCATTCGCTACGGCTTGCTGCAAGAGCTCACCACTGAGATGGGGATTCCGTTTGAGTTGCGTGTGGTCACGCAAGACGAGGTGAACCACGCCGATGAACTGATGATGTCATCCGCCACGCGCGAAGTGTTGCCGATTGTTGAGCTCGACGGCAAGCCCGTAGGGCAGGGTAAGCCAGGCGGTGTATATCAGCGGCTGCGTGCGGCCTACGATGCGCGTATCGCTGCGCTAGCTTAAGGCAACATGAACACATCACAGTCTGAAAACGAATCGCTGATCGAATATCCGTCGGATTTTCCGATCAAGGTGATGGGCAAGGCTGTGCCTGATTTAGCCGAGGCGCTTACGGCGATTGTGCTTGAGTTCGACCCAAGCTTTAACCCTGCAACCATTGAGCGTCGGCCTAGCAAGGCGGGCAATTATTTAGGTTTAACTTTCACGGTGCGTGCAACCTCGCGCCCGCAGCTTGATGGGTTGTATCGGGCCTTACACGCGCACCCAGCGGTATCGGTGGTGCTCTAGTGAGTCTGGTGATTCTGTGATACGCACTTGGCCGCGCCCCACTGAGTATCAGTCGGTGTGGCTCGCCATGCAAGCGTTCACGAATAATCGCACGGCCACGACCCCCGACGAAATCTGGTTGGTTGAACACCTACCGGTTTACACCCAGGGTCAGGCTGGGAAGCCTGAGCACTTGCTGAATGCAGGCAATATCCCAGTGATCAAAACTGACCGTGGCGGCCAGATCACCTATCACGGACCTGGCCAGATCATGGCGTATGTGCTGGCTGACTTAAAACGCTCGGGGCGTTACATCAAACAGCTGGTCTTTGAGCTCGAAGAATCCTTAATCGCCACGCTGGCGCTTTACGGCATCGACCAGGCCTGCCGCAAGCCAGGTGCCCCAGGGGTCTATGTGCCCGGCAAGCAAGATTTAGCCAAGATAGCGGCCCTTGGGATCAAGGTGAAACAGGGGTGTACGTATCACGGCTTGGCGCTGAATCTTGACCTAGATTTAGCCCCCTTTGAGGGCATCAACCCCTGCGGCTACGCGGGTTTACAGACCGTCAGCATGGCAAGCTGTGGGGTTCAAGCGCAGTGGGATGAGGTGGCGCAAGCTTTGGCCCAGCAAATGATCAGACGTTGTGGCTTGCAGATGCGCGACTGTTAGGGAGGCTGCGGTCATCTTCGAGAAAACGACCTTGAGCGGTTAAACTGCAGATCTAATGCTTAGGAAGCCACCGTGACGTACGACGCAACGCAAAAACAGAAGGCACACGATAAAGTCTCGCGCATCCCCATCAAGGTGATTGCGGCCGAGCGCCTGAAAAAGCCTGAATGGATTCGCGTGAAAGCCGCGCCAGCGGGCTCGCGGTTTTATGACATCAAGCGAATTTTGCGCGAGCATAACCTGCACACGGTTTGCGAAGAGGCGTCGTGCCCCAACATCGGCGAATGCTTTGGTAAAGGCACGGCCACTTTCATGATCATGGGCGACAAGTGCACGCGTCGTTGCCCGTTTTGTGATGTCGGACACGGCCGGCCCGATCCGCTTGACGTTGACGAACCCATGAATCTGGCGCGCACGATTGCTGCGCTTAAACTGACCTACGTGGTGATTACGTCGGTTGACCGCGACGACTTACGCGATGGCGGCGCGGCTCATTTTGTTGAATGTATTCAAAAAGTGCGTGAGTTATCGCCTGTAACCCGTATCGAGGTGTTGGTGCCTGACTTCAGGGGGCGGCTTGACCGCGCGCTCGAAATTTTAGATGGCGGCCCGCCTGATGTGATGAACCACAACCTTGAAACCGTGCCACGCTTGTATAAGCAGGCACGCCCTGGGTCAGACTATTCGCATTCGTTAAAGTTATTACAAGAGTTTAAAAAACGCCATCCAGGTACACCGACCAAATCGGGGTTGATGCTTGGCTTGGGCGAGACCGACGACGAAATCCTTCAAGTGATGCGCGACATGCGCGCCCACGATGTTGAAATGCTGACGATCGGGCAATACCTACAGCCCTCGCAGCACCATTTGCCGGTGCTGCGCTACGTGCACCCCGACACCTTCAAAATGTTCGAACGCGAAGCCTACGACATGGGCTTTAACCATGCGGCAGTGGGCCCAATGGTGAGATCGTCGTACCACGCAGACGAACAGGCACACGCTGCTGGCGTGAATTGACCCTAATTTGCTAGTGGTTTCGCTGGGCATCAGCATTGGTGTGATTCCGACTAAAAACACATAAAACAAACCTATAGGTATATTTTTGTATATAATAATTAACTTATGAGTTATATTATTTAAATAATAATTAATCTATAGGTGTTTTATGAATCGACGCTTTCAAAACCTACAGCTACAGCAAATGGACGCCACACTTACGCCCTGGCAGCAGCGGCCCTTGAATCCGCCGCCTGCGAGGGGGTGGACGCGTGCGATTAGAGATGCGCTGGGGATGACTGCAGTGGCTTTTGCGCACCGCCTGGGGATGAGTCCCGCCGGCGTGCACAAGCTTGAGCAGGCAGAGGCCAATGAAACAATCACCTTGGCCTCTCTAAAAAAAATGGCTGCTGCGTTAGATTGCGAACTCCGTTACGCCTTAGTGCCGAAGGCGTCATTACAGCAAATGATCAAGAGCCGTGCGATGCACCTTGCACAAGAGCGCATTTACCCCGTGGCGCATTCAATGTCACTTGAGGATCAATCGGTCAAAGCGGATTTCAATACGATCCAGTTAGAACTGTTAACAACTGAGATCCTCGACGGCCCACGCCGAAATCTTTGGTAAGAGCTCAGCGCGCATGAAGTTCACCTATGCCGTTGGGGCGACACCTATAGATGCTGACGAGGCTACCGGCTTGATCCCCTCACACATTGCGACGCAAAGCGACCTCAATACATGGGAAGAGGCAAATATTTTGCAGGGTGCTGCTTGGGCTCAACGTCAAAAGAAACGCGAGCTGCTCAAGGAGGGGTTTGTGCGTGAGCTGCATAAACAGATGTTTAACCGCACTTGGCGTTGGGCAGGTACCTTTCGTGCGAGTAATAAAAATATTGGTGTCGACTGGGCGCACGTCTCGGTGCGCCTGAACAACCTGCTGGCGAATACGCAGTATCAAATGAGCAATGCCATATTCGCTGCGGACGAACTCGCCGTACGCTTTCACCATCAGCTAGTATGGATTCACCCTTTTCCGAATGGTAACGGTCGCCACGCACGACTACTTGCAGACACCCTCGTTGTGCGGCTGGGTAGAGAGCGATTTTCGTGGGGTGCGAATTCGTTACTAACCGGAAGTGTGCTGCGCCAACAGTATCTTGAGGCTCTGCGCGCCGCCGACACTGGCGAGTACGAGCGGCTTTTAGCGTTTGCTCGTCGTTAGAAAGATCGGCTTGCGGTTTTATTTGTTTATAAACAGATGCTTACATAACTATTTGCGTAACATACAAAAAAGTTTCTTAAGTAAAATGATCAAGCAGACCTTCTCGGCGGGCCTCAGTTCATGCTGCCGAAGCAAGGGGTTAGAATGGATTAGACCAACCTTTAACACGACGCGAATCGACAAAAGAGCGCAGCTAAACGCGCCACCCGTCAGGAGACAAAAAGTGATTAAAAGAAATCGATTGCTAGCCATACTATTTGCTGCGGGCGCTGCCTGTTTGGCACTGCCGCAGCTGGGCCTGGCACAAGACTATCCCGCTAAATCTATCAGGCTGATCATTCCGTATCCACCAGGGGGCGGTACTGACTACGTAGGTCGTGTGGTGGGCACTAAGTTGGCCGAACTCACAAAGTGGACCGTTATTCTAGAAAACCGACCAGGCGCGGGCGGTAACCTTGCCGCCGAGGCCGTGGCAAAAAGCGCACCGGATGGCTACACCTTGTTATTGGCGCAAACCGACAGCGTGATGGTGAGCCCTTGGTTAAACCCAAGCGTGGGCTACGACACGCTTAAAAGCTTCACGCCAGTGGTGCAATTAACCATCACCCCCGGTGCGATTGTCAGCGCCACCACGTCAACCATTCGCACGCCGGCCGATATGATCGCCAAGGGCAAGACCACCGAAGGTCTGCGTTGGGCAACCGCCGGCGCCGGAACGTTCGGTGATTTGCTGGGCGAGCAATATAAAAAAGCAATGAATATCAATTTGGTGAACACAGCTTACAAAGGTGCACCGCCGGCCTTAACCGATTTGATGGGTGGCCACGTTGACGTCGCCTTGTTGTCGCTGGGTTCGGTGTTGCCGCAAGTCAAAACGGGTAAGTTGCATGCGGTAGCTGTCACCACCTCGACACGTGCCAATCTGTTGCCTAATACGCCAACGTTGGCAGAGTCAGGTGCAACCGGCATGGATGGCAGTATTTGGGTCGGGATTTTTGTGCCGGTCGGTACCTCGATGTCTATCGTGCAAAAATTGAATGCTGAATTTAACAAGGCGTTGCAACAAGCAGACGTTAAAGAAAAAATCGTATCTGTCGGTGTGGATGTCGTAGGGGGCTCAGTCGAAACTTATACAGAGTTTGTGAAAACCGATTTCGCGCGGTGGGGCAAAATCGTGAAAGATTCTGGCATCAAGTTGCAATAGTTCAACAATCGCGCGGACAAGCGTTCTTACTCTGAGCTCAACATCAGACTTAAGAATCAGTCGTTAGCATTCAATACTCTAGTAAAAGGCAACACCCTGTTATGCAGCTGCAAGGAATCCGCGTCATCGATTTAACCCGTATCGTGTCGGGGCCGTTTTGCACGATGTTCTTGGCCGACATGGGTGCTGAGGTCATCAAGATCGAAACGCCCGGCAAGGGCGACCCGGTGCGCAAGCAAGGCGAATCCCCCAATGGATTCTCGTATTACTTTGCAACCTTTAACCGTAACAAGCGCTCGCTGGCCATTGATTTGCGCAGCGAAGAGGGCAAAGACGTCTTGCGTAAGTTGCTGGCCACCGCCGATGTGGTCGTCAATAATTTCAGGCCAGGCGTGATGGATACCATGGGTTTTGGACGCGAGGCTCTGCGTCAGATCAAACCCGATTTAGTCAGCTGCAACCTGACCGGTTTTGGTCTAGACGGCCCGTATGCTGAGCGCCCGTCTTTTGACTTTATTGCTCAGGCCATGAGTGGCTTCATGAGTGTGAATGGCGATGAAGGCGAGCCCCCAATGCGCGCAGCGCCGCCAATCTCTGATCTGCTGTCGGGGATGTACGCCGCGATGGGGATCATGGCGGCCTTGTTACGTCGTGATCGCACCGGGCAAGGCGAGGAGGTTACAACCGCCTTGACCGACAGCATGACGAGCGTGATGTCGTTTTTGGCGTCAAACTATTTTGCGACAGGTAAGCTGCCCGCGCGTACCGGTAACGACAATGCTCTGGTCTCACCTTACGGGATGTTTGATGCGTCGGATGGTCAAGTGGCGCTGGCCCCAAGTAATGATGGCGTGTATGCAAAGTTATTAACCGTGTTGGGGTTAGATCACTTACGCGAGCGCCCAGAGTTTTTATCCAACAAGCTGCGATTTCAAAATCGCAAGCAGATTAACGCCGAGATCAATGTCAAAATTGGTGCAAAGCCGATCGCACATTGGATCGAAGTTTTGAATCAGGCGGGCGTGCCTTGCGGCCGAGTGTTGAACGTGCAAGAGGCCTTTGACGACCCCCAAACCCAGTATCAGCAGATGCGGCTGACGATTCAGCATCCGGATCATGGTCGTCTGGATGTGCTGGGGTTTCCGATCAAGTTTACCGATGACCCGTGCAAAATGTATCGCCCACCGCCTAACTTGGGTGGAGATAACATGGCGGTGCTGACTGAATTGGGGTTGAGCAGCGAAGCGATTGACGCCTTGAAGGCGAAGGGCGTGATTTAAGTTAAAGTGGCTAGAACCTAAGTCAGGCCGTCGCGGCAGCACCTCAGGCGTTAAGATAGTTCTGCTTGAAGACAAAGTATTTATTAATTGACTAAAAACATACGAGGCATTTTATGAGCGCAACAGGTTCACGTTTTGTCACCATTACCGAAGTTGGTACGCGTGATGGTTTTCAGGCCGAAAAAGAGCAGATCAGCGTTGCTGATAAGGTCGCTGTCATCGACGCCTTAATCGATGCAGGCCTACGCAGCGTTGAGGCGACCTCGTTTGTATCGCCCCGCGCCTTGCCGCAATTGGCCGACGCCGCTGAGGTGATGGCACAAGTGCAGCGCAAACCTGGCGTGCAGCTCGCGGTGTTGGTGCCCAACGCCCGCGGTGCTGAGCGCGCCGCGGCAGCCAAGGCTGATGTCATGGTGGGCTTTATTTCTGCCAGCGAAAGCCATTGCAAAACCAACTTGAATAAAACGATTGACGAAGCAATTGCAGATTTTGCACAAGTCGTGCCGATCGCTAATCAATGGGGCCTCAAGATGCATGGCGGGATGGCCACTGCTTTTGGTTGCCCGTTTGAAGGCGATGTGCCGATCAGTAACATTTTAAAGATCGTGGGCGCCTACCATGCGCATGGTATTCGTCGAATTGGTTTTGGCGATACAACGGGCATGGCGACGCCACCGGTTGTTACCCGCACGGTCGAAGCCGTACGCAATAAATTTCCTGATGTAGAAATTGCTTTGCATTTTCATAATACCCGCGGCGTAGGCTTGGCCAACGTGATGAATGGTTTACAACTTGGTGTGCGCGAATTCGAATCCTCGATCGCAGGCTTGGGTGGTTGCCCGTTCGCGCCAGGCGCTACAGGAAATATCTGTACCGAAGACTTGGTATACCTGTTGCATGAATGCGGCTACGACACCGGTATCGATCTCGACAAACTGATTTTGGTTGCAAAAGAAGTCGAGAAGATCGTTGGGCGCCAGTTGCCAGGTCAGATGATGAAGGCTGGCCCAAGGCTTAAGCTGATGTCGATGGCTTCAGTGCGCACTGCGGTGGGTTGATGGTGGTGATGCGACTAAGCTCGCACACCCAGTTTAACTAAGAAAAACGCCCTACGATGTGGGGCGTTTTTTTTGAATCTAGCGGTAAGCGAAATGCGCGATCGAGTTCTTACAAAATGCGAGCGCGCGTGGACAAATATGCCCACCAAAGTCAAAACTCTCTTTTCATCATTCGACTAAAATTCGGTTTCAAGACATTGCAAAGGAATCTACATGAGCGGTGACGCATCGTAGTTAAGATAGTTTGGTTCGAATGTACAGACCGCCCTACGACGTAGGGCGGTTCTTTTTGAGGGGTTGATTTTGTGGCGATGGATTGGAAATCTTGCGGCGGTGCTGACTCTGACTGGAATTAGTCTTTCTCATTTGCTAGAAGACCCGTTTAAATCTTGGTTGGCTTTGATCGTTTTTACAGCCGTCGGTGGCTATATCGCTTGGCTGGCATATCGAACTACTGAAAAACTGTTGCAGTTACATTGTCAGATTGGCATTATGCCGATCAGCACGTTCGCTCGATGGGCGACTGCCGATGGAAGAAATATTGTTTATGAGGTATTTCGCAATATTCAGGTAAAGCGGCCTTTCATTAAACAAATTGATCATCAGTTTGCATGGACTGGGACAAAACCTCCGACAGTTACATCTGACTTGCAAGCCATCAAGCTGGTAAGCGCAGCAGCAGGAGCAAGTAGCCTTCGATTTATCCTGCCACACGTACGTGTATTTAACGAAACCGAAGTCTTACATTGTCGTATGGATCTTGACGACTCAGACCAATGCGCAGATCCATTCCTAGAGCAAATCGTACGCAATCCAATCCGATTCATTTCATTCCGTGTTGAGTTGCTTCACGTTACACCGCGCTATCATCGTGAACAGGCGGTGTTAACCAAGACTAAATTGGATGAGAACGGGCCCCTCATTGCCGAGACCATTGCAAAAATTAAGTTTGAGGGCATAACAAAATCTTTTGAATACAATTTAACGGATCCAACACCCGGGTATCGCTACCGCTTAAAGTGGACTCGGCCAACTCACAGAGATTTGGCTCGATCGAAATAGCAACAGTCATCAAAAAATCACTCCACCAAATAAGCCATCCCTTTGAAAATTTTCATCGATGGCCATGCGCGCAAGTGGCAATTCAGGCTGTCGCATGCTCCCCAGCAATCTTTCCAAACACCGCGCCACGCATCACTGACGTGGCGCCGGTATACACCTGGTGATATAAACCCGTGGCCTCGCCGGCGGCATACAACCCCGGTATCGGTCGACCATCGTTATCAACGACTTGACTGTCTTTGTTGATTTTGATGCCGCCGTAGGTAAAGCAGATGCCGGGGATGATGGGGTAGGCCATGAAGGGGCCTTGGTTGATCGGGCGTGACCAGTTGGATTTTGGGATCTCAAGATTGGTGGTCGCTAAGCCATCCAGTTCAAACGGTAAAAACTTGCCTGCTGGGCAACTGTCGTTATAGGCGGTGACTGTTGCACTTAACGCTGCGGCGGGTAAACC
Organism: Bordetella parapertussis; assembly: GCA_945887835.1. Taxonomy (GTDB): domain Bacteria; phylum Pseudomonadota; class Gammaproteobacteria; order Burkholderiales; family Burkholderiaceae_B; genus Zwartia; species Zwartia parapertussis_B. Next base: position 11,558 of record CAMCZQ010000035.1, on the reverse strand, counting down.
GCAGGCCTGCGCCAGCTCTTGCAAGGTATTGCCTTGAATCACAGGCTGATCGGTGCGAATGCTTTTTTTCCAGTTTGGCACGTCGTGAATACTTTGATCAAAGATCACGAAGCAAATACCATCCGGCTGTTCGCCAATCGCACGCGAGATATGGTCGTAGTGCACATCGACCAAGCCCGGCGCTTCATCTAAAAACCGTTTGCCGTGTTTGTTGACCAAAATCCCGTAGGTAAAGTTCATGACCAGCGCTTCGGTGGCGCCTGAGCGCGGGTCAAGGGGCTCGGCGTGATACGAACCAAAGTCGCCTGCGGGTGCCGCACCAGCAGCCAGCGCCATACGAATGCCTTCGCCTTTGTTGTAATAGCCACCCTTGGCAACCGGGCGCACAAACTTGGCAGCCTGCCCAAGGTATTGCGTGAGCATTTCAGGGTTGCCCTGAAAGCCGCCTGAAGCGATCACTACGGCCTTGCCGTGCAGCAATAACTCTTGGCCGGTGCTATCTGCGGTGGTGACGGTAGACCGTGTTCCTTGACGGCTAAAACTGCGCGCGGTGGTTTCGTACAGGCAGGTGACGCCTTTTTTAAGTGCGTACGAGCGTAACGCTTCAATCATGGCTAAGCCGCCACCGACTGGCATCAAGCGCGGTGCAGCGGCCGTTAAGAAGTAGGTGGGCAAAAAATCAAATTTGATCCCATACTGTTTAAGCCACGTGACGGTGGGCCCCGCCATGTTGGCCAGGGTGGACACGATTTCAGGGTCGGGCATGCCATGGGCTTTTACGTAGGGTGGCCATTGTTCGTAAGGCGCGCTCGCGGCTTCAATGATGTTGGGATCAAGGTGAAACCCTGCGTTCGACACCAAGCGTTCTTCAAAGTCGTCGCTGACCTCAGTCTCGCTTTTCATCCGAAAATAAGATTCGGTCCAGCGGGTGTTGCCACCGAAGTCGGGCTCGGGTGAGCGCTCGATGACCACGACGCTGGCGCCTTCGTCTACAGCGGCCACGGCGGCCGACAAACCGGCAATACCGCTGCCGATGATCACCAGATCAAAGCTCATCTCGTTGGGGGTGTGTTGTGCTTGAGTCATGAGGGGTACCAAGTCAGCCAAAGGTGACTCAAATTAAACCACGCTGCGGGGTGTCTGTGCCGTACGGCCGACGGCAAAGAGTCGCCGACGCCTGGCGTCGGGGCGCCGTGGATAGTTTGTTCAAAACAGGTGGCCAAGATGCGAGCCGAGCAAAACAGAGGCACAATAGCGCAAACGTGCAAGTTGAGCAGTTAGTACGTTAAAAAAATAAAGTCTCTAATCTGGATATGCTATGAAAATCTGGCATCAAAGTTTTACGGTCTTGGGCGATTTGGGCCCCTATAGCGACGCGCTCAAGGCGCACTTCGCGCGTGTTGCGCGCCCCGATACGCAAATTGATATGCATGGGATGTCGCCCGGCACCTACTCTTCAAACTATCCCGGTTCTGATATTCGGCATGCGGCGTTGTTTCATCTGCACGGCATGCAGTTCATGCAGGCTGGGGTGTTGGCGCAAGAGCAGGGCTACGACGCCTACGCGGTCAGCACCTTGCCCGATCCCGCCTTGCGCGAAATCCGTGCGCTGATTGATATCCCGGTGATCGGGTATGGCGAGTCAGCGATGTTCACAGCCTGTTTGCTAGGCCGCAAGTTTGGTATCTTGGTGTTTATCGAAGACTTCAACGAGTTGCTTGCGCAAAATGCCGAAAGCTATGGCTTAGCGGCGCGCTTTGCCGGTGCAGCGCCGGTGGGCTTTACGTTTAATGATGTGTTGAAAGGCTTTTCTGATCCAACCGAGTTAATCGAAAAATTTAAAACCGCGGCGCGTAAATTGATTGCGCAAGGTGCTGATGTGATCATTCCCGGCGAAGCGCCGTTGAATGTGTTGCTTGCGCGTAACGGGGTCACTGAGGTGGATGGCGTCACCATTATGGATTCATTGGGCACGTGGGTGAAGCACGCAGAGATGATGGTGGATTTGCGCCGCCTGTGCGGTACCAAACCAAGTCGCACAGGTTACTACCATCGCTTGCCAGAAATCGAGCGCGTCAAAGAGGTCTTTGCGTTTTATGGTTTGGATAAGCGTTTGCCTGGCGTGTAATGCGTGTTTCTTGAGAAAAGATATTTAGAAAGTTGCTTGAGCATCCAGCGCAAAATGCGATAAGCAAATCACTACGAAAAAATTAAAAAACAGTTGGGAGAAAAGAATGGATCACACCTTTGATGTTGTTGTAGCGGGTTGCGGTGTCGCGGGTTTATCGGCCGCTGTGACTGCCGCCGAGCGTGGCCTAAAGGTTGCGGTGCTTGAGCGCGCGTCGCGCGAAGATCGTGGCGGTCAAAGTCGTTACACCGAAGCGTATTTTCGGATGAAAGCCTTAGATCAGGTCACCGATGATTTTGAAACGCACTTAGCCGATAACTTGGGCTTGTATCCCGAGCCTGATTTGATGGCCGAGATGGCAACGGGACGTGAGAACTGGTCGCACGCGACGCGTACGTTGGCGATCCCCGATACCGAAGTGATCGGAAACTTTGCCGAGCAAGTACCGCCTACGATTAAATGGTTGCAGGGCGTGGGCGTTAAATTTGATTTTTTACCCACGCAATTCTTGACTGCGACGCAACCGCGCTTGTTGCCTGTGGGGGGCGGCGCAGCCTTAGTCGACGCACTCGCCGCACAAGCTGAAAAACTTGGCGTCACCTTTTTTTATTACACCACTGCACGCCGCTTGTTATTAAACGACGACGGTGTTGTGACGGGCTTGTTTGCTCAACAAAAAGGCACACAGAGCGCGCGGTTTCACGGCAAGGTGGTGTTGGCTTGTGGTGGCTTTGAAGGCAACCCGGCGTTGCAATCTAAATATATCGGCCCACGCTCGGTGTATTTGCGCCCTATTTGTAAGGGGGCGTATTTCAATCGCGGCGAAGGCATTGAGATGGCGCTCGATATTGGCGCTGCGCCTTCGGGGGATTTTGGCAGTTATCACGCCGAACCCATCGATCCACGTTCTGGCGTGTCAGAGCCTTCAGTGTTTATTTTTCCGTACGGGATTTTGGTGAACAAGTCTGGCAAGCGCTTTGTCAACGAGGCACCAGGCACCGTCGACGCCTGGTACGAGCGCATTACGCGTCGTATCTATGAGCAAGAAGAAGGCTTGTCGTACGTCATTCTTGATCAGCGCATGAAAGATATCCCAAACTATCGTTTGGCGATTCGAAGTGATCAACCTGCAATTGAGGCTGACACGATTGAAGCGCTTGCGGCAAAACTTGATATTCATTCGCAAACCTTGAAAGACACTGTCGCTCAGTACAACGCGGCGTGTCCTAAAACGGGCAACTACGACCCCTTAAAAGTCGACGGTATGGCCACGCAAGGTTTGCTGCCGGCCAAAAGCAATTGGTCTTTGCCGCTTGATCGCGGCCCGTTCATGGCGTATCCAATTATCTCGGCCAATGTGTTTACCTTTGGTGGATTAAAGGTCGATCCGCAAGGGCAGGTGCTAGATACCGATGGTTATGCAATCCCCAATTTGTACGCTGCGGGCGAAGTGATTGGTATGTATTACACCAATTACACCGGGGCGACCTCGGTACTAAAAGGCTTGGTGTTTGGTCGCTTGGCGGCTAATAACATTGCCGATCAACAGTAAAAGTCTTTACGGTAGGGAATGATCGGCCAGTACTCACGATCATTTCTGTCCGAAATAGTGGATCGAAAATAGGAATCCGTTATGTACGCAGCGCAATTTTTATCAGGGCGCGTAGCCTTAGTCACTGGCGGCGCGGGTGGTATCGGTGCGGCTGTCGCTGAAGCGCTTGCTGCCTCAGGCTGTCAGGTTGTGGCCGCCGACTTACCCAACCGCTTAGGTGCAATGGATACAGGCGGCGGCATTGAACACGTTGCGTTAAACGTGACCGACGCGTCTGACGTGACGCAGTGTGTGCAGGGTGTCGTGCAGCGACATGGTCGTTTAGACATCTTGGTCAATGTAGCCGGTGTCGTGTCAGTGGGTAGTGCACAAAATATTACTGAGCAAGAGTGGGATCGCGTCATCGATATCAACCTGAAGGGCACCTTCTTGTGCTGCCAGGCTGTGATCCCGGTGATGAAACAACAGAAGCTTGGTCGCATCATCAACATTGGCTCTGTGCTCGGTAAAAACGGCGGCAATCCTCGGCCTTGGCTCGACCCCAAAGAACAAGACCGGGCGGGTAACGTGGCCTATGGAGTATCTAAAGCTGGCGTGCACATTATGACGTCGTACCTTGCCAAAGAGCTTGCCGCGTTTGGTATTACCGTCAACGCCGTGGCGCCAGGCCCGGTTGCTTCGGCGATGACGACCGCGTTTCCGCAAACGCTCAAGGATTTGATTCCTGTGGGGCGTATGGGAAAAGCCTCTGAGATTGCCTCGGCGATTTTGTTTTTGGCATCGCCCGAGTCGGGCTTTGTGACGGGTGAGATTTTGGATGTGAATGGCGGACTTTGGTCCGATTAAGGCTTGAAAAACTCGCCTATGGCTGCCATATTGCATTAAAGTAGAGACAAGCGAGTTTTACCTTTTTCAAAGAGATTAGCGATGCCCTTCTGTTCAGCCTGTGGCACTAAATGTGCAGATGATGCCAAGTTCTGTAGCGCCTGTGGGTCGGCGCTGGCCGCAGCGCCTGACCAAGCTGCGCCGACAACACAACCTCAAGTCGCGCGTCCGGCAGAGCCGCTACCACCCGTGATTCAAGTCATTACGCCTGCCGCGCCACTGAGGGCGTTTGATAATCCAGCCGAGCTCTGGAAGATGTTTTTCTATGTTGCTATCTTTGACTTAGCCATTTATTTCTTGACCACTTCGGCGGCAGAAACTGGCGGCTTCACCTCAGGCCCGACGATGTTAATCGTTGCTGCCTACCTTGCCGTTGCCTACTTTTTGGTTAAGGTACAGGCGTACGACAAAGGCCGAGCCGTGTGGTTATTACCTTTGATCGCGTGGCACGTGTGGGGTTACTTGGAAGGCATTTCAAACAGCGGCGACCTTGAGTATGCGACGACGTTCGATAACTACGACACGTTTATCTCTGGCATCCCAGAGATGGTGATCTTGATTAAGCTGTTCTTGGCGTTGCGTCTGGGTAAGGCGAAGTAGCGCTACGCTGGGAATCTGTGCAAGGGCGAAGCTTGCTCTTTCGGATGGATAGCGGGGTCAATCAACCCGTCGTGGCAAGCCGTGTGGTGAATATTTGTTCGTTGCACACTGAGTGACACGCGTGCCCACGCGCGAGCTTACTGGCACCACCGTGTACGAAAGCGTAGCGCAACAATGTGTTTGGTGCGCTCGTTGACTCATCGTCGCGCGAGATGGCGTTCTAAAGCGCCGGCCGCTCGGTTAAGTGAAAAACAAAGAACGAAATACATGGCCGCCAAAATGAAAAATACTTGCATTGGCTTGGTCAAGAGCATGCTGTTGACCTGACTGGCAGCGAGTGTGACTTCATGTACGCCCACTACATATGCTAATGAGGTTGCCTTAATAATTGAGACAAACTGGTTCAACAGCGAGGGCAGCATATTGGTAAGAGCCTGCGGCAGTAAAACGTAGCGCATTGTTTGAAAATACGTCAGACCGAGCGCTCGCGCGGCTTGGGTTTGACCGAGTGACAGGCCTTCCAGTCCAGCACGTACGATTTCGCTTAAAAACGCACTTTCGTAAATGACGATGGCGCAAACGACCGTGATAAAGGCCGATACGTCATGACCGAGCAATATGGGAATGCCAAAGTAAGCCCAAAAGATGATCATCAATAACGGCAAACCGCGCAAGGTATAGACCCAGATGGTGGCGGGCCAAAGCAGCCAACGCTGAGAACTCGTGCGCATGAGGCCAAGCACAAGCGCTAAGGGAAAAGACAGCCCCAAACCCAGTATTGATAGCAGCAATGTACCTGCCAGCCCGCCCAGTGGCCCTGTCGGATAGCTTCCGATCAAGAACAACACTCCAAAGTCGCGCAGGATATCGAGCATTTTCAGATCCTGTGCGCAGAGGGATAGCGTCGACTGAACCAGGCACCCAATCCCATGAGACTGAACGAAAATGTTAAGTAGGCAATCGTACCAAACATAAAAATCTCAAAGGTTCTGAAGGTGGTGTTCTCTATTTCGTGCATTCGATAGGTGAGTTCGCCGACGGCAACGGCCATTGCGAGGCTAGTATTTTTAAATAGAAATAAGGTTTGGTTGATGATTGCGGGAACAGCGATGCGAAGCGCTTGCGGCAGCATCACGTAGCGTAGCGCCCCCATCTGGCTGAGTCCAAGCGAGCGTGCGGCGTCAAATTGTGCAGCAGGCACTGCACGCAGACCGCTGCGTAAATCTTCGGACATGAAAGCGCCACTATTTAATGCTAGGGCGATCATTGAGAACAAAAATTCGCCGTCTTGACGATTGAGCCAAAGTCTTAAGGGGTCAGGCAATACTTGTGGCACGGCGAAGTACCAGATCAGGATTTGAACTAGCACAGGAACGTTGCGATGGTACTCGACGATCGCCGCGACGAACAGGCGCAGCGGGCGCACAGGTAGCGCTCGAATGCTAGCCAGCAGCAACGCGAAAATCACAGCGAATAGAAAAGAGCAGATAAAAAGCGTAAGCGTGACAAGCAACCCTTGGCCAAGATCGGCCGCGTGAGTTCCGGTCAGCAGAAAGGAGATATCCAGAGTACCCCCCAAGCTTCGCTAAACAGGTGAGCCTATTTATGGCGCGATAGGTTCTACTTTATAGTTACGGACAAAACCATAGGCTGAGTTCTGCCCAACCCACTTATCAAAAATGGTTTGTAATTCGCCATTGCGATCCATCGCTAACAACCGCTCGTTGATCGCTGCTAGCAAAGCCGACTCGCCTTTGTTTACACCGATGCCTTGCGGTTCAACAAAAAGGGGCTCAGAGAGGATCGCGACTAACGGCTGGCCTTGTTCTTTTGCTTGTTTGACGAATCTTGCCAAAATCAGCTCTCCGAACAGCACCGCCTCAACCTTATCTTGCTGAAGCGCTAAGTAAGCGGAGGGGCTATCCTGAAACGTGAGAATGTTAGAGGTTGGCAAAATCTTTTGAGCGGCGGTGACTGAGCTTGAGCCTTTTGATCCGCCTAGTTTACGCCCCGCGAGATCTTTCAGTGATTTTAGGCCAGAGCTTTCTTTGACCAACGCCTTCTGGTTAGACAAGTAATATTGATAGCTGTAGTCAACTTGGGTAGCGCGCTCTGCCGAATAGCCGAGTAACGCGGCCAACACATCGACACGTTTTGTTTTTAACTCAGGAATGCGCGCACTAATTGAGAGCGCCTTAAGCTCGACCTCGACGCCAAGCCCCTTTGCAAGCGCACGACAAATATCTACATCAAAGCCGACAAATTGCCGCGTGACTTGATCGGGAAACCCAAAGGGCTCGCTCGCCTGAGTGTGGCCGCAAACCAATTTACCCTTTGACTTGATATCGGTAAGTGCATCTGCCTGAGCAGCGCCTCCTAGGGTTGCGCTAAGCGTGAGTATCGATACTAAAAGTAAACGTTTCATCATTATCCGTTCTCGGCAAAAGAGTTGCGTTGTTGATCAGTTGCGCGGCAAACCTTGCCGTTCAGGGCGGGGTCAAGAGCACGGGCGGCAAAGCCGTCCGATTCGTGGTGCATTGCCTCAGCACGCATCGCTTTAAAGTGGCTAAAAGTATTGGGTGTCCCCAGACATTTTTTTAGTTATACCCACGACTATAAACGCTAGCGAGAAGAAATGTGTGCCTTAGGCGCTATGCTGCGCCTTTTGTGGGCTGTCTAGCCTAACTTACAACACAAACCGTGCCAAATCCTGACTTGCCGCAGCTTCAGCAAGCTTGTCGTTCACGTACGCCACATCCAGTACGACGGTTTTGCCGCTGCTGCTGGCTGCATCAAACGACAAGTCTTCGAGCAGTTTTTCCATCACCGTATACAAGCGCCGTGCGCCAATGTTTTCGGTGCGCTCGTTGACTTCAAAGGCCAGTTCGGCCAAACGCGCGATACCCTCTTCGGTAAACTCAAGGTGTACGTCTTCGGTTGCAAGCAAGGCGCTGTATTGTTTGGTGAGCGAGGCATCGGTATCGCACAGGATACGAACAAAATCTTTGGCGGTGAGCGAATCAAGCTCAACGCGAATCGGAAAACGTCCTTGTAGTTCGGGGATCAGATCCGAGGGGCGCGATAAATGAAATGCACCTGACGCAATAAACAAAATGTGGTCCGTGCGGATCATGCCGTACTTGGTCGTCACTGTCGTGCCTTCGACTAAAGGCAAAAGATCTCGCTGTACACCCTGGCGCGACACATCGGCGCCGCTGGTTTCTTGGCGCGCGGCAATCTTGTCGATCTCGTCTAAAAATACAATACCGTGTTGCTCAACTTTGTGAATGGCAAGCGCACGCAAGTCGTCTTCATTGACGTGTTTGGAGGCTTCTTCGTCAGTAAGCAACTTGAAGGCTTCTTTCACGGTCATCTTGCGTGATTTCTTTTTTTCACGCGCCAGGCCTGCAAACATCCCTTTTAATTGCTCTGCCATGTCTTCCATGCCAGGCGGAGTCATGATGTCCATTTGCGGAGCGTTGGCAGCCACTTCAATTTCGATTTCAGTGGCGTCCAGATGCCCTTCGCGTAGCCGCTTTCTAAAGGTCTGACGCGTTGCGGTCTCTTCGCGAATCGGCGAGCCATCGGCGGCTCGCGCAGGGGTGAGTAACACGTCAAGGATACGATCTTCGGCCGCGTCTTGCGCTTGCGCGCGCACACGCTTCATCTCCTGTTCGCGTGTTTGCTTAATCGCGATTTCAGCGAGGTCTCGGATGATGGTGTCGACGTCGCGTCCCACGTAACCGACTTCGGTAAATTTAGTGGCTTCGATCTTGATAAAGGGCGCGCCAGCGAGTTTGGCAAGCCGACGTGCGATTTCAGTTTTACCCACGCCGGTAGGGCCGATCATCAGAATATTTTTTGGATGAATTTCAGTGCGCAAAGGCTCGGCGACTTGCTGGCGACGCCAACGGTTACGCAGTGCAACGGCGACCGAGCGCTTAGCGCGGTCTTGCCCGACGATATGCTTATCGAGTTCAGAGACAATTTCACTGGGGGTCATGGTTGAGGCTGACATGCTTACTCCAGGGTTTCAATCAGATGTTGTTGATTGGTATAGATGCAAAGGTCGCCGGCGATTTCGAGCGACTGCTTGACGATCACTTCGGCGCTGAGTTCGGTATTGCGCAATAGCGCGAGTGCTGCAGACTGCGCATAGGCGCCACCCGAGCCGATAGCCGCGATACCGTTTTCGGGTTCGAGTACATCGCCATTACCAGTGAGTACTAAGGTGTGATCGCGATCAGCCACGATCAGCATCGCCTCAAGCCGGCGCAAAACCCGATCGGTGCGCCAGTCGCGTGTCAGTTCGACTGCCGAACGCATTAGGTTGCCCTGATGCTTTTCTAGTTTGGCTTCAAAACGTTCTTGCAGGGTAAATGCATCTGCTGTGGCGCCGGCAAAACCTGCCAAAATCTTATCGTGATACAGGCGACGAATTTTGCGTGCCGTTGCCTTGATCACAATATTGCCGAGGGTGACCTGACCATCACCGCCCAGTGCAACGTGGTTGCCGCGCCGCACGCTGATGATGGTTGTGCCGTGAAATTGTTCCATGCTGTGGCTCGATAGTAAAAAAGGCACACTCGAAGTGCTGTGAGTGTGCCCTTAGGGTCTGAAAATGAAAGTTTGCGCGGTGCTTGATGCCTAAGCGTCAAAGGCGCGCCGAGGTGGTTTTAATCCCCAAACATTTTTTGACGCATCTCGCGACGCTCTTGCGCTTCGAGTGACAAGGTTGCGGTGGGGCGTGCTAAGAGGCGGCGCAGTCCGATGGGCTCGCCAGTTTCGTCGCACCAACCGTATTCACCGCTGTCGATACGCAGAATCGATTGCTGAACTTTTTTCAGTAGTTTGCGTTCGCGATCGCGTGTTCGCAGTTCAAGCGCGTGCTCTTCTTCGATGGTGGCGCGATCGGCCGGGTCGGGTACAAATTGCGTCTCGCGCAGGTGCTCGGTGGTGGCGCCTGCGTTGTTCAGGATATCTTGTTCAAGTTGACGCAGACGATCGCGAAAAAAGCCCAGTTGACGCTCGTTCATGTATTCGTCTTCTGACATGCGTAACAATTCGGTCTCGGAAGGCAAATTGTTTTCAGACAGGTCACCGTTTGTCTTCGGGGGCTTCTTTGGCGTTTTCGGCGCAGGCGCAGCTGCCTCGGGTGTTGAATTTGATTTTTTTGCCGAAGTTTTTGCTTGGCTAATAGTGGGCGGCACAGCTTTTTTAGCGGGCGCCTTGACGACTTTAGGCACAGCCACGGCAGTCGTTGATGCTTTTGTTGCAGGAGCGTTCTTTGCGGGCATGGAGGCCTTGTTTGGTGTTGAAGTCTTGGTTGCTGCTAAGGCCTTGGCAGGAGGTGCTGCTGTCTTTGTGGTCTTGCTTGGAGGGCTTTTTTTGGCGACGACGGCTGGCTTAGGCTTTGCAGGCGCAGCTTTTTTTGCTGCAGCGCCTTTGCTCGCCTTTGAGGTTGTTGCCTTGGTTGCCTGAGTTGCCATTAAGTCACTCCAATAAATTAGACTCTGCGAATTACCTGCAGAGAAACTACTTTGCCAGACACTGCTCAAGACCTTTCAAGAAAATTTCTTGTGGCAGTTTACGTCCGATAAAAACCATTTTGGTATTTTTCTTTTCGCTGGCTAACCACGGTTTGCCAGGCTCTGCGCCCATCATCATATGCACGCCTTGAAACAACATACGGCGGTTGATGCCCTTCATATACAAAATACCCTTGTAGCGCAGTAAATCTGTGCCGTAGACCTGCACGACGCCGCCCAAAAACTCTTCAAGGCGCTCTGGGTCAAACGGTTTATTTGACTTAAAGACAAAGGCACCGATGTCATCGTTGTGCGGGGGTTTGTGATTGTGCGCAGGATCCGTGCAGGTGGCTGGATCATGGGCGTGCTCGTGGCCGTGGTCATGGTCATGACTGTGGTCGTGCCCGCAGGTGCTGTGGTCGTGGTCATGGCTATGCGCATCATGAGCATGCTCATGGCCGTGCTCGTGGTCGTGCGCCGCATCGGGATGCTCATCGGCTAAAAACTGTGGATCAATATCCAGAATGGTATTGAGATTAAAGCCACTGATATCGATCAATTGTTTAAGATCGGTTTCGCCAAAATGAACCACTTCAATCGAAGCGCGTGGATTCATATGCACGATGCGCCGACGCAAGGCTGCAAACTCAGCTTCTGTGACAAGATCCTTTTTTGAAACCAGAATGCGGTCAGCAAAACCGACCTGCTTCTGCGCTTCTTCTTGCGTGTCAAGGGTTTCCATGCCGTGTTTGGCGTCGACTACGGTCACGACCGCATCGAGGCGGTAGTAATCGGCGATATCGTCGTCCATGAAGAAGGTCTGGCACACTGGGCCTGGGTTGGCCATACCGGTGGTTTCAATAAT
>CAMCZQ010000034.1 GCA_945887835.1 Bordetella parapertussis | reverse complement strand
GGCCATGTGATTCACACCGAGCCACGCGATATGTACTTGTCGCGGGTGGTCGCCATTAACGGCGGTTTGCCGCAAAGTTCGGCCGCCTTTAATGTTAACCGCTTGTGTGGCTCGGGTTTGCAGGCGATTGTGTCTAGCGCCCAGTCGATTTTGCTGGGCGACACCGAGATGGCCATTGGTGGTGGCGCCGAGTCTATGAGTCGTGCCGGCTATTTGTCGCAAACCCAGCGTTTTGGCGCTCGGATGGGCGATTCGGTTGTGCTCGACATGATGACCGGTGCTTTGCATGACCCGTTTGGCCGCATGCACATGGGCGTGACCGCAGAAAATGTTGCCAGCCAGTTTGGTATCACGCGCGCAGCGCAAGATGCTTGCGCAACAGAATCGCATCGCCGCGCTGTTCAGGCTCAAAAAGAAGAGCGTTTTAACGACCAAATCGTGCCAGTCGTGATCAAAACGCGCAAAGGTGAAGTCGAGTTTAAGCTCGACGAGCATCCTCGTGCCGACGTGACGCTTGAAAGCCTGTCGGCGCTGCGCCCAGTGTTCGTCAAAGAAAACGGCACCGTCACAGCGGGTAACGCCTCTGGAATTAATGACGGGGCCGCTGCCGTGTTGATGATGAGCGGCGAAGCGCTTAAGTCAAGCGGTGCCAAACCCTTAGCGCGTCTGGTCGCCTACGCACACGCAGGTGTTGATCCAAAAATTATGGGAATTGGCCCGGTGCCAGCGACCCAAGCCGTCATGAAGCGTGCCGGCTTGACCGTGGATCAAATGGATGTGATTGAAGCGAACGAAGCTTTTGCTGCACAGGCGTGTGCGGTGGCCCAAGAGCTCAAGCTTGATCCAGCGCGTTTGAATCCTAATGGCAGCGGTATTTCGTTGGGCCACCCTGTCGGGGCAACCGGTGCCATCATTACCACCAAGGCGATTTACGAATTACATCGCATCGGCGGTCGCTATGCACTGGTCACCATGTGTATCGGTGGCGGTCAAGGGATTGCGGCTATTTTCGAAAGAGCTTAATGACGCTATTGTGGGAGGCCGCGAGCGTGGCCTGACTCAACACTGCCCGAGTTCAGCCAGCGACACCACTTGATTGGCCGCAATGATCAGGTGGTCTAGCAGGGCGATATCTACTACGGCTAATGATTGCTTGAGTTGTTGCGTCAGAGCAATGTCTGCCTTGCTGGCCTTGGCCCAACCCGAGGGGTGGTTGTGCGCCAAAATGACTGCAGCCGCATGGTGCGCCAGGCCAGCCTTGACCAGTTCGCGTGGGTAAATCGTTGTTTCGGTAAGCGTGCCGCAAGAAATCTCAGTGGCTTGAATCAAACGATGCTGATTGTCTAAAAACAGCGCCATGCAGCGCTCGACCGAGGCGTGCCCCAGCAATGTCAGGCAATACGCTTTGACTTGGGTGGGGTGCTTGAGTGAGCAATCGCGTTTCAGGCCCTCTTCGAGCGCGCGCTTCGAAAGCGCCGAAATCGCGGCTAACTGACAAATTCTGGCGTCACCCAGGCCCAGGACGCCTCGCAGTTCGTGACTATTGGCATTCAGTAGCGGGCGAATCCCGCCAAACTGAACTAAGAGCGCTTGAGCTAAATCGATGGCGTGTAACCCTCGCGTTCCGGTGCCTAAAATAACTGCCAAAAGTTCGGCATCCGTCAGCGCCGAGGCGCCCGCCTGCAGCAGTCGTTCGCGGGGTCGTTGATTTAAAGGGATGGTGTCGCGCAGGGTCATCTCGAAGGCTCTAGAATAGGCGTTTTGCCAAGCCTGCTACGGTGACAGATTTTGACTGATCAAACTACAAACGTGCCGCCCGTTGTCCGTGCGGATTCTTACCTGACCCTGCACTATCGCATCGTGCTTGAAAGCGGCCCTGCCGCCGGCGCGACTTTTATGGATACTTTCGCAGGTCGCCCAGCGACCTTACAGCTTGGGGGCGGACAATGGTCGCCAGGGATGGAGGCTCCTTTGGTAGGACACCCTGAAGGCGATTGCTTTAGCTACACACTGAAGCCTCAAGAGGCATACGGCGACCGTAATCCTGACCTGCTTCAGCGTGTGTCGCGCGCGATGCTCACCGAGAATGCCGGTGCGGATGCGGGCTTCACACCAGGTGATATGGTTGAGTTCACCGCGCCGAATGGCGGGCGTTATTCGGGCGTGTTGAAAGAGCTTGGCAATGAAAGCGCCTTATTCGATTTCAATCATCCACTAGCGGGCATTACTTTGCGTGTCGATATTGATCTGCTAGGGGTGTTGTGATGACAGTTGTTTCAAGCGTCGATTTAAAAAATCTTCCCATTGAGGGCGCCCAGATTGTCTTGGCGCAGCCCCGTGGGTTTTGCGCAGGTGTTGATCGTGCAATCGATATCGTTGAGCGCGCGCTTGAACTGCACGGCGCACCGATCTATGTGCGTCACGAAATCGTCCATAACCGCTACGTCGTTGAAGATTTGCGCACCAAGGGTGCCGTATTTATTGAAGAGCTTGAGCAAGTGCCGGCCGGGGGCATTGTTGTGTTTTCGGCGCATGGCGTCTCAAAAGCGGTTCGTCAAGAGGCTGAGGGTCGCGGCTTACAGGTGTTTGATGCAACCTGCCCCTTAGTCACCAAGGTGCACATTGAGGTCGAGCGCATGCGCGCGGCCGGCCGCGAGATCATCATGATTGGGCATAAGGGACATCCTGAGGTCGAAGGCACCATCGGTCAGGCTAAAGATGGCATGTATCTAGTTGAAACCGTACAAGACGTACTCGCCTTGCAAGTCAAAGATCCAGCGCAACTCGCGTTCGTGACTCAAACGACTTTGTCGGTGGATGATGCTGCCCAAGTCGCTGCGGCGTTACGAACAAAATATCCGTTAATCGCTGAGCCTAAAAAAAGTGACATCTGCTATGCCACGCAAAACCGCCAAGATGCCGTCAAGGTGATGGCGCCCGAGTCAGACCTTGTCTTGGTGGTGGGCAGCGCAAATAGTTCAAATTCAAATCGTTTACGCGAAGTGGCCGAGCGTAAAGGCATACCGGCATATCTGATCGATGGCGCCGAGGCGATTGACCCCGCTTGGCTGGTCGGGCGCAGCCGCATTGGGATCACCGCTGGTGCCTCGGCGCCTGAGCTATTGGTGCAGCAAGTCATTGAACGCTTAAAGGCCTTGGGTGCGATCTCGGTGCGCACCATGCAAGGCTTGCACGAAAATGTTTCGTTTCCTTTGCCTAAAGGCTTGTCACGAAAGGTCGTTGAGTAAGGCGATGTCAGCAACAAGGGTAAGCTAAATGATGCAGTCTTTCGTTTCACTCACTGCCAAACAAGTGATGCAAGACGCGCCGGTGATTCCGGTCATCGTGTTGCATGAGGTGGCGCAAGCCGTGCCGCTTGCGCGTGCGCTGGTGGCGGGTGGTATCCGTATGCTTGAAATTACCTTGCGCACGTCTGCCGCGTTTGACTGCATGCGCGCCATTCGTGCTGAGGTGCCTGAAGCGATTGTGGGGGCGGGCACAGTATGCAATGCACGCGATGTCGACGCCTGCCTTGAGGCTGGGGCACGTTTTGCGGTCAGCCCCGGCTACACCATGCAGTTGGGGCTTGCCTGCCGCGAGCGTAGTTTACCGCTACTGCCAGGTGTCGCTACCGCTAGCGAAATCATGCAAGCGCTCAATGATGGTTATCACGATCTGAAATTTTTTCCGGCAGTGCAGGCAGGTGGTGTGGCGATGCTCAAAGCGTTATCCGGGCCTTTTGCGCAAATTCAATTTTGCCCAACTGGGGGGATTACCGCGCAAAACGCCGGCGAATTTTTAGCCTTGCCCAATGTGGTCTGTGTTGGCGGGTCGTGGTTAGTGCCAGCAGACGCTTTAGCTCAAGCCGATTACACGCGTATTGAAGCCTTGGCGCGTCAGGCTGTGCAGCTGGCTTACAGGTAGGCTTGCACCTGCTGAGCCGTTGGTAAGCACGCGACAGCGCCCCAATTTTGTACCGCTAAAGAGGCAGCTGTGTTGGCATAGCGTGCCGCGGTGACTAAGTCATCACCTAACGTTAGTCTGGCTAAGATGTTGCCGCAAAAGCAATCGCCCGCGCCACTGGCATCGAGCATGCTGACGTTGCGGCCTGGTATCAACACTGAATCGTATTGTGGCTGCACGGCCTTGCCGCTTGCAGGCAAACGTTGCTCGCTCACTAACGCACCTTGCGCGCCAAGTTTGAGTACGACGCGCGGTGCTCCTTGATCGTGCGACCAGCGTGTGATGGCCTCGGGATCGGTCAAGCCGGTCAGCGTGGTCATATCCTCGATGCTGGGTAAAAACAGATCACAGCGACTGACTGTATTGGCAATATGAATGCGTGCACGCTCAATCGACCAAAGCTTAAGCCTGAGATTGGAATCAAAGGACACCAAGGTGCGAGAACGGCGTGCAATGTCGAGTGCGGCAAAAACGGTGTTGCAGGCTTGTTCAGAAATCGCCAAGGAGATGCCGGATACATGCAACCATTTTGCGCGTCCGATGATTGCAGTAGGCGCACCCGATAGCCAGTTGACGTTCATTTTGCTGGCTGCAGAATCTGCGCGTCGGTAGCTAAACGCATGGCCGTCTGGCCCATGGGTCACAAAATAAATGCCGGTCGGTGCTTGCGCATCGACTTCGATGCCGTCGGTGTTCACCCCCTCTGCTTGCCACAGCTGGCGCAGCTGTTGCGCAAAGGTGTCGTCTCCTAGGCGCGTCAGGTAAGCGCTACGAGCGCCCGCGCGTGCCGCTGCGATTGTTGCGTTGCTGGTGTCCCCCCCAAAACCCTGTAAATATTGAGGGTGGTCGGGTGAGGTTTGATTAAATTCAACCATTGCCTCGCCCAGCGCAACCATATCAATATTTTTTTCGTGACGTGTTGTCGTGAAAACCATATGAATTTAAGACTTTTATTAGTTCCCAAAGAGTACAAGAGCAGGACGCTGTCCGCAAGGAGGGCGCAAACCTCTGTTGCGTGCGAAAATCTGTGGTCAAGGGATGGCTTGTGTGCCATTCAACCGGGTTTTATGTATTTTCCTAGCAAATAAACAATGAAACTTTGGGCGATTTCGGATTTGCATCTTGGCGTGATAGCCAACCGAGAAGGCTTGCGAGCCTTGCCTGCTCATCCTGCAGACTGGCTGATCTTGGCAGGTGATATCTGTGAAAGCACTGAACTGCTGATCGAAGCCTTTACGCTGTGCACTCAAAAATTTGCAAAAGTATTTTGGGTGCCTGGCAATCATGAGCTGTGGCTAGTCGATCGGCGTCACGATCAGATGACGAGCCCCATGAAATATGCCGAGCTTGTCGAGGCAGCAGGGCGACTGGGGGTAGTGACCCCCGAAGACCCTTGGGTGGTGTTTCCGCCCACGGGTGAGGTGATCGTGCCCTTGTTTACGTTGTACGACTACAGCTTTCGGCCTGATCATGTCAGCCGTGAAAATGTGATTGATTGGGCGGCCGAAATTGATAACGTGTGTACCGATGAGGTCGCAATTAAGCCCGGCGCAATGCAGACGATGGATCAGTGGAACGCAATACTTTGTGATGCGGCTGAGGCGCGCTTTGAGCGTGAGCTAGCCCCGCAGGCACGCACTATTCTAGTCAGTCATTTTCCGTTGCGTGAAGATTTGGTTCGTATCCCTCGCGTACCGCGTTTTACCCCTTGGTGTGGTACGCGCCGCACGCACGATTGGCACGTGCGCTACCGAGCTGTTGTTGCCATTAGCGGGCACTTGCACGTACGTCACACCGATTGGCGCGATGGTGTCAGGTTTGAAGAGGTTTCGCTTGGGTATGCACGTCAGTGGGATCCCGGCAAAGGTCTGCGGCATTACCTCAGGCTGGTGTGTGGCGCTGACGACTGATAGAGGGGACTTAGTGGTTTTGTTTGGCCTGAGCGACTAGTCAGACTTCATCATTCCTCGCAAATCCTCACACCACCCGTCTATTTGATATTTAGTGTCGTGTTTTCGATTGCACACAGCGAGAGATTTTAATTATTCTTAGCCTCTGCTGTTTCATTAACAATTTTCCTTGAGGTTTTTCGTGTCATCTTCGAACTCATCTTCTTATTCAGGCCTGTCCTGTTCTTGCTGTGCAGATCTGTTGTCACCCACGCACAGTCGACGTGATTTTCTGCGCAATGCTGCGGGCGTTGGTTTAGCCGCTTTCTTGGTACCGCAGTTGTCGTTTGCGGCTGCTGACTATGAAGCGCTCGTTCTGTCTTGCATTGATCCAAGATTTCAGCGATTAGTGTTTGAGCACGAGAACAAAGAATTGCGTACTGACAAGTACAGTGCGTTCACCGTTGCGGGGGCTTCAATTGGTGTGGTTGCTCCGGCATTTAAAGCCTGGCACGAAACCTTCTGGGAAAATCTCGCTGCCTCGGTTCAGTTGCACAATATCAAACTAGTGGTTGTGATGAATCATCGTGATTGCGGTGCTGCAAAAATTGCTTACGGCGAAGCCGCTGTTGCGACACCTGCTGCCGAGACTGAAACACATAAAAATGCGTTGTTAACCTTCAAAGCAGAACTGGCGAAGCGTCACCCCAAAATGGATAGTCAACTGGGGTTAATGGCCCTGGATGGCAAAGTTGAGTTTTTTAGCTAACTTTTGCTAATCAACCGCGAGTGCTCTTTTCACCCGACAGAGCGCTCGACTCTGCGAACTCAATTCGGTTTGCCGTAGTCATTCTGGATCCAAGCGTGGGCGCTATTTGAGTTGAGCTTGAAATCAGGTCTGACTTTGACTTGAGCCAGCTCATTGCCGTCAAGATCTGAAGCGCTCAAGAGGGCGTGTGGGTTGTCTTCGTCTAAGACGATATCCAAGGCCACAATGATTTGTTGATTGTTAGCGGTGACTGTCAATTTTTTGTGCAGGGTGGCTTCTAAGTGCTGTTCGTGGCGACGCACCACCTCGGACGCGGTTTTAACCAGTGTGTTGAAAGCGTTGATATCTAGAGGCTTTGGGTTCTTTTTGTCGCGTCCCATCGTCCAGGGGCCAATCAACGCAGGCTCAGCTTGGCCATCAGGGGTCATCTCAACGGCCCAACCATCGTCGTCTTCATTTTTAACCACACGCGCTGTCCAGCCCTTTTGCGCCCAAAGGCGAGGTTCGTGGATGACGGGGGCTTCTTGGGTTGGCTCTTCAGATTCAGAGTCTGTGGTGCTAGCGTGTGTGTTCATTGCTCTATTTTAAGCGTATATCTTGCTAATTAATTTATGCTTTTAAAAGCATAATAAATATAAATTATTGAATAATATGCTTTATATTACATAAATTAATTATTTAATGATATGATTTTGAAAGCATAAAATATTCTTGAATTTAAAATTATGTATTTTAAATCATAATGAAAATTTTACTTAACCTTGGTGCAGAGCTTCAAGCGTGCCGCAAACAAGTGGGCATGACGCAAGCCGAACTCGCTCGTCTGACAGGCGTACGGCAAGAGTCAATTTCTCGCTTTGAGCGCGGGCGGGGCAATGACTTTTCGCTAGTAAAACTGTTGCGTCTTGCGCAAGCTGTGGGTTACGACCTCGAGTTGGTGGCTCTGACAGGTGCCCGACCCACCTTAAGCGAGGTCTTAGACGAAGTGCGTGCCTCGGCCAATACGGGCCCTGAATCACGATGACGCAAGAACTGAACGTTTTTGTGCAAGGCCGGCGGGTGGCTGTGCTGAGTACCCGCGATGGTTTTGAGCACCACCTCACCTACGATCGGGATGTCAAGTCGGCAGACTTTGTGTCGCTGTTGATGCCAGTGCAATCCCAAAGCTACTCGTGGCCCACCTTGCATCCATTTTTTCAGGTGAACCTACCTGAAGGTTTTTTGTTGGCTGCTCTCAAGCAACAGCTTGGGCCACACCTGGGCGCGCGGCCGCTAGACCTATTGGCAGTGGTGGGGCACAACATGGTGGGTCGGGTACAGGTGAGCGCTGGCCAAACCGTATCGCTGCAGGCTGCGCAAATCGAGTTGGGTCCATTGTTGCACGGGGAGTCATCGCAACAACGTTTTGCAGAATTACTCTTGCAGTTTTCTGCCTCGGGAGTGTCTGGTGTTGTGCCAAAGTTCTTGACGCCTAGTGCAAATGTTTCATCAGAGAAAAAAACCTTTCCAACAGAGCGGCACATCATTAAAAGTGGGTCAGGCAAGCTCGCTTTTATGGCATTGAACGAGTATTTTTCAATGCAGGTCGCACAAAAAACTGGCTTTGCCACAGCCCATACCGCAGTGTCCGATGATGGGCAGGTTCTGGCAGTTGAGCGCTTTGATATTGATCCCTCAACGGGATCGCGACTTGGCTTTGAAGATTGTTGCAGCTTGCTTGGTTTGTCGGCTGATGACAAGTACGATTCAACATGGGAGCGGGTCGCACGACTTGCGAGGCAATGGATTGCCCCGGTTGAGCAGCGCGAGGCGCTTGAGCATCTGGCAGTGACTGCGTTGCTCTCTTATGCGCTGGGCAATGCAGATTGCCATACAAAAAATCTTGGTTTTTTGTATGCAAAAAGTGAGCAGATTCGTGTGGCGCCCATCTATGATCTCTTGACGATTCGCGCCTTCGAGGACTACGCACACAATCCTCCCGCGATGCATTTAGGTGGCCGTAAAGTCTGGGAGCCTGGTAAGGTTCTCTGGCAAGTTTTACAGCAGCATTTTTTAATTGACCCGCCACGTCAACGCGAGTTAGCGCAAATCGTGTGCGACGCAACTGCCGCTGTTTTTTCAGAATTGCTATATCGAACCAGACACACTCAAGGGTTCGAGATCATTGGTACCCGTATGATTTGGGAATGGGAGGCTGGCTTAAAGCGTTTGGCCGAGCGTGCTCAGGCGCCACTTAGCTCTTTTGTGCAGCAAGCAAAGGCCGCTGGTTTGACCGAACCCGCGCCAGTTGTCGCACTTGCGCCTTCAAAAATCGGCCGTTCAGATCTTTTGGCCGTCAGGCCTTAACGCTCAGCCTGCCTAGGGCACCAAGCTCAAAAACAAGTAGGCTGCAAAAACAACCAAATGTACGACGCCTTGCAAAACGGTGGCGCGTCCAATTGCGATAGTCAGCAGGCTGAGAAAAAAGGTCAGTGCTAAAAACGTCATGCCGACATTATCGACTCCTAGGCTTAAGGGTAAATCAAAAAAAACTGAGATAAAAGCGACTGCCGGAATGGTGAGCCCGATGCTGGCCAATGCGGAGCCAAGCGATAGGTTCAGACTTGTCTGAAGGCGATTTGCCATTGCGGCGCGCGTGGCGGCAACCCCTTCGGGCAGCAATACTAATAGTGCGATTGCAATACCGACCACCGAGCGTGGTGCACCGACGCTATCAATCGCCGCTTCGATTGAGGGGCTGAGCGCTTTAGCAAGCAAAACAACAGCGACCAACGAAACGAGCAGCAAGATCACGCTGATGACCGTTTTAGTATTTGACGGTTCAGGCGCATGACTTTCGGGGTCTGAGATTGCAGCCTCGTGTTGCGGTAAAAAATAGTCACGATGACGTACAGTTTGAATAAAAACAAACGTGCCATAAAGAACCAAAGACAAAACACCCGCAAGCATCAATTGGCTATGTGAGAACGTTGGGCCTGTGGTCGTCGTGGTGAAATTAGGCATGACCAAGGTGAGCACTGCCAGCGCAATTAAGACCGCAAGGCTTGAGTTCGTTCCTTCTACGCGAAAAGAAAGAATACGGTGTCGCAGGCCACCTAAAAATATTGAAACCCCAATCACACCATTCATCACGATCATGACCGCGGCAAATACAGAGTCCCGCGCGATCAAGGCGCCATCGGCGCCTGCCGACAACATAATTGAAACAATCAGCGCGACTTCAATAATGGTCACCGAAATCGCTAGCACAAGCGTACCAAGCGGTTCGCCCGTTTTGTGTGCGATCACTTCTGCCTGATGCACGGCGTTGATGACCGCTGCAATCAAGAGTGCCGCCATCAGGATGATTTGCCAGAGCGTTTCAGGGTGAGGGATCATTCCGCGTGCTTTTTTAAGGGTGACTCAAGTGCGTATTGTAATCAAAGCATCCAGGCAAACAGCGCCTTTGTGTCGCACTAAAAATGGATTGATGTCGACGGCTTCAAGTTGGTCTGAATAAGTCAGTGCAAAGTTTGATAGCGCGACAAGCGCATTAATTAAGGCCTGCTGATCATAGGGCGCTTGCCCCCGCCAGCCAGTCAAAAGTTTTGAAGCACGAACTCGTTGGATTAACGCCAACGCCGAGTCTTGCGAAAGTGGCGCTGAGGCAAAGGCCACATCTTTGAAGAGTTCGACCGAGATGCCCCCTAAGCCAAACATTATCATCGGGCCAAAGACAGGATCTTGATGTACGCCTAAGATAGTTTCAAGCCCCGGGCCTGCCATCTGTGAAACTAACACCCCCTCGAGGTGTGCGTCAGGCCGGGCAGTCAGGGCACGCTGGGTGACCAGGTCAAACGCGTCGGCAACCGATTGTTCAGAGGTCAGATTTAATACCACTCCGCCAATCTCGGTTTTATGCTGAATGTCGGGCGACAGTATTTTGACAACCACCGGCATCCCAAGGGCGTTTGCCGCCGTCACAGCTTCAGGGCGAGTGGCACATATCCGCTCCTGCAAGCTAGGGATGCCATGCTGGGCTAACAGTTGTTTGGCTTGCGCCTCAGTTTGGATCTGTTGAAGTTTCGGTGCTGCGTCGCGGCGTGGAGGAACGACCACTAAGTGCTTGCGGCGTTGCGCGAGGGTCATGCAGGCATGGGCCGCAACGACGGCTCGGGTTGGATCCGTCATCACAATAAAACCATCGTTTTCAAGCGACAGACGCACTGCATCGTCTGACGGGCCAATCAAGATCAGGCTGCGCTCAGGATGCCTTTGTTTAAGCGCAATCAGCGCCAGATGCATCGATTCAAAGCGCTTGGGTGCGCAAGCACTTTGAGCCATGTATAAAAATAGGGTTGACCACTGGGTCTCAGTTAAGATGATCTCCATCGTACGTGTCGTACCGTCTTTGACGGCGCTCACCTGCGCAGTGGTGTCTAGCGGATTGCCAATCGGTGCAAACGGCAATAACTCAACCATTTTTTGTACGGCAGCAGGTGGTAGTTCGGGTAACGCAATCGAATGGGTTTCGGCCGCATCGGCCATTAAAATTCCGATACCGCCCGAGACCGTCACGATACCCGCTTGATCGTTTTTTGGCACCGGTAATTTCGAACAAAAATAGGCAACATCAAGCATCTCTTCGATGGTCTGTGCACGCCAAGCGCCGCACTCCGCAAAGATCGCGTCGTATATCGCATCGTTACCTGCGAGTGAGCCCGTGTGCGTGGCCGCAGCGGCAATGCCAACCGACGACGTGCCCACTTTCATGATGATGACAGGCTTATTGTTTTGCGCCGCTTTTAATAACGCGGCGCGCAGCCGATTACCATCTTGGCAGCCTTCAATCGCCGCACAGATTACCTTGGTGCCTGGGTCTTGTGCAAAATAATCGATACACTCAGCGACATCAATATGGGCTTCATTACCCGTTGCAACGATACGGCTCAGTCCCATGTTGCGTTGAATCGCAATCGAGTAGGCACACGAACCAAAGGCGCCGCTTTGGGTGGCGATTGCTATCGTACCGGGCGAGGGGGTAAGCGCTTCAAGCGCGGTTGAAAAAGTCGCAAAGAAGCGATTGACCACGCTGACGACGCCTAAGCAATTTGGGCCAAGCAGCTTCATGCCATAACGTTTGGCCGTGGCGACTAACTGTTTTTGCGCGAGTACCCCTTCAGGCCCAGCCTCAGCAAAACCTGAGCTAAATACCTGAACAACTTTCACACCTTTTTCGCCACATTCTTCTAGCGCCGCTTGGCAAGCCGCCGCAGGCAAAATAATGATGGCCTGGTCAACGGGCCCCGGGATGTCTTTAATTGAGGCAAAGGCTGGATAGCCTTGAATCTCGGGATTACGGCTATTAACGGGATACACCTTGCCCTGAAAGCCGCCATCGCGCAAAAAGCGAATCGGTCTGCCGCCTAATTTATTAGGATTAGACGAGGCCCCTAAGATGGCAACCGTTTGAGGCTCAAACAGTCCGTGTAGTGGGTGGTTGGTGGCTGTCGTTGTCATGAGGTTTGTGAGTTATTTAACGCCTTGGTGTGAAAGAGCCGGTCGCCGTAGCGATATTCATTGGTAATTAATCGTTGAGCCAAGCGCGCGGCAAGCGTTTCTTCACTCATCCCCATGCCGCCATGCAATTGAATCGCAGCTTGGGCGCAAAAGCGCGTTGCGTCACCCAGGCAAAGTTTCAGTAAACGAAGGCGTCGAGTTTGCTCGGGGTCAGCTAGGCCATGGCGCAGACACTCTTGCAGCATGCCACGCGCTGACTCGTAACGAACATACATCTCAACGGTACGATGACGCAAGGCCTGAAAACTCGAGAGTGTGACGTCAAACTGGGTGCGCGTTTTAAGGTAGTGAATCGTATGTTCAAGCAACGACCCTAGGCCTGACACCGTGTCGATTGCAGTGGCCAAAAGCGCCATGTTTTGCGCCGCCGCGATCGCAGCGCTCGCCGAGGCGCCTTGGGCTAGGCACTGA
Organism: Bordetella parapertussis; assembly: GCA_945887835.1. GTDB lineage: Bacteria > Pseudomonadota > Gammaproteobacteria > Burkholderiales > Burkholderiaceae_B > Zwartia > Zwartia parapertussis_B. Next base: position 11,798 of record CAMCZQ010000034.1, on the reverse strand, counting down.
CTGGCAGAGATAGAGAATTTTTCAAAAGTAAGATCAACAGTCTGAACTCCGTCAATTGAACGATAGTGCTTGGTCGGTGCTGGCAGTTCTGCAGTGTTGATTAAAAAAATCGAGGCTTGCGTTGAGGGTGTCTGTTTGGCAAGAACGAGATAGTGGGTCGCGTGCGTGCAGAGCGTGGCGCCTGGCAAATGACCTTGCAGGGTAAAACGCCCGTCGCCCGAGTCAATTGTGGCGTTTAGCGCGCTTAGGCCTAAGTCGGGCTGTGTGGTGCTTAACGTCGAAATTGCGTGGGTTCCGTTTGCAATTCCGGTTAACCATTGCCGCCGGATAGTGGGTGGCTCAATCGCTGCAAGCAATAGTGGTGTGAGGGCGCAACGTTCAAGCAGAGGCAACGCTAGCGCGTGTTGTCCGAGTCCGTCCATGATGGCTACAAGATCATTCAGCGTGCCACCCGCGCCGCCTTCTTGTTCTGGGATCAGCGTTGCCGCCCAACCCATTTGAGCAATCGGATCGTTGTCGGTCGGTCCTTGCCTAGGGTAGTCAGCAGCGAAGCGCAATGCAGACTCAAAGACCGGGCCTTCGACCAGCGCCTGAGTTGTGAAAGTCATGCTTCATTCTCCAAAAGGTACGCTCGACGGGTCGAAGTCATGCTTCATTCTCCAAAGATTTCGCGAGCGACGACGTTGCGTTGCACTTCAGTTGTTCCGCCAGCAATCGTGCGACTTCTAAAGTACAAATAGTTATGCGCCCACAGCGCATCATCGTCTTGCGTACCGTCTAAATGAATAAAGCGCGTTGCAACCTCTGGGCCCACCGCATCAATCGCCAGTTCTACCAACTGTTGAGCGAGATCACTGCATTGCAGTTTCAGAGCAGAGGGTTTCATCCCCAAAGGTTGTTGCTGCATCAGTGCTTCGGTTGCGCTTGAGAGCATTTCACGTGCGCCTAGCAGCGCACCTTCAATGAGCAGTAAGCGATGCGACAGACTGCTAAGGTCCCGAGTTTGTGCATCTTTGCTAGTCTGCGACTCGACCAGAAGCTTGGCGCGTTGCCATAAAAGCGTTAAACGTGCAACGCTAGCAGGCGGCAGTCGCTCGCGCTCAAGCAGGTATTTTGCATAGCGCCAGGCGCGGCCTTCTTCGCCTACTAAGTAGCTTTGATGCACACGGACATCGGCTAAGAACACTTCGTTGACGTGATGCCAGCCATCAATCGTACGAATAGGTCGAATCGTGATACCAGGGGTATCTAACGGGATTAAGATTAACGAGATGCCATCCTGCTTGCGTGATTCTTTTGCTGTGCGCACTAAGGTGTACATAATATCGGCCTCGTGGGCATGCGAAGTCCACATTTTTTGACCGTTGATCACGTAGTCTTCACCGTCACGCACTGCGCTGGTACGCAAAGACGCGAGGTCAGAGCCAGAACCCGGTTCTGAATAGCCTTGGCACCACCACTCAGAGCCATCTAAAATTTTTGGTAAAAAGCGCTGCTGTTGCGCTGGTGTTCCAAACTGCATAATGACAGGGCCGATATGCCCGACGCCATGGTGATAGATTGGCGGGCAGTGTGATTGCGCCATGACTTCTTCAAAAATCAAACGCTGTTTGACATCCCAGCCCGTGCCGCCGTGTTCGACAGGCCAACTCGGTGCCCCCCAGCCGCGCGCAAACACCTTTTTTTGCCAGGCGCTATATTGCTCGCGACCAAGCTTACCGCCGCTTGCTACGACCGCTCGCACCTCTGGCGGGCACTGCTCGTCAGCAAAGGCGAATAATTCGCGACGAAATGCTTCATAAAACGTGTCATCTTTGAGTGTTGAGTTCATTGTGCTACCAAGGTTCGGATGCGCTGGGCGGATGGGTCATCGGCCTTTATAAACTGGAGGACGTTTTTCTTTGAATGCGCGTTGCGCCTCAGCTGTATCCTCCGTTTTAGATAAGGCGACGGTCAGATTCTGTTCAAAGCGATAGCCTTCGCGACGCGGCATCACAGCGGTGACTTGAGCAGCTTCTTTGGCATAGCGCAGTGCGATTGGCGCTTTGCTGGCGATTTCACGTGCAAGATCCATGGTGTAGGGCATCAAATCTTCTGGAGGTAAGCTCGCTTCGATTAAGCCGAGTCGATACAGTTCGTCAGCTGACACTTTCATACCAGTAAAAAACATACGTCGTGCCCGTGATTTACCAAATACGCTTTGCAGCATGGCAGTACCACCGGCTAACCCGACGTTGATCTCGGTCATCGCAACAAATGCAGTGTTCGAAGCAATCCAGATATCGCAGGTGGTCATCAAGCCAAAGCCCGCACCAATCGCTGGGCCGTTGACCGCACAAATCACAGGCTTATTGCATTCGACAATCGAGTTGCCAGTTTCGCGCACCAAGCGATTGTGACGCCAATAAGCACCTTCTCGATCGCGCAGGCCGGGGCGTTCGTTCAAGTCAGCACCGGCCGAAAATATTTTTCCGTGTCCGGTGAGCACCACCACTTTAACCGCGTCGTTGTCATTAAAGCCGTCAAAAGTTTCAATCAGCTGGCTACGCATCTGGGCATTTTGCGCATTTGCAGGGGGTCGATTGAGCGTGACGGTGGCAATATTGTCAGCGATCGTGACGTTTATTGTTTCTAAGGTCATGGTGTGCTCCGGTTCATGTAATTCGAATTAATCGTGATGCAACAAATGGCGCCTATTCAACCGTGATGCTGGCGCCTCCAGATTCGGTTAGTTGTTTTAAGCGTACGCTTTCATTTTTCAAAAATAATTTAAATTGTTCTTGAGTTTTGTTTTCGATGACTAAACCAGTTTTTGCGATGATGGCGTTCACCTCAGGATCGGCAATCGAAGCCTCTATCTCTTTAAAGATTGTGTCTTGTAGGGGCTGCGACATGAGGGATCGAACCATTTCCCGACGAGGCTCCTAATAACGCGCCTGGTTTCTCACTCGCTATTTTTAAGACATCGGCCAGATCTTTATAGGGCAAGATCGCTCGACCGAACACGTCCGTGACACCGCCCGCGGTGTAAGGCACGACGATGGTCACTGGCTTGTAAGGGTATGTGGCACCATGCACCGAGGCTGAGACGATGAAGCAGCCTAAGAGACCAACGATCAACTTGCGAGACAGTATTCTCATGAGCTTTGTCAGGTTTTGGTTGTTCTTGGCGCTGCGCTGAGGTGCTGGTTTCAGTTCGCAGTCGCGCGCGACTGATCGATGATTTTTTTCCATTTGGCAGACTCAGAACGAATCAGAGCATCCATGGCCTCGGGGGTGCTGCCTTTTTCGGTTGCGCCGTTTTGCGCAAACTGTTCACGTACCGTCGGTAGTTTCAGCACGATATTGATTTCACGATTCAGTCGCTCGATAATCGGCCGAGGCGTGCCTGCAGGTGCTGTGATGTAGTTAACAGGGGCTGCGGCAAAGCCAGCTAGTGTGTCAGCGATGGGCGGCAACTGTGGCAAGATAGGGTTGCGCTCAAGTGTTGAAATTGCCAGAGCCTTGACGTTATTCGCTTTGATTTGCTGCAGATAAACAGATACGGTGTCGATTGTCATCTGAATCGATCCGCCTAACACTTCTGTAATCGCAGCCCCTGAGCCTTTATACGGCACATGCACGATATCAATACCCGCCATCGACTTAAACAGTTCACCGGCGAGGTGGCTTGACGAACCAATTCCAGAACTTGCAAAGTTAATCGTGCCAGGTTTAGCCTTGGCCAGTGCGATTAATTCTGAGACTGAATTCACGGGCAAGTTTTTATTCACCACCAAGACGTTGCTGCCCTCAATCACTTGCGAGACTGAAGCAAAGCTCTTGAGTGCGTCGTAGGGCATCTTTTCCATCAGGTGCGGATTGGTCATCTGCTGGCCAGGCGTGGCATACAACAGGGTGTAGCCATCGGGTGCTGCATTGGCAACAATATTGGCACCGAGCGTGCCGCCCGCACCAGGTTTGTAGTCAATGATGATGGGTTGGCCAAGCCGCTGCGCAAGGGGTTCGGCAATGATTCGCGCGTTGTTATCGGCCCCGCCACCTGCTGAAAACGGCAAGATCAGCCGGATAGGTTTGGTGGGATAAGGCTGCTGTTGTGCGAATGCTATTGCGGGCAAGGCAAGCGATCCGTATAACGTCAATGATGCAGGTAGGCTCAAGAATACCGCTGCGATACGTGGCACGAATTGACGCGCAACCCAAGATAAGCCGTGCAGGCGCATAAGGTATGTCTCCGTGTCTGCAAAGCGTTGACAATTAGCCAAGCACTTAGCTTTTTCTATTTTGAGTAATGATAACGTCAAAGTGCGCCAAGTCGCAGTTCTATTTAGACGATATTTTGCCCAAAGAAACTCTTACACAGCGATTGAAGTGCACCCCAAGGGTCACAGTGTGCGGTGTGGTTGAGGCTGTCGAAGGACATCAAAACGCCAGGCGCAAACCCACGCTGCCACCGTAAAGTGTCTGACCTGTTCTGGCTTCACCCGAAACTCCTGCATAGGCGTAGGCGTTATCAGCAATCTTGGCCGTGCCGTATAACCCCACTTGCACAAAAGCCGAGCCCGCCGTGGCTGTGGTAACGCTGCTTGAGTAGCCACCAAGCGTGGTGCTAAGCGTTGGGTTTAATAAGCCTGAAGTATCCGCACCTACTGCAAGGTTTGCACGATACGTGTAGTCATCTTTAAGCGGATCTTTATTGAGTGAACCTGCTGCAACACCAATCACGCCCCTTACTGCACTGCCGCTAAAGCGAGCGATGTTCAATGCAGCAGCGCCGCTACCTTCGTCATACGAGCTTTGACCAACGTATTGATAGGTCAGTCGTGTATCAGGAGTGACACGCACGTCGTTGTATTCAAACGCACGGCTGATACCCACGCTTACCAGAGCATCGTTACCCATCACCGCTTTGCTGCTAAAGCCGCCTGTGTAGCCCGTTGGGTCGTTGCGTGACAAGTTGGTTGAACTCAGACCCACACTTGCCATGCCATCGAGCACATAGTCTTGCAGCACAGACATCTTGCCGTAGGCAAACAGAGAACCTTGCTGAATCGTACTGTTGCCACCAGTAGCCGCCACAGTCGTGTTGGATAACGAGATGCCGCCGCCTAGTTTTAAGCCTAGCTCTGCCGTCTGCCACCGCAGCGCTCGTCACATTGACTGTGTTCGGGTTCACCGCCGGGTTTGAGCTCATATTTGCTGTGGGTAACCCAGAGGGATTGGTTGCGCTGAGACTACCTGTCAACACGGAATTGCTTAAGGCAGGATTAATCTGGCTAGGCGCCATCGGATAGTCGCCAAGGCGGGCCAACACTGACTGTTGTAGACGCTGTGTGGTTTGCGATAAGGTGGCAGCTGATGCGGCGTGAATCTCACCTGCAAGCGCCTGCGCAAAGACAGGCAAGCTTGCTGCGGTTTGACCGGCTACTGCGTAGAGTAACGCGTCTTGCGCTGTGGTTGCAGTCCCCGCTTTGTTTACCCCCAACAACGGATCCAACACGCTCGCTACTGACTTAGCATTGGAGGTGCTTGAGGACAACGTTGTGCTGTACAAAGTCGGGGTCAAAGCCAGGTCAATGCTGTTGCTATTATTGACGTTATAAAACGCAACAAACTGAGTACCGCTCGTTAACTCTGCGGGCTGCGCGATTGTTGTAAAGCGCCCTGTCATGCCGCCTGCGGCTGTCACGATACGAAACCGATCGCCCAACGCTGGGACGTAGATGCTGCTGCCATAGCCGGGCTCGTTTGCGCTGAACAAATTTGACAAGCGCGGCATAAGAGTCGCACCTGTATTGATGGTGAACTGCCCCACGCTAGTTAGATAAGAGTAGTCGCCCGAGGCGCCCACCGGAGTGAACCGGCTTGCCTGCGTAGCACCCGCAATGTCTTGTCGATAGGTCGAGCCCGTGTTCATTGTGACGTTGGCAGATGCTGCCAGGTAGCCCGGAGAGTTACCGGGTTTCAGCACACCAGCTACCGTGAGATTGCCAGCAATCGCGCCTGTGCCCATCAACGTGCCACCAGTGGCTACGAATACATCGCCCGTACCAGTAGGTGAAGATCCTGACACGGATAAGGTGCCCGAGGACACCGTTGTGCCACCAGTGTAGGTATTAGCACCCGAGAAGATCGTTGTGCCAGTGCCAGCAAAGGTCAATCCACCCGCGCCAGAGAATACGCCGGAAAGTATAGCCGAACCAGAGTTCGGTGCCATAATCGTACCTCCCGCACTCAACACACTAAAAGCCAGACTTGAACTGTCACCGTTGTTCAGTACCAGCGTGCCACCTGCAAACACTGGGGCGTACGTCACATTGATGTTGCTGAGACCAACGCTCGTGCCACTGGTCATGTTTGACAGCGTCGATTCACCGCTACCGCTACCGCTGCTACAAACGCTGCAAGCTGTAATGGTCAGATTCCAAATAAGTGAACCCGCAAAAGTCTCGGTTAATGTGAACGAATATCCGTTTGAAGTATCACTAAAAGTTGTGACGCCCGGGTGACCGAGACGAGTCGCGGTCGTATCGGTTAAGACCGAAGTGAATAGTGTGTTGAGAATCGAGGTGCTGGTTGTTGAAAAAGACGATATCCCAAAAACCGTCGTGTTAGTTTGTATCCCAGGATTCCCTTGATGGATTAGTCGACCGTAGACGGTAGTGCTTTGAATGCCGATGTTGTAGTTCTCCGGAAATCGGTCACTGATTACCAATGGGCCAGCAGCATTGCCAGCACCTTGGTGGTTTTGTAACGTAATAATTTTATTCGCTAGGTTGTTGTTTGACCAAATGCCTACGCCCGAGGCCGAGGTGATTGTGCCGCCATTGTTTAGCACTGTAATGACGTCCTGCCCCGAGTTTATTATTCCAGCACGTATACCAACTCCCGTTATCCTGCCGACGTTGTTGAGCCTACCCACACCACCGCCAAGACCATACCCCTACAGTGATCCAGTTCCATCGAGCACACCATAGTTTGTAAAAGAAGAGGTAAACGGAGGCGCACCAGTAAGCTCCACCGACTCCCCCTGACCGGCCCCGCCACTAATAGTTACCCCTGCCGATACTGTCACATTGCCGGTAGTTGTTATTGTCAAAACCGAGCAATTTGCATTAATCGTGTAATCAGCCACGCCTCCTGCCGGCGCGCACGCTTGCGCATAGGCGTGATTGGAAAATTCTAAACTGCATAGTAGAAAAAGCAATTCAAAATACCACTTAACTCCACGCGATTCCCTAAAGTCCTTTGGATGATGCATTTTGCCCCCTGTGGTGTTTTTTTGTAAGTGAGCGACTCTTATTGGTCGCAATCTATACACACGGCTGGTTGAACTACTGACTCAGGGGGGGGGCAATGAGTCTGCCGACAGAAGAAGCTAACCCATAGTAGCCTTGGTACGAGTCAAGCACAAGGATTTTTTAGCTATATTAGGTTTGGCTGGACTTTCGATCGAACGGCAAATCGCGCGTGTGTTCCCCCCCGCCACGCCATCGCTCCAACGCGATGGCCAAGGGAGTGGTTAAGCGTCCGCAGACGTGGCTAAACTGCTTGGATTAGACCTTTGCAGTCTCCCCAGCAGTTGTCCAACTTTGTGCAATTGTTCGAGGCCGCGTTAGCCCCGTGTTAGCCCGTTGCAAAATGAAAAAGGGTCACTTTGCTGTGACCCGCATCGTTACTGGTGCCAATGAGGGGAATCGAACTCCTGACCTTCTCATTACGAATGAGCTGCTCTACCAACTGAGCTACATCGGCTTGGTCAAAAATTATATCAGAGCTTAGCGATGCGTAATCTCAAGAGGCTAATGCTTAGGGGGCAGGCCGTGCACGGCGAGTCGCTTTGCTTCGAGCGCCTCGATGGGCATCGGCTGATCAAAGAAATATCCTTGAAAAATACGACAGCCTGCGTCAAACAAAAAATCGAGTTGTGCCTGGGTTTCAACCCCTTCTGCGACCACAGCCAGCCCGAGGGCCTCGCTCAAATTGAGTGTCGCTCGAACGATGCTTGCACTCGTGCTGTTTGTCATTAAATCTGAGATGAAAGACTGATCGATTTTTAGCTCATCAAACGGTAGGTTTTTTAGATAGGTGAGCGAAGAAAAACCGGTTCCAAAATCGTCTAACGAAAGGCGAATCCCAAATTGTTTCAAGCGTCGAATTTTTTCTACAATCTCTTCAGAGTGCGTCCGCGAGAGGGATTCCGTGATCTCAAGGGTGAGCCGTTCGGGGTTGGCCCCGGTCCTTTTGAGTTCTGCCGTTAAACCGTCGACAAACTCGGCTTGCTGTAGCTGTTTCAGGCTGACGTTGACAGATAAAAAATAGGCGGCTGTTTGAGGTTGCGTTGCCCAGCATGCTAATTGTTGGCAGGCTTGTGCAAGCACCCACTGACCGATCGGCACAATCAACTGGGTTGCTTCTGCAAGCGCAATAAAGGCACCAGGTAGAACTAAGCCGTGAGTCGGATGTTGGAGGCGCAGCAACGCTTCAAATCCAAGGATGTTGCCATGTTTGTCACATTGCGGTTGAAAGTAGAGTTTGAACCAGTCCCGGTCGAGCGCTTGGCGTAGGCTTTCAATTCGCGCACTTTTCTCGCTATTCGCCTCTCGCATGGCTTGGTCGTAGACTTGCAAGCGATTGCGACCCAGGGCTTTCGCTTGATACATGGCCGAATCAGACTGCTCGACTAATTCTTCGAGTGTGTAAGTGTGATTCCCTGAAAAAATAGTGACTCCGATGCTGAAGGTGCCAACCCATTTGAAGGTGTTTTCCTTCAACAGGGTGTCTGGTGAAGATAGCATTCGGTGCGCCACACCCTCTACGATGGAAGTCGCCACCTCATAGTCGTCTCCTAACTGATCGAGCAAGACGATATATTCATCGCCACCGAGGCGAGAAAGCGTATCGCCCGCGCGTAGGCAGCGTTCAAGACGTTTGGCAACAGCCTGTAAAAGTCGGTCGCCCGCCGCATGGCCTTCGCGGTCATTGACTAGTTTGAAATGGTCTAGATCAATATACAGAAGTGCTGCATACTGATTCGATCGTGTATTCTTCACAATCGTTTGACGTAAGCGATCAAAAAAAAGTCGCCGATTGGGTAGGCTAGTGAGTGGATCTAGGAACGCAAGATCATAATTCTGCTGTTCAATAATCTTTCTTGCAGTGATGTCGCGCTGAATTGACACCCAGTGGGTAAATGCTCCGGCAGCGTTTGGTACTGGGAAAATCTTCAGTTCTTGCCAAAACTCTTCGCCATTTTTTTTATAGTTGAGCACCTCTTCTCGAATGGGTTCCCACGCCTCTAAGGCAGTTCTGATTCGCCGCAAGGTGTGCTGATCGGTCTTGGGGCCTTGCAGTATCCTGGGGGTTTTACCAATCAAGTCTTCTTCGCTGTAACCCGTCCGTGCCTTAAATGTGCGATTCGCAAAAACGATGAGCGGGCCGGGTTGATCAAGAGGCTCGGCCGTGCTAATTAAAATTGCATCGCTTGAGTGATCAATGATGCGATTCGCGAGATCAAGTGCTAAAACCAGACGCGACTCGTCAGCAGATAAAAGGGGAATCAATGCACTTTGTAGGTTCACAATGGCCTCAGAGTCGTATGTGCCGCTTCACCCGCGAGAAACTAACTATTAGAATAGGGTAATCTCTTTAGCTGGATTGTCCTAACACCCTAATGCAGAGACACCCCGTGGAGCCCACTGTCATGACACCCTCGTTTCATTTTTTTAACGCCACCGAGCGGATCAGCTTTGGCGAGCCTGCCGTTACAGCAGTGATTAAAGAAGTCGAGCGCACGGGCAGTCAGCGCGTCTTTGTACTGGGTAGCAAGTCGGTCGAGGCAACGCCGTCTTATCAAGCCATCGTTCGAGCGCTGGGCTACCGCTGCGTGGGCCAATTCAGCGGTATTACGGCGCATGTACCCCAAGACTGTGTGCTGGCGGGCGCGCGCGCTGCCCTGGCCGCCCGCGCGGACGTGTTGTTGGCGATTGGAGGTGGTTCAGTCATTGACGCCACTAAGGTCATGTTGGTTGCGCTTAAGTTGGGGTTGACGACTCGCGCTGAATTGCACGGCGCTGCAGTTTTTGCAGCGACTGATGGCAGTGCGCGCCCGAACGATGCCGCAGATTGGTTGCGTATGATCGCCGTACCCACCACGCTGTCAGCGGCCGAGTTCACCTGGTTTGCCGGGTGCTCAGACACGACTGCACGCGTCAAAGAGATTTTCGGCTATCCCATGACGGCACCGCGCGCAGTGATCGTTGACCCAATCGTTACACTTGACACGCCTATGTCTTTGTTTTTATCAAGTGGTATTAAAGCGGTTGACCATGCGGCTGAATTTATGGCGATGTTAAACGTCGATCCTTGCGTCGATGCATTTGGAACCGCCGCGCTAGCGCTGTTATCTAATGGGCTGCCGCGCGTATTGGCTGACCCCAAGGATTTGGATGCGCGTCTCGATTGTCAGCGCGGCATGGCGATGTCAATTCGTATTCTTGAGTTCGGCGCACGCGTGGGCGCTAGCCACGCGATTGGTCATGTTTTTGGCGCGCACGCGGGGGTCGGGCACGGCTATACCTCGTGCGTATTGCTGCCCGCGGTGATGCGTTACAACAAAGTCGTCAATGCGCCAAAGCAACAAATGATTGCGCAAGCCATGGGTTGCGCTGGGATGGAGGCGGCCGATGCCATCGAGCAGTTGGTGCGAAGCTTGAGTCTACCCACGCGCATACGCGATGTTGGCGTCAAGCGAGAAGACTTTCCAGTCATCGCTGATAAGGTGATGCATGACTTTGGAATTAAAAACAATCCAAGGACGGTCACGCAAACCAGTCAGGTTCTTGAGATTTTAGAGTCGGCTTGGTGAGTCAGTTCAGCAAGCTAAAGCGTGAGTTCTGGCAAATCAATCCAGCGGCGCTCGGCGTTGCTGCGATAGCAAGCGTCGACTAATTGAATTCCTTTTGCACCCGCCTTCAAGGGCGAAGCAAAAGGTGTGTCATCAAGCACATGCCTTAAAAACGACTCCCAACCTACGCGATACGAATTTGTGTACGGTGCAACGTCAGGTACTTCAAGCCATTGCGCATCAAAGTCTTCGCTTGTGGGCACTTCAATGCTCCAAACTGGCTTGGGCGTGGCGGCCATAGGTTGAATAAAGCAGCGATATAAACCGCATGAGGCTGAGCCTTGCGTGCCATCCACTTGCAACGTCAAAATATCATCGCGCTTGATACGTGCTGCCCATGAGGCATTGATTTCAACCAAGGCGCCATTGGCGAGTTCTAGGGTGGCTAAGACGACGTCTTCAACATCTACGTCATAAGGCTTGCCTTGCTCATCGCGACGCTTGGCGATGGCCGTTTTTGTTCGGCAAGATACGGATTTAACCTCGCCAAGCAAGGTGTCGACGATGTAGCGCCAATGTGGAAACATATCCAACACTAAGCCACCACCATCGCGTTTGCGATAGTTCCAGCTTGAGCGTTGCGCGGGGTGAAGCTCGCCATCAAATACCCACCAACCAAAATCGATTTTGGCTTGAATAATGTCACCAAAGAACCCAGCCTCTTTGACTCTGCGAAGTTTGTGCAAACTCGGTAAAAATAATTTGTCTTGTACCGTGCCGTTCTTCAGTGTCAAACGCTCGGCCATACGCGCTAATTCAAGGGCTTCGTCAAGCGATTCAGCGATTGGTTTTTCTAGGTAGATATGTTTGCCCGCTTGCATCGCAGTTTGCGCGCGCTCAAAGCGGCCAGCGGTCACGCTCGCATCAAAATAGATTTCATTATTTTTGTCGG